>JBJEZV010000253.1:1454-32103 GCA_051887595.1 Comamonas sp.
AGCTCTGTTACAACTGGTGGGAGAGCACCGAACTCACCGTAGGACAAGCACGAAATCACTGCCTGCAGCAATAGGAGCATGCACAAAAGCCATGGGTTGTCTGACCCTCTGGTTGCCGTCGATGACAAAAGATTGTGTGCAAAACCTCGCTGCGCCATTCATTTTCACGTGTGGGTTTTTATCGTTGCTACCCCTTGCTCAACAGTGAGCCCATCAATTGCTTGGCGAAGCAACATCCCTATTGCCACGACAATATCTTTCTTATGCGACTTACTCAGTGGTTCCCCTTTCTGGCTTGGCCCCGCCCTCAC
Organism: Comamonas sp.; assembly: GCA_051887595.1. Classification (GTDB taxonomy): domain Bacteria; phylum Pseudomonadota; class Gammaproteobacteria; order Burkholderiales; family Burkholderiaceae_C; genus Comamonas. The sequence goes on from JBJEZV010000253.1 coordinate 1,766, forward strand.
CCTGCGCTGGTGCGCAACGAATTGACTGCGGGCATCACGGTAGGTTTGATGCTGCTGCCTCAAGGGGTTGCCTATGCAGCATTGGCAGGCATGCCATTGGTCACAGGCATCTACGCAGCCTTGTTGCCATCGCTGGTTGCTGTGCTCTGGGGTGCTACGCCTCGCTTGGGCGTGGGTCCAACTGCGCTGACCAGCTTGTTGATTGCCGCGTCACTTGCAGGTCTGGCTGAGCCAGGCAGTGCGCACTGGGTGGCCTTGGCCGCTTGGATGGCCATTGCTGCAGGGCTGATCCAATGGCTGCTGGGCATGATCAGGGCTGGGTGGTTAGTGAATTTGGTGACCTCTCCGGTGCTCAATGGTTTCACCCAAGCGGCAGGCGTGCTGATTCTTCTGTCTCAATTGCCAGATTTATTGGGACTTCGCAGCACATGGAACGCTTTGGCACACGACCCGAGTTGGTCACACTTTGACCCTATGGGACCAGTTTTCGGTGTTAGCGGCTTGTGTTTGCTGTTGGCATTGAAACGATGGGCACCTCGCTGGCCGGCTGCGGTCGTCATGATTGTCCTGTGCGCCTGCATAAGCTATGCCATGGGATATGCAGAGCGCGACGGCAACATCGTGGGCCACCTGCCAGCAGGCCTGCCCACTTTAGCCCTGCCCACTTTCATTTCCAGCGAGGACTGGTCGCGTCTGCTATTGCCCATTTTGATGATCAGCTTGGTCAGCTTCTTAGAAGTGGCTTCCAGCGCCCAAGTCGAGCACCGTCTGGCCGGCACTCGATGGAATGAGAACCAAGATTTAATCGCTCAAGGCATGGCCAAGGTGGTGGCGGGCCTGAGCGGCAGCTTTGCCATCAGTGGATCGTTTTCACGCTCGGCCGTGACACTGCATTCGGGCGCGAAAACGGGTTGGGCCACGGTGTTTGCCATTGGCATGATTTTGGTTACGGTGCTGTGGCTTACACCCATGCTCTATCACGTGCCGCAAGCCGCACTGGCTGCGGTGGTTGTGGCCGCCGTGATCAATCTGATTCGTCCGCGCAGCTTGCTGGCGCTGTTTCGGATTTCCAAGGTCGAAGGCGGCATTGCGGTGCTGACGCTGTTGCTCACACTGGCCACAGCACCACGCCTGTATTGGGGCGTTCTCACAGGCGTGCTCATGAGCTTGTGCTACTTTCTCTACCAACGCCTGCACCCCCGCATCGTGGAAGTGGGCGAGCATGCGGACGGCAGTTTGCGCTCACGGCATATTTGGAACTTGCCGCCGATCTCCGCCCACGTGCTGGCATTGCGCCTGGATGCTGAATGGGATTTTGCCTCTGCCAGTGCGCTGGAGCGCCACATTCACGACACGCTGCAAACCAACCCTGCGCTGCAGGCTGTCTTCATCGATGCGCAGCCCATTAACCGGATTGATGTGACTGGGGTCGAGAGCTTTATGCGTCTGCGACACAGCTTGCGCCAGCAAGGCAAGTCTTTGCACATTGGTGGGCTGAAGCTACCCATTCAAAATATCTTGGATCGATCAGGAGCACTTGCCCCAGGGGCCGATCTGCATTTGTACCGCACCAATGCCGCAGCATTGGATTTTTTGCGCCAGATTGCGGCACCTCGGAAGCATTAAAAATTTCATACAGAAGCTTGGCTGCTACACTTTATTAAGCAATTTTGCTCCCGACTTTGCCACCCCTAGAACCAGACTTTTTCATGCATGCTGCGTTCTTGATTCAAGCCCTTTGCTCGAAGTGCCACGATGCCCAGATGGACTAAGCCGCATCTTGCTTTACCCGCACTGGCGCGTGGCTGCTTGTCTACTACGGCTTTGCGGCACAAGCTCGACGCCACATTGGCACGCGTGGCCGTCACGGGCGACACCAGCTTGCTGCTGATGCTGCATTTCAGCCCCTCTTTCGGCCATGCTGACTCCACATACCCCATGACCCAGCTGGCGCTGGAGCATGGAACGCCACTTAGGCAGGCTGGATGTGATTGCGTCGTCCTCGATGCGCACGTGTTTGCCGTCTTGATTCCCAATTGTTTGCCTTCCAGCGGTGAGCGTTGGGCACGCAAGTTCCGAGACGCTTTGGCCCAATTACAAACACAGCATGACCTTGCTGAGCCGGTGTGCCGCATTGGCGGTGCCTATGCCATGGACTGGCTGCACAGCAGCAGTGCATTGTGGATCGAGCGCACATGGCTTCAATTGCGGCAGACCTCTGCTCTGCGCCCTATCTGCATTGACCAGATCACTACCAGAGACAGTACCGTAACTGCAGAAGAGAAAACCCTAATCTACGAGTACTCACCCAGTACCGATAACACTTGGCAATAGTGTGATGTTCTGCGTTAACTCGCATGTGAAGAACCTATCTGAGGCAATTTCTTGTTGCAAAATATCGACAAATTAAATTGCTCCTACAACCGCCGCCCACGCCCTCTGACAAAGTTTTGCACTTTATCAAGGTGTGTTTGCCTCAACAGGTGCTATTGGGTTTCCCGCCGTTCGCTGTCGGTGTTAAAGGGAATCTGGCTTTACGCTTGCTGCCGCAATCTTTCTCAGAAAGTCTGCCTTCATGAATGATGTGCTCTTACCACCTCATACCACGACACAGAACACTGTGCCGGGGTCCGATGTGCGTGCCGTGCATCGCGGCGGAGCCCAGATCATCGCGGTCACCAGCGGCAAAGGTGGTGTTGGCAAAACCTTCCTAACGGCCAATCTTGCCTCCTCCCTCACACGGCACGGTTTGCGCGTATTGGTACTGGACGCTGATTTTGGCTTGGCCAATTTAGACGTTGTGCTCAACCTCAACCCCAAGGTCACGCTGCACGATGTTTTTATAGGCAAAGCCCAGCTCAAAGACGCCATTATTTCGACAACTGGTGGCTTTGATGCCTTGTTGGCAGGCTCGGGCACGGCGGACTATTCGCGTCTGACGCCTGAGTTGCGCAATCATTTGATCGAAGTACTAGAGGCCCTCAGCCCAAGGTATGACCTGATTTTGTTGGACACCGGCGCAGGTATCTCGGACATCGTGTTGTTCACTGTTTCACTGGCCCACGAAGTCATGTTGGTGGCCACGCTGGAGCCTACTTCGCTGACCGATGCCTATGCGGCCATCAAGATTTTGGCGACCCAACAGCAGCGCCAAAATATTCGGTTGCTCGTGAACCAGACTGCGCGCCCTGGCGATGGTCAAGCCATCACAGGTCAGTTGCAGCAAGTACTCAATCGCTTTGTCACCACCCACTCGGGCCAGCCCTTGCGCCTGATCCATATGGGTGATATCCCCGTGGACCAGTCCGTCAAAGATGCGGTCATGCGACGACAATTGCTGGTGAAAACCATGCCTGGCTCAGCCGCCGCTTTAGCGGTTTCTCAGCTGGCACATCGCCTCAAAAGCGTCTTGGTGCGTGACTGAAAATTCACTTTGACCGACTCACAAAAAAGGATTTGCCAAAGGCAGCTCCTTTTTTGTCAACGATCTTGTTTAAGCGATGCGATGTCGAGCATCCATGCTTAGACGTCCCGCCCCAAAAGCCACAAATGCCAACAAACCCCCAATGACAGCAATGTTTTTGGTAAAGAGCAGCTGCTGCATCATCGCCTGATCTGCAGGTAGCGACCAATACGCATGGAAGAAGAAACTGGCCACCAGCGTAAACAATGCCAACACCGCTGCAGCAGGGCGTGTCATCCAGCCCAGCAACAACATCAGCCCCCCAATCAACTCGATGGCCAAGCCCACGCCCACGGCTATCTCTGGCAATGGCATCCCCACTGAAGCGGCGTAACCCACAGCGCCCGAAAACCCTGCAATCTTGCTAAAGCCAGCCGGTACAAACAACCACGCCATCAAAATGCGACCAACCAGCGCGATGGCTGAGCATGCGTTGCTGTGATTCATAGTAGACCTCATAAGGTGAATTAATCTGCGGAGGCCAGATCGAAAAGCAAAAACTCCGTATCTGTTTGGGCGGATAAAACCAGCCGATCCTCATTCTCAGCAAGCAAGGCATCGCCTGCTGTCAGCTTTTTGCCCGCAACTTCGAGCGCCCCACGAAGGACAAACACATAAGCATTGCGGCGGGGGTCCTGTACATGCTCCACCGAGGCAGCCTTACCCTCAAACGCCTGCAAAATACAGGCATACATACGCACATCCGCGTTGAGGGTGACCACATCCGCACCACCATCCACCGATGCCACGAGCTTGAGTTGATGGGTCTTGCTGGCAGCACTGAAGTGCTTTTGCTCGTAGCTGGCAGGTAATCCTGTGCGCGTTGGCAAAAACCAGATCTGTAGGAAATGCGTCTCTCGATCGGCGCAGTGGTTATGCTCGCTGTGCACCACACCTTGGCCCGCTGTCATACGCTGTACATCTCCAGGCAAGATGGTCTGAACGTTTCCCATACTGTCCTGATGTGACAGAGCCCCTTCCACGACATAGCTGACGATTTCCATATCCTGGTGGGGATGGGCACCAAAACCAGTCCCTGGCGCAATCCGGTCTTCATTGAGCACCCGGAGATTGCCCCATTGCATATGCGCAGGGTCAACGTAAGACCCAAAAGAAAAACTGTGGAATGACTTGAGCCAACCGTGATCAGCGTAGCCTCGCTCATAGGACTTACGGATGTGCAGCATAGCGACTCCTTATCTTGCTCAAATTTTGGATACGCTCACTGTAAAAGCTGGAGCTTTGAATGGTGCACATTAACTTTGATGGCATCATTCAAAGGAATTGAACACACAGTCCTCCATGCCGCACCCTCGAGACGTCCTCACCCCCGACAGCTTGGCCATGCTGCAAGTCATTGCCGAGACCGGTAGCTTTGCCGCAGCAGCAAGACAGCTTCACCTGGTGCCCAGTTCTTTGACTTACCGCGTCCGCGCTATGGAAGAAGCGCTGGATGTGCTGCTGTTTGACCGTAGCGCACGCCAAGCACAACCCACCTTGGCTGGACAGGCCTTGTTGCAAGAAGGCCGCCGTCTGCTTAACGATATCGACGCAGTAGCCCACCGCGTGCGGCGAGTAGCCACAGGCTGGGAGCCTATGCTTTCCATCATCGCGGATGGCGTGATTGCGCAAAATGTGTTGTTTGACCTGGTGGAAGCTTTTGATGACTTAAAAGCGCCCACGCTACTGAAGCTGTCTACAGGTGTTCTCTCTGGCCCATTGGAAGCCTTGTCAACCGGAAGAGCAGACTTGGCCCTTGGCATCAGCACTGCGACTGGCTCAGCCATCAGTGGTTTGCAGTTTGCAGAGCTGGGTGATATTCAGTTTGTTTTTGCGGTCGCTCCCCATCACCCATTGGCTCAATTTTCCACTCCGATTCCAGATGAAGCGCTGCAGCAACACCGCATCGTGGTGGTCGCAGACTCTGGTGTGCAAGACCCTACCTCAATGGGCTTGCTGGCAGGCCAACCCACTTTCACCGTCGACAGCGTTCAGGCCAAGATAGATGCCCAAATTCGTGGCTTGGGCTGTGGCTTTCTGCCTGAAAGCATGGCTCGCCCCTATGTAGAGGCTGGAAGGCTGACGCTGCGACAAGTCTCACGTCCTGCCCGCCAATTGCGCATGCGCTACGCTTGGAAAAAACCCGATGCATTGGGTACTGGCAAGGCTCTGTCTTGGTGGCTTGAACAGCTTGCCAGCCCGACCACCCAAGCAGCCTTGCTGCACCAGCATCGCACCTGCCTCCATTCTTAAAGCTCGCGCTTGCAGTTTCATGGCTTCATATCGCGGCAGATTTGCCCCTTCGCCCACGGGTCCGTTGCATGCAGGCTCGCTTGTAGCCGCCTTGGCCAGTTGGCTGGATGCGCGTGCCCATGAAGGCACATGGCTGGTACGCATCGAAGACATCGATCCCCCTCGGTGTCAACCGGGCGCAGACCACTGGATCTTGCAGCAACTCGCGCAGTGCGGATTGACCTCTGATGAACCCGTGGTGTGGCAATCTCAGCGTCACGCCCACTATGCTCAAACGCTAGAAAATTTGCGCGAACGCCATCTGGCTTACCCCTGCGCGTGCACGCGCAAGTCATTGGCACTCTATTTCGAGCAGCATGGGTTAGAGACTATCAAGAATATTGAATGCCCGTACCCAGGTATCTGTCGCCACGGTCTCCAAGGTTTGCCCGCCCGTAGTTGGCGTTTTCGCCTAGAGCAGTATTTCGAGGCACTGCAAACTTCGCCTGCATGTGAGCGCCCCAAACTGCCTTTTCACATCCAAGGCCAACAACTGATATGGCATGACAGGCGTTTAGGGACACAGCGGCAAGACCCTCATTGTGTCGCAGGCGACTTCGTCTTGCAGCGCGCCGATGGACTGTATGCCTACCAATTGGCTGTGGTGGTGGATGATGCACTGCAGCGCATCACCCATGTGGTGCGCGGTGAAGATCTGACCGACAACACGCCACGTCAACTGCTTTTGCAGCACGCTTTGCAAGCTGCATCACCACGCTATTTGCACACCCCCTTGGTGCGCATGGCCGATGGCGCCAAACTGTCCAAACAGCATGGTGCCCCGGCCGTTGACACTTCCTCACCTTTGCAGGTCCTCAGCGCTGCCGCGCAAGTGCTAGGCTTGCCCTCAGCAAGTCCTGACAGTTCAGTGTCTGAAGCGCTCGGCCACTGGGTGCGAATATGGCAGGCCACTTACAATGACTTCCGTGACTGAGCATCAAAACATTTCCCCTTCCGAGCCTGAAGCCAATGTGCCTCAGGCCAGCAGTGCTGGCCAGCCGCCAGCCGACGTGGCATTTCCCAAAACCATTCGCAGCTATGTGCGACGCACAGGTCGCGTCACCACAGGCCAAGCCAAAGCGTTTGAAGATTTAGGGCCTCGCTTTATCCTCCCCTACCAGCAAGCTGCTTTGCAAGCCGATGCTGCTTTTGGCCGCACTGGCAAACTGATCTTGGAGATTGGTTTCGGCATGGGTGAAGCCACGGCACATATTGCAAGCGTACGCCCTGAAGATAACTTTCTGTGCTGCGAAGTGCACGAACCCGGCGTGGGTGCCTTGCTCAAGCGTATTGGTGAGCAAGATATTCACAACATTCGCATCTTGCAGCACGACGCTGTCGAAGTGATCGACCACATGCTGACGGAAGCGAGCCTGGATGGTGTGCACATCTTCTTTCCCGATCCTTGGCACAAGAAAAAGCACAACAAACGCCGGTTGATCCAGTCTCCACTGGTGGCCAAATTGGCAGGCAAGCTCAAGCCTGGTGGCTATATCCACTGCGCCACAGATTGGGAGCCTTATGCCGTGCAAATGCTGGAAGTGCTGAGTGCTGAACCTCAGTTGGTCAATTCAGCTACAGACTATGCACCCAAGCCTGACTACCGCCCCTTGACCAAGTTTGAGAATCGCGGCTTGCGGCTCGGCCATGGTGTCTGGGATCTGGTGTTCATCAAACGCTAAGCTTATCCCGCATGCATCTGCTCCAAAATCTTGTACAGATGACCGGCCAGCGTGATCACTGGCGCTTAGAAATTTCGGTCTTGTCCACGTTTTTGGAGCTTTCTTATATTGAGGACGTCCGCACCCTGGAGTTGGCCCAAATCGAGGGCCAATATTGGTTCAGACCTCGTGTCTGGCGTCAAGACGGCCAGTTTCAAAGTGTAGATCTGGACATTTTGCAAGACCCTCAGCTGCAGCCTCTGCCATCTTTGCCAGCCTTGCACCACTGTGTGCTTGAGCAGCACCCCCAGGCCACAGCGCAACTGGGACACCGGCAACATGTTCTGTGGCTGCCCGTGTGGCGACAAAACCATGTCCATGCCTGTATTGAAATCACCCAGAGCCAGGCTTTCCGCAAAAACCGGTTGGATGTCATTACCGGCGTTTTCAGCGTCTACCGCAACTACCAAAGTTTGCTGGACTACAGCGAGCGCGATGCTTTAACGGGCTTGCTGAACCGCAAGACCTTTGAGGAGCACCTCCTGCGCCTGACGGCCCATCACACAGCTTCTGCAGAGTCATCTGCCTGGCTGGCCGTGATTGACATCGATTACTTCAAGCAAGTCAACGACCGATACGGGCACTTGTTTGGCGATGAAGTCTTGATTTTGGTGGCCAATTTATTGCGCCAGAATTTCACGGCGCAGCACCGCATGTTTCGCTTTGGTGGTGAAGAGTTTGTGGTGTTGATGCCGCCGATGGCACTGCCACATGCACATGCCTTGCTAGAAAATTTCCGCGCCCAAGTTGCACAGTATGCTTTTCCTCAATTGGGGCATGTGACTGTCAGTATTGGATTTTCAGGCGCACATGGCTCATCGCCCGTCGAGTTATTAGGCCATGCTGACCAGGCCCTCTATTACGCCAAAGCCAACGGCCGCAACCAGATTTGCCATTACGAGGCTGTGCTCGCACAGGGGCTGCTGCAGCAGCCATCCATCACGCACGAAGACATTGAGCTGTTTTAGCTGCTGCCTATCAATCTGTGCGGTCCTGTATGGGGGCAGCGCCCATACCAATATCCGCTTCGACACGATCACGCCCGTTGGCTTTGGCTTGGTAGAGCAAGGCATCTGCACGCTCCAGCAAACGATCCATCGAATCTCCATCGCGATATTGCGCTACGCCAAAACTACAGGTTAAAAACAAAGTCGCACCCTGCCCTTCCCATGGCGAGCTGCGCAAGGACTGTGCGAGGCGCTGCGCCGCCTCGACAGCGTGCACGCCCTCAGTTTCAGGCATAAAAATCACGAACTCTTCACCGCCGAAACGCACGACCCAATCCAAGTTGGCACGCAGGCTCTCTTGCAAGCGCTTGGCCACGTCTTTGAGCACAGCGTCACCGACAGCGTGTCCAAACTGGTCATTGATGCGCTTGAAGTGGTCAATGTCCGTGAAGATGACCGAGAACGGGCGTCCGTAACGCGCGCAACGCTCCAAATCCAGCGGCAGGCGCAACTCCATGGCACGGCGGTTATAGACCCCCGTCAAGACATCGATTTGCGACAAGCGCTTGACTTCGTCCACGAGCAAAGACAACTCGGCCGTGCGCTCTTTGACCAAACCATCCAAATCTTTGATGTGACGGTCCAAGGCATGCTGCAGATGGTGAAACCCTTGCGTGACCATGTCGATCTCATCCGAGCGCTCTCTGGGCGGGCGGCGAATCTGCAAAGGCTGGTTCAGCTCTTCAGGTTTGAGGTTGCGCACAAAATCAGCGATTTGCCGCAAAGGCATCCCCAAGTCACGGCGCATCACCCAAGCCACCATCAGACACATCAAGATCGTAAACACCAGATAGCCCGGAACGACGCGCAGTTGCGATGCCCAGAGCATGTGATGGTAATGATCGGGATCCGCCCAAACCTCGAGCGTGCCGAGCAACTGCTTGCGCACATCGGGCGAGTAAATCAAGGAATGGTAAGACGCCCTTTCGCTTTGCAGTGCGTCATTTCCGACCTTGAGCACTTCATCCGTGGTCTGCACATGGACCTTCACAAAGCCCACCATCTCCAGATCGGACAGTTTTTGCATATGGCTGACCACAACCTCGCGGTCAATGTCCCACAGTGCATGTGCAATGGCTTGGTTACTGGTCTCGACCATCAGCGCCATGGTGCGTGCAAATGTCTTTTGCTGCTGCTGGCGTTCCAGCCACACTTGCAAGCTACCAATGAGCACAAAACAAATCACTGCCAGCGTCACAATCCGCTGCAGCATCGAGGTGGAAATAGAACGGAATTGAACGGCTGGAGTGCTCATGCTTCAGTCGGCGTGCTGCAGCAATCGTTCGACATCAAAGTCGTAATGGCGCAGTTGGGGGTTGTGGTGTTTGCTGAAGGGCTTGAAATTGACAGGCTTGGGCTCGGCACCCCAAATTCGTTCGAACTGCGCGCTGCTTGCGGCGGTAAACAGTTTGAACATGGGGCGCTCCAGCTCCACGCCTTCAGAAGCGAAATCGCGCCCCTTGAAGTGATCGAACAGCATCACCAAAGACCAGGCCCCTGCCAAAAAATGCCCCCCTGCCAAGGCACTGAGCTCGCCACTGCGCAGCTTTTGAAAAGCTGTGCTGGAAGTATTCACACCGCTGAAAAATGCGTCTTTGCCTGGACGGCCGCCCTGGTTGCGCCAAGCCTCCATGGCGCCAAAGGCCATGAGGTCATTGCCACTCCATACCAGGCGTGCGGCTGGATATCTTTTAAACAGTACTTGAGCCTGCTCGCGCGCTTTATCTTGGCGCCACTCTCCGTACACTTCCTGCATCAGTTGCACGCGTCCCTGGGTCTGCGCGACTGCTTTTTGCATTCCCTCATTGCGTGCAATGGAAGATGGGGTGGATCGATCTCCGGCAATGGCCACCATCTGCAATGGTACGCCTTGCGGTAGTTGCTTGAGCGCCGTGTCAATGAGCGCCTTGGCAGTCAGATAGCCCGCATCCTCTGCACGGGGCTCCAGGCTGCCTAGCCAGAAGGCATAGCGTTCCCGAGGCAACCCCACCTGCTGGCGCAGCTCCTCCTGAATGCCGCTAAAGGCCATAAAGGCTTGTATGCCCGAGCCATCCAAAGCCCGCAAAATGCCTGGCGCTACGCTGTAATCGTTGGTGAAAATTACATAGCGGGGGCGCTGGGCTTGTGGGCGCTGGGCCAACTGTGTAGCGATGTGAATGGGTGCAAGCCTGTCGCGTTGCGCATAAATCACCTGCAATTGCATACCCAAACTGTCAGCAGCACGCTGCATGGCGTCTGCGGCTGCGACCCAATACGCTTCATCCGATTTGCCGGGGTTAATGAACACCACGGACTGCGCCATCGAAGGTGCGACGTAACCCCCTAGAAACAGACTTACGGCCAGCCCCAGCGTTCCTAAGCGAGAACGAAGCAGTTGCCAAAGCGGCACAAATACAAGCATGCGATATGGAAGATTCAGAACCCTGTTCGCGTTATTGTGTAAGCACTGGCAAGAATCACCAAGCCCTAATTGGGCAAAAAAAAGCCAGAGTCGAACTCTGGCCTTTTCTATCCATGCCCGCACATGCGGGCGGCATTTTTACAAGCGCTCTTGCACCCAGGCTTGCACCGAAGCCAGTGCTGCTGGAACGGCCTCTGCATTCGAGCCGCCTGCCATGGCCATATCCGGCTTACCGCCGCCCTTGCCACCGACTTGCTGGGCCACAAAGTTCACCAGCTCACCGGCCTTGACCTTGGCCGTTTCAGCCTTGGTCACACCTGCGGCCAGCTGCACCTTGTCGCCGTCGATCGCTGCCAACACGATCACGGCTGCGCCCAATTTGTCCTTGAGCTTGTCCATGGTCTCGCGCAGCGTCTTGGCATCAGCACCTTCAAGCTTGGCAGCCAGCACCTTCACACCGTTGATATCAGCGGCTTGTGTGACCAGCTCATCGCCCTGGCTGGAAGCCAGCTTGCCCTTAAGCGCAGCAATTTCCTTTTCCAGCGCCTTGATCTGATCCAGAGCCGAGCTGATGCGGTGGTTCACCTCCGCTACCGGCGCCTTGAGCGTGGCAGCGGCTTGCTCCACCGTAGATTCCAGCGACTGCAAATACGCCAGTGCGTTCTCGCCCGTCACGGCCTCGATACGGCGCACGCCTGCTGCAACGCCAGATTCCGCCACCACCTTGAACAACCCGATGTCACCGGTGCGATGCACGTGCGTGCCACCACACAGTTCACGGCTGCTGCCAATATCCAGCACGCGCACGGTTTCGCCGTACTTCTCGCCGAACAGCATCATGGCGCCGGTGGCCTTGGCCGATTCAATGTCCATCACACGGGCATCGGTCGAAGTATTGGCCAAAATTTCCTGGTTCACACGACGCTCGATCTCGCGAATTTCTTCAGCGGTCACCGGTGCGTTGTGGGTGAAGTCAAAACGCGTGCGGTCGGCATTGACCAACGAACCCTTTTGCTGCACATGGGCGCCCAGCACTTCGCGCAAGGCCTTGTGCATGATGTGGGTCACCGAGTGGTTGCGCATGGTGGCGGCACGCAGCTGGGTGTCGACCTCGGCCTGCACCGCATCGCCCACTTTCAACACACCAGAAGCGACAGCGCCATGGTGACCAAACACATCGGCCTTGATCTTTTGCGTGTCTTCTACCGTGAATCGGCCAGCAGCGCCAGCAATCACGCCCTGGTCACCGACTTGACCGCCGGATTCTGCATAAAAAGGAGTGCTGTCCAGAACAACCACGCCACTTTGACCATCTTTTAGTTCTGAAACCGAGGTTCCATCGAGGTAAAGCGCTACGATCTTTGCAGATTCGGCCAGTTTTTCGTAACCCGTGAAGGTGTTGGCGGCGCCGGTGTACTCCAACGCACGGTCCATCTTGAACTTGCCTGCTGCGCGGGCCATGTTTTTCTGGGCTTCCATGGCGGCGCTAAAGCCAGCTTCGTCCACCGACACGCCACGCTCGCGGCACACGTCGTTGGTCAAATCCAGCGGGAAGCCATAGGTGTCGTGCAGCTTGAAGGCCACATCACCGGCCAGCACCTTGGCATCACCAGCCAGTGCGCTGTCCAAAATTTCCATGCCGTGCGCCAGCGTTTCAAAGAAGCGCTCTTCTTCCACGCGCAGCACTTCGGTGATGCGTGCTTCTTGTTCGCGGATCTTGGAATAAGCATCGCCCATCACTGCGACCAAATCCTTGACCAGCTTGTGGAAGAACGGCGTTTTTTGACCCAGCTTGTAGCCATGTCGAATCGCGCGGCGCACGATGCGGCGCTGCACATAACCACGGCCTTCGTTGGAAGGAATCACACCATCGGACACCAAGAAGGCGGTTGCACGGATGTGGTCTGCAATCACGCGCAGCGAGGGGTGGTTCAAGTCTGCGGTCTTGGTTTCACGACCCGCTGCAGCGATCAGGTTCTGGAACAGATCGATTTCATAGTTGCTGTGCACGTGCTGCAATATGGCAGCCAGACGTTCCAGACCCATGCCGGTATCCACGCAAGGAGCGGGCAAAGGCTTGACGTTGCCCTGCTCGTCCATGTCGAACTGCATGAACACGTTATTCCAGATTTCGATGAAGCGATCCCCGTCTTCATCGGGCGAGCCTGGAGGGCCACCGGCAATGTGTTCGCCGTGGTCATAAAAGATTTCTGAGCAAGGACCGCAAGGACCGGTGTCGGCCATCATCCAGAAGTTGTCAGACTTGTAGCGGCCGCCCTTGTTGTCGCCAATGCGGATCACGCGCTCTGGAGGCAGACCGATTTCCTTGGTCCAGATGTCATAGGCTTCGTCGTCTTCGGCGTACACGGTCGCCAGCAGACGCTCCTTGGGCAGTTTGTAAACTTCGGTCAGCAGCTCCCACGCCCACTTGAGCGATTCCCGCTTGAAGTAGTCACCAAACGACCAGTTGCCCAACATCTCAAAGAAAGTGTGATGGCGCGCGGTGTAACCCACATTTTCCAAGTCGTTGTGCTTGCCACCCGCACGCAAACACGCTTGCACCGAAGTTGCGCGGTTGTAGGGGCGCTTGTCGGTACCCAAGAACACGTCCTTGAACTGGACCATGCCCGAGTTGGTGAACATCAAAGTGGGGTCGTTGCCGGGCACCAGCGGGCTCGATTCCACAATAGTGTGGCCCTTGGATGCAAAAAATTCCAGGAACGTCTTGCGGATGTCCGCAACGGAGAATTTGGGAGTGCTCATGGATGATGTGGAGTCTTTGTGTGCAAACACTGCACACTGAATAACCTTAGATTATAGGTTTTGCGCCCAGCTTCAGCGGCCGGACTGGCAAACCCTGTCATAGCGCTATACGGTTTTAGGCCTGATGCCATCACAGCGAAGCGGGCAAATCGCCCAGCGTGCGCTGCGATGTAAAACGTCTGGGCTGGCCTGTGATCGGATCATCAAAGCGCAAATCCTTGGCCAGCAGCATAAGTGGGCGAGAGAAATCCCCTTCTGGCGCATCGTCCACCACCGGGTACAGGCCATCGCCTTTGAGCCCCAGCCCCAGCGCAGCCATGTGCACGCGCAATTGGTGGCGTTTACCGCTCACGGGGTACAGAGCGTAGCGCGCCCAATAGGCGTTGTGCTCCATCAGCTCCATGCGCGTGAAACTGTTGGGTGCGCCTGCTGGCATTTCCTGCATGCGAATGAAGTTGCTGCTCTCGGCCATGCGAGAGGCATGCTGCCGCGGAAACTCCAGCGCTGGATTCCAGCGCGCAATGGCCTCATAGCACTTGTGCACGGTTCGCTCGCGAAACAATGCCTGGTAAGCACCGCGGTCCTCGCGGCGCACGGCAAAAAGCACGAGCCCGGCTGTGTCGCGGTCAATGCGGTGCACGGGCGAAAGATCTGGCAAACCCAATTGCTTTTTCAGCCGCACCAGCAAGGTGTTTTGCAAATAACGTCCGCCTGGCGTCACAGGCAAGAAATGCGGTTTGTCGGCCACTACGATGTGCTCATCGCGGTACAACATCTCAGCCTCAAATGGAATGTGCGGCTCTGCCTCTACCTCTCGGTAGTAATAAATGCGCAATCCGCATAGCAATGGGGTGTCCGGCTGCACGCATCGCGCCAGTTCATCGACCACTTCACCACGTGCCATGCGGTCGATCCAATCCGCGCGCGAGACACTGGGCAGGCGCTGCACCAAATAGTCCAGACATGTGCCCTGCCCTGTACTGGGCAACACCACGCAGCTGGGCTTGACCCCATTGCGAATGGGCAAGACTTGGGGATCGTGCGAGTTGTACATACGGGAAAAAAGCAAATCAGCCAGCTTTGGCAAAAAGCTTCTGGCAGCCTTAAGCTAGCAAGCACCAGCCATGGTTAAGTACGTCAATCTGCGCCCTGCGCCACAGCCGCTATCTCCTGCGCCGTTGCCAAAGCTGCACCTCGGTGCATCTGGGCAAAGCTCAGTGCCGCACTGCGCGCACGCTCCAGGGACGTCGTATCTTTAGCCAGGGCGGTGGCCAGTTGCACACCTTGCTCCATGTCCAGCACACGAAACGCGGCCCCCATCTCACAGGCTTGCTGAGAAGCCTGGGCGAAGTTGAAGGTGTGCGGCCCCAGCACCATGGGGCAACCGCAGGCTGCGGCCTCGATCAGGTTTTGCCCACCCAGAGGTTCAAAACTACCACCCAGCAAGCCAATATCAGAAGCTGCGTAGTACAGCGGCATTTCGCCAATGCTGTCGCCCAGCCAGACATCTACGTCCACAGGAGGCGTGCCTTGCCCCCAGCTGCTACGCCTTGCCACCTTCAAACCCGCATCGACCAGCAATTGATACACCGCATCAAAGCGCTGAGGATGGCGCGGCACAATCAGCCACTGGCATTGGCCAGCAACGCCATGGAACTTGCGCCCTGCCCATTGCCCAATCCATTGCGCCTCTTCGCCCTCACGGGAGCTGGCCACCATCACCACGGGACGCTGACTGACCGCACGCCACGCACGGCCTTGCGCGACCAGCTGCGGTTCAGGCTCGACATCAAATTTCAAATTGCCCAGCACCGCTTTGACCTGCGCGCCCACACTGTGCAGGCGCTGGGCATCAGCGTCGCTTTGTGCGAGCACCGTGTGCAAGCTGCCATAGACGGGCTGAAACAACGATGCCCAGCGCAATGCGCCAAGCTGGGATTTTTCGTTCAACCTTGCGTTGGCCAACACCAGTGGAATACCGGCGCGGCGACACTCCATGACCAGATTGGGCCATATTTCGGTTTCCATCAGCACTCCGACCTTGGGCCGAAACTGTGCAATAAAACGGCAGACACTGGCTCTGCTGTCCCAGGGTTGCCAGACTTGCAAGTCCCCTGGCTGCAGCAGTTTTCGCCCTTCAGCACGGCCCGTGGCAGTGCCATGGGTGAGCAATAAGCGCATGCCAGGCAGCGTCTGGCGCAAAGCAGAGATCAGCAAGGCAGCGGCACGCGTTTCTCCCAGAGACACGGCATGGATCCATACCCATTGGCCTTGTCCTTCATGCCCCAGCTGTGCAGGCGTGTAGCGACCAAAACGCTCCGACACCTTTTCGGCATACCCAGGCTCCGCGCGTGCGCGGCGGCGCAGCTTGCGACGCAACAGCGGTTGCGCGGCCCAGGCCAACATCGAATACGCCGCCAAACTCCACTGCATAACTACACCTGTGTGATGCCAATGTCTCAATGGGCGGCACTGCCGACCTGGGCGCCGGGCTTCACACGCTCGAGCAGCGCCAACATCTGCGTTTCAATGCGGTGCAATGCCTCAGTTGTTTGTCCTTCAAAACGCAGCACCAGCACAGGCGTAGTGTTGCTGGCGCGAATCAGGCCAAAGCCATCTTCCCAATCCACACGCAGTCCATCGATGGTGCTAATCTGTGCGGGCGCTGCAAATACCTTGGGGGCCAACGCCTGTAACTGCGCTGTCAGCGCATGGGGTTCGCCTTCGTCGCACGCCACATTCAGCTCTGGCGTCGAAAAACTCGTAGGCAAAGCATTCAAAACGGCGCTGGGATCCGCTTCGCGGCTCAAGATCTCCAGCAGGCGGCAACCGGCATAGGTGCCGTCATCAAAACCAAACCAGCGCTCCTTAAAGAAGATATGGCCGCTCATCTCGCCGCCCAAGGGCGAGTTCAGCTCTTTCATGCGCGCTTTGACCAGCGAGTGCCCAGTCTTATACATCTCAGGCACGCCGCCAGCTTCACGAATGGCAGGCGCCAGGCGCTGGGTGCACTTCACGTCAAACAAAATGGTGCCGCCGGGTACGCGCGAGAGCACATCCTTGGCAAACAACATCATCTGGCGATCGGGGTAAACGGTCTGGCCATCCTTAGTGACAATGCCCAAACGGTCGCCATCGCCATCAAATGCCAAGCCCAATTCGGCATCCGTGTCTTGCAAGGCCTGAGCCACATCGCGCAGGTTCTCTGGCTTGCTGGGGTCGGGATGGTGGTTGGGGAAGTTGCCATCCACGTCCGAAAACAGCTCCACCACTTCACAGCCCAGTGCACGGAAGATGCCTGGCGCCGTGGCACCGGCCACGCCATTGCCGCAGTCCACCACAATCTTGACAGGCCGCGCCAACTTCACATCACCCACAATACGCGCTGTGTATTCGGCCAGTACATCGGCATGGCGTACGGCACCACCTGCTTGCAGTACCCAGTTGCCCTGTTCAATGTGCTCGCGCAATGCCTGAATTTCAGGACCATAAATGGCACGGCCTGCGAGCACCATCTTGAAGCCGTTGTAGTCTTTGGGATTGTGGCTACCAGTGACCATGATGCCGCTGCGGCACAAAGTGCTGGCCGCGTAATACAGCATGGGGGTCGTGCACATGCCCACGTCCACCACGTCGATGCCAACGTCCACCAGCCCCGCGATCAAAGCCTGGCTCAGAGCCGGTCCAGACAGGCGGCCATCGCGGCCCACTGCCACTGTGCGTTCACCTTCTGCCAAGGCTGCCATACCGAAAGCACGGCCAATGGCACGCGCAACCTCCTGCGTCAGCGTCGCAGGCACGATCCCACGAATGTCATAGGCTTTAAATATGGAAGCAGCAATCTGCACAGTCAATCCCTCAGCAATCAGCCATAAAAAATGAGGCACCGGGGTGCCTCCTGTGGACATTTTAGAGCGCTGCCGAGCACCCTGCGCAATTTCTGAGTGCGGACATCGCCAGCGCAGGTGCAAACCGCTCTTGCAAGCGCGGCCTAACTGGTCGCGAGCAATGCCTTGATCTGCGCCAATGCGGCAGGATCTTCCATGGTGGTCAAATCGCCCGGATCACGCGCCTCTGCCACGGCCTGTAGTGCTCGGCGCAGCAGTTTGCCACTACGTGTTTTGGGCAGCGCAGTCACAAACACCACGCGCGAAGGCCGTGCCACTGCGCCGAGTTGCTGGTCCACCAAACGCATGACTTCGCTTGCCAAGCTCTCTTGCTGGTTGGGCGTTTGTACAGCATCAGGATCTTTGGCGACCGCAAAAGCCATAGCCACTTGGCCTTTGACGCTGTCACTCACCCCCACCACGGCCACTTCGGCGATCAATGCGTGAGCAGCAATACTTTCTTCAATCTCGCGCGTACCCAGACGGTGCCCTGCCACATTGATGACGTCATCGGTTCTTCCCAAAATGAAGTAATAACCATCAGCATCGCGCACACCCCAGTCAAAGGTGCTGTAAATCATGCGCCCCGGAATACTTTGCCAATAGGTTTGAACAAATCGCTCATCATTGCGCCATACGGTTTGCATGCATCCCGGCGGTAATGGTCCTTCAATCGCCAATACCCCTTTTTGCAGCGGCTCGGTTAATTCTTGTCCGCTTTGGTCATCCACCAGTTTGACGTTGTAACCAAATACTGCTTTTCCAGGGCTGCCGAATTTGCTGGATTGGGCTTGCACACCATTGCACAGCGTCATGATCGGCCAGCCTGTTTCGGTTTGCCAGTAGTTATCAATAATGGGAACTTGTAAAGCCTCACTGATCCACTGAGCAGTAGGCTCATCCAAAGGCTCACCCGCCAGCCATAAAGCCTTCAAACTCGAGAGGTCATAGCGCTGCAAATAAGCGGGATCGTGTTTTTTCAATACACGCACCGCCGTAGGCGCAGAGAACATGTGGGTAATGCGGTATTTTTCCACCATACTCCACCATATTCCTGCATCGGGCCGAATAGGCAGCCCCTCATACAAGATGGTGGTCATCCCTGCAATCAATGGGGCATAGACAATATAGCTGTGCCCCACGACCCAGCCAATATCGCTGGTGCAAAAAAATGTCTCGCCCGCTTTGGCCTGGAATATGTGCGGCATGCTGGCTGCCAAAGCCACGGTATAACCTGCTGTGTCGCGCTGCACACCTTTAGGTTTTCCGGTCGTGCCGCTGGTGTAGAGGATGTAACTAGGATCGCTCCCATTTACCCAGGTACAAGGTACTTGTGCCTGCATAAACTGGCTGCGCACATCACGCCAGAGATGGTCACGGCCAGGCTGCAGCTCCATCGGCGCCAGTCCGCGGTCGGCCAACAACACGGCGGCAGGCTGGTGTCGGCTGATACGCAGCGCTTCATCTAGCAGGGGTTTATAGGCTACGACACGCCCGCCCCGCGAGCCCGCGTCAGCACTGACAATGACTTTGGGCTCTGCATCCTCAATGCGCGAAGCAAGCGAGACCGAGGCAAATCCGCCAAACACCACACTGTGGATGGCTCCCAGACGCACACAGGCCAGCATGGCGAACACGGCCTCGGCCATCATGGGCATATAAATTTGTACGCGATCGCCCTTAGTAACGCCCAGTGATTGCAAGGCAGCCGCCATTATTTGCACTTCGGCATGCAATTGGGCATAGGTATAGGCTTTTTCAGAATTGGTTTCTGTGGATACCGCCAGCAAAGCGGTTTGATCTGCGCGCTCTTTTAAATGCCGGTCAATGGCGTTATGGCAAAGATTCAGTTGCCCATCAGCAAACCAGCGGGCAAAAGGTGGATGGCTGTAATCACAAATGGTGGAGGGTTTTTGGTGCCAGTCGACCAATTCCGCTTGTTCTTTCCAAAAATTATCGCGTGTCTCCGGCATGATGGAGCGTTGATGGAATTCACTGAATGGCACCATGGTTCATGTCTCCTGATCTATTTATATAGAATTCATTATTCATCGCCCTCTTTCGGTAAGCTGACACACAAAGTACACAGGATCTGTTCGCGTTACAAAATGTGACGCATTCTTGCGTAGCTTCCACAGCAAAAATAGAAAAATAATTGCATCGCAGTACCCGTCATCTTGGCAAACCCTGATTTATTCCTATAAAATAGAATGCAAAGGACACATTCACTTTTTGTGCTTCGTGCATTTCCTTCTTCACTATTTTTCATTTTGAATTTATGACTACTTACCAAGAACTGCTGGCCCAGCGCGCAGAACTCGAAAAGCAAATTGAAGCCGCCCGCAAGGAAGCTTTGGCTTCCGCCATTGCACAAGTGCGTGCCATCGTCGCTGAATATGAGCTGACCGAAGAAGACGTCTTCTCCAAGAAGGCTCCTCGTTTGGCTACTACCGCCACCAAGACTGTGGCCCCCAAGTACCGCGACCCTGAAACCGGCGCTACTTGGACCGGCCGTGGCAAGCCACCACTGTGGATTGCCGGCAAGGACCGCTTGAATTTCCTGATTGAAGGTCAAAACGCTTAATCAGCATCACCAGCTTTTAAAAAGCCCAAGGATTTTTCCTTGGGCTTTTTTATATCTGCATCGTGCCCACCATGTTTTAAGCGAGCAAGAATGCGCCAGATAGGATATGGCCTGTGCAATCAAAGCCATAGCCACTTACCTAGATGCATCAACGATTTGCAATATAAAACACATCGAAAACGCCAGCCCACCAAGGCCAGCAGCTATGCATGACATAGCAAAATAAGCAAATAAAAGCAGGCAAAGAAAAAGCCTCTTGATTTTTCAATCAAGAGGCTTTGATTTGGTCGGCGTGGCGGGATTCGAACTCGCGACCCCTTGCACCCCATGCAAGTGCGCTACCAGGCTGCGCTACACGCCGAATTTTGGAATTATACCGTGGTCCAACACCACTTTTTTGAAAGCATTGCTTTCTCAAAACACTGCAGCCAATCTATATCGATTGATGCAGTTGGCAAATTGGTCGGCGTGGCGGGATTCGAACTCGCGACCCCTTGCACCCCATGCAAGTGCGCTACCAGGCTGCGCTACACGCCGAAGCCATAATTCTAACCAGTTTTTGTAGCAAGAAATTCAAACTTCATGCCGCACAAACAATTTTTTGATCGGCGAACCTGGCCAAGCCCGCCGACCCCAGCACTGCTTAACCCTGGATCTGCTCCTTGAGCTTGGTGCTGGCATGGAAGGTCACCACACGGCGCGCCTCGATGGGGATTAACTCGCCAGTGCGGGGATTGCGCCCCGGACGCGGCGCCTTGGCGCGCAGCTGGAAATTGCCGAAACCCGAGAGCTTGACCTCTTCGCCCTTGATCAGGCTGGCCGAAATCAAGTCAAAGTAGGCATCCACGATGTCCTTGGCTTCGCGCTTGCTTACGCCCAGCTGGTCAAACAGCAAGTCTGCCAAATCGGCCTTGGTCAACGCGCCCGATGCTTGCAGATCGTCTGGCATCACAACATTAGATTCCATAGCTACCTCAACCACGCAAACGCGCGCCCAGTTGCGATTGCAAAGCGGCAATCGCGCCCTGCATGGCGGCATCGATTTCCACATCGGTCAGCGAAGCTTCGTCACTGCCCAGCATCAAGCGCACGGCCAAGCTCTTTTCGTCTTGCGCCAAGCTGCCAGGTGCGGCTTCTTCGCCCGCCTTGAGCTTCTTGGGACGGAAGACGTCAAACAACACCGCATTGCGCAAGATACTACCTGGCACGCCAGCGGCCACCGCCGCCATCAGCTGTGCGTGCGTGACGCTTTCCTTGACCACGACTGCAATGTCGCGCTCCACACTCTGGTGCTTGGAGACGCTGTGGAACACTGGCACTTCGCGGGCCAACACGGCATCGAGCTCCAGCTCAAACAACACAGGTGCTTGGGCCAGATCCCAGCTTTGGCGCCATTGGGGGTGCAACTCGCCCACAAAGCCAACAGCCTTGCCATTCAGCAATACGCGCGCGCAACGACCGGGGTGCATGGCAGGGTGCTCGGCCGCCTCAAACACAGGCTTCAAAGGTGCGAGCAGCGCTTCTACATCGCCCTTGACGTCATAGAAGTCCACCTTGGCATCGGCCACACCCCACTGCTGTGGCGCTGCCGAACCGTACGCCAAACCGGCCACACGCATGGGCTGGTGAAAGCCCTTGACCGTCGTGTCGGACTCGACCACGCTGTCATCGCGCAAGAACACGCGGCCCAGTTCAAACACGCGTACGCGCGATGCCTTGCGGTCCACATTGAACTTGAGCACCTGCATCAGCGAGCCCAACAGGCTGGAGCGCATCACGCTCAGCTGGCTGGCGATGGGGTTGAGCAGTTTGATGGGGTTGGTGTTGCCTGCCAGCTCTTCTTCCCACTTGGCTTCCACGAACGAGAAGTTGATGGTTTCTTGGTAACCCAAGCCTGCCAGCGCGTGGCGCACGGCATAAGGGCTGCGCTGGTTTTCCTTGCGCAACTTGGGCGAGATCGGCGCCAGCGGCTTGCTGGTGGGCAAGTTCTCGTAGCCGATCATGCGCGCGACTTCTTCAATCAGGTCTTCTTCCAGATTGATGTCAAAGCGGAAAGTCGGGGCTGTGACGCTGATGACGCCTTCGCTTTCGACCTTGGCAGGCAAGCCCAGGCCGTTGAGCGCTTCTAGGCACTGCTGCTGCGTAACTGGCATGCCAATCACCTTGGCCGCACGCGCCACACGCAACTGCACGGGCTTGGGCTGGGGCATATTGGGCTGCTGGTCGTCCATGGCGCACACTTGCGTCTCAGGCGTGCCGCAGATCTCCAGCACCAGCTGCGTGATGCGCTCAATGTGCTCCACAGTGAACGCTGGGTCGACACCACGCTCAAAGCGGTGGCCCGCATCGGTCGAGAAATTAAAGTGGCGCGAACGGCCAGCGACTGCCTTGGGGAACCAGAAAGCGGCTTCGATGTAGATGTTCTTGGTGTCATCAGAGACAGCCGTGGCATCGCCCCCCATGATGCCGGCCAAAGACTCAACGGCCTGCTCGTCGGCAATCACACCCACCTTGATGAAGTCGTCAAACTTCACAGTGTTGCCGTTCAAGAGCTTCAAGGTTTCACCCTCTTTGCCCCAACGCACGGTCAGACCACCGTGGATCTTGTCCAGATCAAAAATGTGGCTGGGGCGACCCAGCTCAAACATCACATAGTTGGAGATGTCCACCAAGGGCGACACCGAACGCTGACCGCAGCGTGCCAGACGGTCGACCATCCACTGCGGTGTCTTGACCTGTGTGTTCACATGGCGCACGATGCGGCCCGTGAAGCGCCCGCACAAATCAGTCGCTTCAATCTTGACAGGCAGCTTGTCTTGCGAAGCCACTGCAGCTTGCGGGTAATCAATGGCCTTGAGCGGCGCGCCGGTCAGCGCGGACAGCTCGCGGGCAATACCGTACACGCTCAGGCAGTGCGCCAAATTGGGCGTCAACTTCAGCGTGAACAAGGTGTCGTCCAGGTTCAGGTACTCACGAATGTTCTGACCCAGGGGCGCATCGGCAGGCAACTCCAGCAGACCGCCGTGGTCGTCGGCAATGCCCAGCTCCTTGGCCGAGCACAGCATGCCAAAGCTTTGCACGCCGCGCAGCTTACCCACTTTGATCTTGAAGGGTTTGCCATCGGGGCCGGGAGGCAGCTCAGCGCCCACCGTCGCGCAGGGGATCTTGATGCCCACGCGCGCATTGGGTGCGCCGCAGACGATGTTCAGCAACTCAGGGCCACCCACGTCAACCTGGCACACACGCAGGCGATCGGCATCCGGGTGTTGGACGGCTTCTTTGATTTCACCGACCACAATGCCCGTGAAAGCAGGCGCCACGGGATCCAGTTCTTCGACCTCCAGACCCGCCATGGTCAGCGTGTCAGCCAGTTGCTGGGTCGTCAGGTTCGGGTTGCAATACTCGCGCAACCAAGATTCAGGAAATTGCATAGTCAGACTCTTTGGCGTTCATGTCGGTGCCCTCTGCCACTTGCGAGGTCGCCACCGACTGGGCATGCATACTTTCAAAAGAAGAGCTATCAGCCTAGGCTCTGCAAGGTTTTCAATATCAAAACTATTGTAAAACCTTATCTATCAATGGCTGGCAGCTCTCTTTATTGCTTACTGAAATTGCGACAGGAAACGAATGTCACCGTCGAAGAACAGGCGCAAATCGTTCACGCCATAACGCAGCATGGTCAAACGATCGGGGCCCATGCCAAAGGCAAAGCCAATGTATTTTTCGGGGGCCAGGCCCATGTTGCGCACCACATTGGGGTGCACCTGACCAGAGCCTGCTACTTCCAGCCACTTGCCCGCCAGCGGGCCGCTTTGGAACTGGATATCGATTTCTGCCGAAGGTTCGGTGAAGGGGAAGAAGCTGGGGCGGAAACGCAGCACCAGATCGTCCGATTCAAAGAAGGTCTTGCAAAAATCGGTAAAGACCACCTTCAGGTCCTTGAAGCTCACGTTCTCGCCAATCCACAGGCCTTCGCACTGATGGAACATGGGCGAATGTGTAGCGTCCGAGTCCACACGATAGGTGCGACCGGGAGCAATGACGCGAATTTCTGGCATACCTTGACCAGCATCCAGCGCATTGCGGTATTTTTTCACATGCTGCACAGCGTGGCGCACCTGCATGGGGCTGGTGTGCGTGCGCAGCAAATTGGGCGCGTGCTCGGTCCCACCTTCCACATAGAAAGTGTCATGCATAGAGCGCGCAGGGTGATCTTCGGGCGTGTTCAGCGCCGTGAAGTTAAACCAGTCAGATTCGATTTCGGGGCCTTGAGCCACGTCAAAGCCCATGGAGCCAAAAATGCCCTCAATGCGCTCCATCGTGATCGACACAGGGTGCAGACCACCCGTGCCACGGCGGCGTCCAGGCAGCGTCACATCCAGCACTTCGGCCTTCAAATGGGCTTGCAATTCCGCATCCGCCAGCGCCTTGCGACGTGCAGTCAAAGCCGCCTCGATCGCCTGCTTTGCCACATTGATAGCAGCACCGCGCGACTTTTTCTCTTCGACGGAAAGCTGCGCCATGCCCTTCATGAGCTCGGTCATCTTGCCGGACTTACCCAGAAACTGCGCCTTCGCGTTTTCCAGATCGGCAGGGGTTTGGGCTTGCGCAAACAATTGCTGCGCGCTTTCGACCAGAGAATCCAACTCGTTCATATCGACTCTTTATCGACCATTAAAAAGAAACAAGGGCTAGCGCCTTTTCAAGCCCTAGCCCTTGCTGTTTGTGCGCCAGTAGCTACCAGTTCAATAGCATCTACCGATCGTTAATCAAGCAGCCAGCTTGGCCTTCACTTGGTCAACGATAGCTGCAAAAGCAGCCTTGTCGTGCACAGCGATATCGGCCAGCATCTTGCGGTCGATTTCGATGGCAGCCTTCTTCAGGCCGTTGGCGAATTGGCTGTATGTCAGACCCAGTTCACGTGCAGCAGCGTTGATACGAGCGATCCACAGCTGACGGAACACGCGCTTCTTGTTACGACGGTCACGGTATGCGTACTGACCGGCCTTCATCACCGCCTGCTTGGCGACGCGGAAGACGTTACCGCGGCGACCGCGGAAACCCTTGGCAAGGGCGATTACTTTTTTGTGACGGGCACGGGCCGTTACACCACGTTTGACGCGAGGCATGTGTTTTCTCCTAGTTCGTCAGTGAATTACAGACCAGCGCCAGGCAACATCTTTGCGATGGAGCCCATATCGCCTTCATGCACGGAGGTAATGCCACGCAGGTGGCGCTTATTCTTCGTGGTCTTCTTGGTCAAGATGTGACGCTTGAAGGCTTGACCGCGCTTGACGGTGCCACCGGGACGAACGCGAAAACGCTTCTTCGCGCTGCTCTTGGTTTTCATTTTGGGCATGTGAATGCTCCTGTTTATTGTGCTCGTGAGGCGCCTGTACAACCTGCACAGATCTTGTTGGCCCCGAGACACTTCTGGGTTGCTGGCTTGCGCCAGCGTTTTAGCAACTCTTGCAAGCTGCAAAACGAAACCTGCCCTTGCGGGCAGGTTCCTAAAATTCTACCTCAGCTTAGGCCGCGCTGCTTGCAGCTGCACCATCAGCACCTGGCTTGGCAGCAGCACCTGTACCGGGCTTCTTGCGCGCTGGAGCAATCATCATCACCATCTGACGACCTTCCAGCTTAGGGAACTGCTCCACCTGGATGGAATCAGCCAACTCATCGCGCAAGCGGTTGAGCAAGTCCAAGCCCAGCTGCTGGTGCGTGATTTCACGACCACGGAATCGCAGCGTAACCTTGACCTTGTCGCCATCGGCCAAAAAGCGGCGAATATTGCGCAGCTTGATGTTGTAGTCGCCATCATCGGTACCAGGACGGAATTTCACTTCCTTGATATCGATTACGGTCTGCTTGGCTTTGGCCTCGGCTGCCTTCTTTTGCTCCTGGTACTTGAACTTGCCGTAGTCCATCAGGCGGCAAACAGGAGGGTTGGCAGTTGCGGCGATTTCCACCAAATCAACGTCCAAATCACCCGCCATGCGCAGCGCTTCTTGCAAAGAAACAATGCCCAAAGGCTCATTCTCAGGACCGGACAGACGCACTTCAGGCGCCATGATTTCACGGTTCAAACGGTGTTTGCGTTCCTCGCGGTGGCGACGGTCACGAAATTCTGTAGCTATGGCTCTCACCCTAAATTCAAATCGCTACGAAAAGCGTAGCTGCTTGCATTGATACAACAAGCGCGGCCTACCCGCGCTTGTTGAGATCAGGCCTTGGTGTTGATGTCGTTGGTCAACAGTTCAATGAACGCTTCGACCGACATGACACCCAAGTCCTTATTCCCTCGGGCACGCACAGCGACGGTGCCTGCCGCTTTTTCCTTGTCGCCTGCGACGAGGATATAAGGCAGCTTCTGCAATGCATGCTCGCGTATTTTATACGTGATCTTTTCGTTGCGCAGGTCAGACACCACCTTAAGGCTTTGATGAGGCAATGCTTTTTGCACCTTTGCCACAACTTCTTGCACGTAATCGGCCTGTGCATCGGTGATATTGAGCACTGCTACTTGCTCAGGCGCCAGCCACACGGGCATCGCACCAGCGTGCTGCTCGATCAAAATACCGATAAAGCGCTCCAGCGAACCCACGATGGCACGGTGCAGCATCACAGGGCGGTGACGGTTACCGTCTTCACCCACGTACTCGGCATCCAGGCGCTCAGGCATGGAGAAGTCCACCTGGATCGTGCCACACTGCCACTGGCGACCCAGCGCGTCCTTCAAGGTGTACTCAATTTTGGGGCCATAGAACGCACCATCGCCCACGGCGATCTGGTATTCACAGCCTGAAGCCTTGAGCGCGTCAAACAAAGCTTTTTCGGCCTTGTCCCAGCTTTCGTCCGAGCCGATACGCGCCTCGGGACGGGTCGCCACCTTGTAGATGATGTCGGTAAAGCCAAAGTCGGCGTAGACCTTTTGTACCAACTGATTGAAGTTCAGCACTTCTTGCTGGATCTGGTCTTCGGTACAGAAAATATGGCCGTCGTCTTGGGTAAAGCCGCGCACGCGCATGATGCCGTGCAGACCACCTGTGGGCTCGTTGCGGTGGCACTGACCAAATTCACCAAAGCGCAAAGGCAGATCGCGGTAGCTCTTGACCCCCTGCTTGAAGATCAGAATGTGACCTGGGCAGTTCATGGGCTTAAGCGCGTAGTCACGCTTTTCGGACTCGGTCGTGAACATGTTGTCACGGTACTTGTCCCAGTGGCCGGTCTTTTCCCACAGTGTCTTGTCCAAGATCTGGGGTGCCTTGACCTCTTGGTAGCCATTGTTGCGGTAGACCGCGCGCATGTACTGCTCCACCTCTTGCCAGATGCGCCAGCCCTTGGGGTGCCAAAACACAGTGCCTGGCGAGCATTCGTCGATATGGAACAGATCCAGCTCACGACCCAAGCGGCGGTGGTCGCGCTTTTCGGCTTCTTCAATGCGGGTGATGTAGGCCTGCAGGTCTTTCTTGTCTGCCCATGCGGTGCCGTAGATACGCTGCAGTTGCTCGTTCTTGGCATCGCCACGCCAGTAGGCACCGGCCAGCTTGGTCAGCTTGAAGACTTTCAGGAACTTGGTGTTGGGCACGTGAGGGCCACGGCACATGTCGATGTACTCTTGGTGGTAGTACAAGCCCATGGCTTTTTCATCAGGCATGTCTTCCACCAAACGCAGCTTGTAATCCTCGCCACGCTCTTGGAATACCTTGATGACCTCCTCGCGCGGTGTCATCTTCTTGATCACGTCGTAGTCCTGCGCAATCAGCTCTTTCATCCGCGCTTCGATGGCGGCCATGTCCTCAGGCGTAAAGGGACGCTCATAGGAGATGTCATAGTAAAAGCCCTCTTCAATCACGGGGCCAATCACCATCTTGGCGGTGGGGTAGAGCTGCTTGACCGCATGACCCACCAAGTGGGCAGTGGAGTGGCGAATGATCTCCAGTCCGTCTTGGTCCTTGGGTGTGATGATCTGCAGCTGCGCGTCTTGCTCGATCAAGTCACAGGCGTCCACCAGACGTCCATTCACCTTGCCAGCCACCGTGTTCTTGGCCAAACCAGGGCCAATGGAAGCCGCCACCTGCATGACGGTAACGGGACCTTCGAATTCGCGTTGCGAACCGTCGGGAAGCGTGATCTTTAGCATGAAATTCCTTGAATGTCTTATAGATACAGGCGCGCGCTGCTGAAAAAGCAAAGCGCGGATCAGGTCCGCGCTTGGAAGGGCACAAATGCTGGGCAGGCGCGAACGTGCAGCCTTAGTGGCTGCGTGAAAACTCCGAGGTCGTCGTTCGCGGTGTCATAACCAGCAATGCCTTTCTCACCCTTGTAAATGAATCTGTGGGGCCATTTTACTGCCGTACACACAAAAAAGCCCGAAGCGGTGGCTTCGGGCTGGGTTTTGCGTTTGAGCCAAGCTCAGTTGCGCAAGCAAGCTATAGCTTCAACCACCAAGCAGCAGGCCTCAATGGAATTGCTCTTCCTCGGTGGAGCCAGTCAACGCCTTCACCGATGACGATCCGCCTTGGATGACCGTGGTCACATCGTCGAAATACCCCGCGCCCACCTCTTGCTGGTGCGAGACAAAGGTGTAGCCCTTTTCACGTGCGGCAAATTCTGGCTCTTGCACCATTTCCACATAGTGCTTCATTCCCTCACCACGGGCATAAGCGTGGGCAAACTGGAAGCTGTTGTACCAATTGATGTGGATACCCGCCAACGTGATGAACTGGAACTTATAGCCCAGCGCAGACAGCTCGTCTTGAAAGGCAGCGATTTGCTGGTCGTTGAGGTTTTTCTTCCAGTTGAACGAAGGCGAGCAGTTGTAGCTCAGCAGCTTGCCGGGGCATGCGGCATGCACCGCCTGGGCAAACTCACGGGCAAAGCCAATGTCAGGCACGCCCGTTTCACACCACACCAGATCCGCATAAGGCGCGTAAGCCACACCACGGCTGATCGATTGCTCCAAACCGTTTTTCACGCGGTAAAAACCTTCTTGCGTACGCTCACCCGTCAGGAAGGGGCGGTCGTTGGCATCATGGTCTGACGTAATCAGGTTGGCGGCCTCTGCATCGGTACGCGCCAGCACAATGGTGGGCACGCCCATCACGTCGGCTGCAAAGCGAGCGGCAATGAGCTTTTCGCAGGCCTCTTGGGTAGGCACCAGCACCTTGCCGCCCATGTGACCGCACTTCTTCACAGCAGCCAGCTGGTCTTCAAAGTGCACACCTGCTGCACCGGCTGCAATCATGTTCTTCATCAACTCAAAGGCATTGAGCACACCGCCAAAGCCCGCTTCCGCATCGGCCACGATGGGCAAGAAGTAATCAATAAAACCTTCTTCGCCAGGATTCAACCCGCGGCCCCACTGAATTTCATCGGCGCGTTTGAAGGTGTTGTTGATGCGACGCACCATCGTGGGCACCGAGTCGTACGCGTAGAGCGACTGATCGGGGTACATGGTCTCGGAGGTGTTGCCATCGGCGGCGACTTGCCAGCCAGACAGGTACACCGCCTCCAACCCTGCTTTGGCCTGCTGCATGGCCTGACCGGCTGAAATGGCGCCAAAAGCATTCACATAACCCTTTTTGGCTCCCCCATTGATTTTGTCCCACAGCTTCTCGGCACCACGCTTGGCCAGCGTGTATTCAGGCTGCAAGCTCCCCCGCAGGCGCACCACATCGGCAGCAGAGTAGCCGCGCTTCACACCCTTCCAGCGGGGATTGTTGGCCCAGTCTTTTTCCAGGGCGGCGATTTGCTGTTCACGGCTGAGCTGTTGGTTCAAAGAATCTGGCATGGGTCTCTCCAATCAAAAGTTAAAGGCTTGGTTACCAGCACTGCATACGCTTTGCTTGTAGATCAATTTAAGTCTTATAGAAGACTAGAGCAAGCTCTTATGTCTTATACAAGACAAATATTTAATCCATTTAATATCAATAACTTAAGATAATATTTCTCAATGCGAAATCAATTTCCCACGTGTGAAATTGATTTGCGGCACTGCAACATGCTTTCATTTCATAATATGGAATACATTTCTGCTAGGTAAATAGGCAGCCATCACGCGCGCTTGAGTCGCCTTGCAGAACTGCCCCAAACACCCAGGCACACACAGGAAAGCATCGTCACAAATGCAATAAAACGTGAGGTACACGGCATTTCGGGTGCTCTGAAGCAACAAAACCCTTGAAAAAACTGGTTCGCCCGCTTGGAAAGCCGAATTT
>JBJEZV010000253.1:32203-35258 GCA_051887595.1 Comamonas sp.
CTGAAGCAACAAAACCCTTGAAAAAACTGGTTCGCCCGCTTGGAAAGCCGAATTTTTCCCATTAGCATCTGCTCCAACCAGAGATCAGCGGCTGCGCCCTGTGAATCTGGCGCAAATTCACCCAACAAGGAAAGCAAACATGGCAACTGCAAAGAAGGCAACTGCTGCATCGGCAGCACCCGCGAAAAAGCGCACTCCTAACGCCGCCTTCATGAAACCCCTGACCCCCAGCCCCGCGCTGGCGGCTGTGGTGGGCAAGGATCCTCTGC
Organism: Comamonas sp.; assembly: GCA_051887595.1. Taxonomy (GTDB): domain Bacteria; phylum Pseudomonadota; class Gammaproteobacteria; order Burkholderiales; family Burkholderiaceae_C; genus Comamonas. The sequence continues at coordinate 32,473 of JBJEZV010000253.1, forward strand.
CTCGCACAGAGATCATCAGCAAGCTGTGGGTCTACATCAAGGCCAACAAGCTGCAAGACGATGCCAACAAGCGCATGATCAATGCAGACGCCAAGCTCAAGGAAGTTTTCGGCAAGTCCCAAGTTTCGATGTTCGAAATGGCTGGCTTGATCGGCAAGCACGTGAGCTAATCGATCCGCCATTGGCACACCCAACCGGCTTAGGCCGGTTTTTTTGTGCCTGGCTGTCACACAAGGCCGACACGACGTGCAGGAATGCTTTAGCCATGCTGGTAGAAAGTGTTTGCAAATGCGATGAATTCTCATTTATAATTTTTCCATCCCATCCACGCCAGCCACAACTGTTAGAGCCATGATCGTTTGTGTTTGCCACCGAGTCTCGGACCGAGAAATCGCACGCCACGCCCATGCGGGGATGAGCTTTGACGACATCCAGTTCGAACTGGGAGTGGCCACCCAATGCGGCAATTGCGAATCTTGTGCTCGCGATGTGGTCGATCAATGTCGCGCAAGTGGCAAGATCGCGGCGATCCACAATGAAGCCAGCGCGCAGACCATTGTGCTTGCCGACCCCATTTTGGAGAGCAAAGCATGGCCATCGTTTCCCTCGTTGCAGGCAGCTTGATCTTGGTTCTTGGCTGCTCTTGGTGGATTTTCCGAAAGTAAGCCTCTCAGCCGTTTTCGCAGCGATGCCCCCATCGCACTACCCTGCCTCAGGCATCCACGGCAGGCACTACCGGCTGCTATTGCCAGCTTTCTGATCTTTATGTCCCCTTCTGAAACATTGAAACCCGCCGGTAGAACAGGCCACAAGGCCGCCATTACCGGAGTGGTTTTGGCCGTGCATGCTGCAGCCATATGGGCGTTGCAAGCGGGGATGACGCGCCCGCCAGAGCCTCAGATCATCGCTGCTGAAGTGATTGCGCAGTTTGTTGCGCCGCCTGCTCCTGAAGCACCGGCACCTGCGCCAGTGACACCGCCTGCGCCGCCCAAGCCTGTGGTGGAGCCGCCTAAACCTCAGCCCAAGCCTCAGCCGCTCAAACCCAAGCCCGCGCCTGAAAAGAAGGCGCCGCTGCCCAAGGCAATTGCCGATCCCACCCCAGCGCCTGATGCGCCCACCGGCAGCTTAGACAGCGAGCCCACGCCGGTTGTCAACGATGCGCCACCTGCACCGCCCGCACCTCCAGCGCCGCCGGCTCCTCCTCCAGCCCCCGCACCTGCGCCTGCTGGCGGCGGCGCTTTGGAGTTGCCATCGAGCAACGCTGCTTATTTGAACAACCCACGCCCGAGCTACCCCTCGATCAGCCGCCGTATGGGCGAGCAAGGCAAGGTGATGCTGCGTGTGCTCGTGGACGAGAACGGTTTGCCCCAGCAAATCGAGATCAAAGAATCCAGCGGTTACGACCGCTTGGACAAAGCCGCTGTTGCTTCCGTGCAGCGCTGGAAATTTGTCCCAGGCAAACGCAATGGGGTTCCCGAAGCCATGTGGAACCTTGTGCCCATTAATTTCGTACTCGAATAAAACCTTTTCTCAGGAGTTTTCATGGAATCCCAATTCGGCATTGCCCACGTCTGGGCGCAAGGCGACTTTGTCACCCGTGGCGTGGCCATTTTGTTGCTGATCATGTCCGTGGCATCGTGGGTGGTGATCGTGGTCAAGGCCCTGGCCCTGATGAAAAACAAAAATTTCGCTAAGCAAGCCAAGGATTTTTGGCACAGCGAAGACTTTGGCTCTGCCCTGAACAAGCTGGACGCCGATCCCTCCAACCCTTTCCGCTATCTGGCCCTGGAAGGCCGTGAAGCCATCGCCCACCACCGCAAGACCAGCGCCCATCTGCATGACACCCTGGATGTGTCTGACTGGGTCACACGCTGCCTGCGCAACGGTATCGATGAGTTCACCGCCCGCATGCAAGCAGGTCTGGCCATCTTGGCATCGGTGGGCTCGACCGCTCCGTTCGTGGGTCTGTTTGGCACGGTGTGGGGCATCTACCACGCACTGCTGGTGATTGGTACGTCGGGCCAGGCTTCGATTGACAAAGTGGCAGGCCCCATCGGCGAGGCGTTGATCATGACCGCCTTCGGTCTGGCCGTGGCCATTCCTGCCGTGCTGGGCTACAACGCCATCGTGCGCGGCAACAAGGGCGTGCTGGGTGGTTTGAACAGCTTTGCCCACGACTTGCACGCCTTCTTTGTGACCGGCGAGCGCCTGACCATCGACCCCAAGAATTCTGCGCATGACGCCAGCAACGTCATGCCCTTGAAGAAAGGTGCGTAAACCATGGCTTTCGGCACCCAAGACGACAGCGATGAAGTCATGAACGAAATCAACATGACGCCCCTGGTGGACGTCATGTTGGTGCTGCTCATCGTCTTCATCATCACCGTGCCGGTGATGAAACACGCGGTCAATGTGGACCTGCCCCGCGCGTCCAATGAACCGGAAGTGGTCAAGCCACAAAACATCAGCCTGAGCATCGATGCCCAAGGCCAGTACCACTGGAACAAAGACCCGATCAGCGATGAGCAACTGGTGGAGCGCTTGAAACTGGAAGCAGCCAAAGATCCTCAGCCTGATTTGCATATCCATGGCGACAAGGCGGTGCGCTATGAACGTGTGGCCAAGGCCATGGCAGCGGCGCAAACCACTGGCATTCGCAAGATCGGCTTTGTCACAGAGCCGGATGAATAAACCGCCGCGCGCGATCAGCCGCAGCAACTAGGTCGATTTCCATGCTCATTCCATCCTGACTCTGACGGCGTGCCATTGGCAACCGTCTTGGGGCC
>JBJEZV010000254.1:0-4662 GCA_051887595.1 Comamonas sp.
GTCTGCGCGAAAAAATGATCGCGGTCAACCGCGTAACCAAGGTTGTGAAGGGTGGCCGTATCCTCGGCTTCGCAGCACTGACCGTGGTTGGCGACGGTGATGGCCGCGTTGGCATGGGCAAGGGCAAGTCCAAGGAAGTGCCTGCAGCTGTGCAAAAGGGCATGGAAGAGTCCCGCCGCAACATGATGAAGGTTTCGCTCAAGAGCGGCACCATCCACCACTCTGTGGTGGGTCATCATGGTGCAGCTCGCGTGGAACTGCACCCAGCTCCTAAGGGTACCGGTATCATCGCCGGCGGCCCAATGCGCGCTGTGTTCGAAGTGGTCGGTATCACCGACATCGTGGCCAAGAGCCACGGTTCTTCGAACCCCTACAACATGGTTCGCGCCACTTTTGACGCGCTGAAGAACTCCACAACTCCTTCGGAAGTGGCAGCTAAGCGTGGCAAGTCGGTTGAAGACCTGTTCGTCTGATCGGAGTCCAGCACATGTCTACACAACAAACCATTAAGGTTCAGTTGGTTCGTAGCCCCATCGGCACCAAAGAGTCGCACCGCGCGACTGTTCGTGGCCTGGGTCTGCGCAAGCTGAACAGCGTCAGCGAACTGCAGGACACTCCTGCAGTGCGCGGCATGATCAACAAAATCGCCTACTTGGTGAAGGTTCTGTGAAAGGATTGATGATGGAACTCAATAGCATCAAGCCCGCAGCAGGCGCCAAGCACGCAGCACGTCGCGTTGGCCGCGGTATCGGTTCCGGTCTGGGTAAGACTGCCGGTCGTGGTCACAAGGGTCAGAAGTCGCGTTCGGGTGGCTACCACAAGGTAGGCTTCGAAGGCGGTCAAATGCCTTTGCAGCGTCGTCTGCCTAAGCGCGGTTTCAAGTCGATGACACTGAAGTTCAACGCTGAAGTGACATTGGCTGCTTTGGAACAGCTCGGTCTGGCCGAAGTGGATGTCGCAGCTCTGAAGCAAGCAGGTCTGGTGGCCGCCAACGCCCAAGTGGTGAAGGTCATCAAGAGCGGTGAGCTGACCAAGGCTGTTAAGCTGAACGGCGTTGGTGCCACAGCTGGCGCCAAGGCTGCCATCGAAGCTGCCGGTGGCAGCATCGCCTGATTAAGTTCTGAAAGAGACATCCGTGGCTACTAGCGCAGCTCAAATTGCAAAAACCGGCAAGTTTGGCGACTTGCGTCGTCGACTGGTTTTTCTGTTGCTTGCGCTGGTCGTATACCGCATCGGGGCGCATATCCCCGTGCCGGGCATCGACCCAGCGCAGCTGCAGCAGCTGTTTAATGGCCAGCAGGGCATTCTCAACCTGTTCAATATGTTCTCGGGTGGAGCGCTGGAGCGCTTCACAGTCTTTGCACTGGGGATCATGCCGTACATCTCGGCATCGATCATCATGCAGCTGATGACGTATGTCGTCCCTACATTTGAGCAACTGAAGAAGGAAGGTGAGGCGGGTCGTCGCAAGATTACCCAATACACCCGCTACGGCACTTTGGCCTTGGCAATCTTCCAGTCGTTGGGTATTGCCGTGGCTTTGGAAAGCTCACCAGGTTTGGTATTGGATCCAGGCATGGGCTTCCGCATCACTGCGGTCGTTAGCCTGACAGCTGGTACGTTATTCCTGATGTGGCTCGGTGAGCAGATCACTGAACGTGGTCTGGGCAACGGTATTTCCATTCTGATTTTTGCTGGTATTGCCGCAGGCTTGCCCAGCTCGATCGGTGGTTTGCTGGAGCTGGTGCGCACCGGTGCTATGAGCATTCTGGCCGCGATCTTCATTGTCCTCGTAGTGGCAGCCGTGACGTACTTCGTCGTGTTTGTCGAGCGTGGTCAGCGCAAGATCCTGGTGAATTACGCACGCCGCCAAGTCGGTAACAAGGTGTATGGTGGACAGTCTTCGCACTTGCCACTGAAGCTCAATATGGCAGGTGTGATTCCTCCCATCTTTGCTTCCTCGATCATCTTGCTGCCTGCAACTGTGGTGAATTGGTTCAGTGCAGGGGAATCCATGCGCTGGTTGAAGGACATTGCAGCAACGTTGACCCCCGGTCAGCCGATTTATGTGATGCTCTACGCAGCCGCGATCATTTTCTTCTGTTTCTTCTATACAGCACTCGTGTTCAATAGCCGCGAGACTGCTGATAATCTGAAGAAGAGTGGTGCTTTCATCCCAGGCATTCGTCCCGGTGACCAGACAGCCCGCTACATTGACAAGATTTTGGTGCGTTTGACGCTGGCCGGCGCCATCTACATCACGTTCGTGTGTCTGTTGCCCGAATTCATGATCCTCAAGTACAACGTTCCGTTTTACTTTGGTGGTACGTCGCTGCTGATTATTGTGGTGGTGACGATGGACTTCATGGCCCAGGTACAGAACTACATGATGTCGCAGCAGTACGAGTCCCTTCTCAAGAAGGCCAACTTCAAGGCATCAGGTCACTGAGATATGAAGGCAATTCCTTTCGGGAGATCCCGAAAGGAATTCACTAACAGGCAAGTATGAGTGCTCTGCACTTTTTCGCGGTCACAGGCAGTGCCCAGGTCGAAAGAGTGAAACGGATGCAAAGTTTTAGGAGAATGAAATGAGAGTTTCGGCTTCGGTCAAGAAAATCTGCCGCAACTGCAAGATCATCCGCCGCAAAGGCGTGGTACGCGTGATCTGCACAGACCAGCGCCATAAGCAGCGCCAGGGCTGATTGAAAGTATTAGAGGACTAATATGGCACGTATTGCTGGTATTAACATCCCGCCCCACAAGCATGCTGAAATCGGCCTGACCGCCATTTACGGCATCGGTCGCACGACTGCTCGCAAGATCTGCGAAGCTTGCGGTATCGAGTACTCCAAGAAGGTGAAAGACCTGACTGACGCTGATCTGGAAAAGATCCGTGACCAGTTGAACGGTATGACCTTGGAAGGCGATCTGCGTCGTGAAACCACGATGAACATCAAGCGTTTGATGGACATCGGTTGCTACCGCGGTTTCCGTCACCGTCGTGGTCTGCCCATGCGCGGTCAACGTACACGTACCAATGCGCGTACTCGCAAGGGTCCCCGCAAAGGTGCAGCGGCACTGAAGAAATAAGGGATTGAGAGATCACTATGGCTAAGGCACAAAACAACGCTGCAGCACGTGTACGTAAGAAAGTTCGCAAGAACATTTCGGACGGTATTGCACACGTGCACGCTTCGTTCAACAACACGATCATCACCATCACCGACCGTCAAGGCAACGCTCTGTCGTGGGCTTCGTCGGGTGGCCAGGGCTTCAAGGGTTCGCGTAAGTCGACTCCCTTTGCTGCTCAGGTTGCTTCGGAAGTGGCCGGTCGTGCTGCTATCGAACAGGGCATCAAGAACCTGGACGTCGAAATCAAGGGTCCCGGTCCTGGCCGTGAATCCTCGGTTCGCGCCCTGGGTGCTCTGGGTATCCGCATCACTTCCATCTCGGACGTGACACCGGTTCCCCACAACGGCTGCCGCCCTCAAAAGCGTCGTCGTATCTAATTTTATTAAGCCCACCGCCACCCGGGTTGTCATTGGCACCCCGGGTGGCTCCCGTGTGTAAGCACGGTAGATGACATAAAGGAAGCTCAAGTGGCACGTTATCTCGGCCCCAAGGCCAAACTCTCCCGCCGTGAAGGCACCGACCTGTTCCTGAAGTCTGCTCGTCGCTCGATCGCTGACAAGGCGAAGTTCGACAGCAAGCCTGGCCAACACGGCCGCACTTCGGGCCAGCGCACTTCCGACTACGGTCTGCAACTGCGTGAAAAGCAGAAGGTCAAGCGCATGTACGGCGTGCTGGAAAAGCAATTCCGCCGTTACTTCGAAGCTGCTGACCAGAAGAAGGGCAACACTGGCGCGAACCTGTTGGGTCTGCTGGAAACCCGTCTGGACAACGTTGTGTACCGTATGGGCTTCGGCTCTACACGTGCAGAAGCTCGTCAGCTGGTGTCCCACAAGGCCATCACTGTGAACGGCCAATCCGTGAACATCCCTTCCTACCTGGTGAAGGCTGGTGACGTGGTTGCTGTTCGCGAAAAGTCCAAGAAGCAAGCCCGTATCGTTGAAGCCCTGCAATTGGCTCAACAAGTTGGCTTCCCCGCTTGGGTGGAAGTGAGCCTGGACAAGGCTGAAGGCACCTTCAAGCAAGTGCCTGACCGCGATCAATTCGCAGCCGACATCAACGAATCGCTGATCGTTGAGTTGTACTCGCGTTAATCGTAGTTTCGGTTAAGCAATTAACCATCTCGTTCCTAAACCGCGAGGCATCGCGGTTTAGGTGCTTCACCAGCCTTACCGGTGTAACGAGCCGGGGGTATTGAGAGGAAGTCTGCATGCAAACAAATCTGCTGAAACCCAAGACGATCAATGTCGAGCAGCTTGGCCACAACCGCGCCAAGGTAACGCTGGAGCCTTTTGAGCGTGGCTATGGCCATACGCTGGGCAATGCCCTGCGCCGCGTTTTGCTGTCGTCCATGGTGGGTTACGCAGCGACGGAAGTCACGATTGCTGGCGTGCTGCACGAGTACTCGTCCATCGATGGCGTGCAAGAAGATGTGGTGAACATCCTCCTGAACCTGAAGGGCGTGGTGTTCAAGCTGCACAACCGCGACGAAGTGACATTGAGTCTGCGTAAGGATGGCGAAGGCGTAGTGAC
>JBJEZV010000255.1:0-4633 GCA_051887595.1 Comamonas sp.
AACTGCAGCCTCACGGCGGCACAGGGCTGGGACTGGCCATTGCCCGGCGCCTGTCGCAGCTGATGCGCGGCGATGTAGGCATGGAATCTGTGGCCCACCAAGGTTCTGATTTTTGGTGTGAAGTGGCATTGCAGGTCTTGCCTGCTCAACCCCTGATGTTGCCCGACATGGGTTCGCAAACGGCCTTGGTGATCGACGACCATGCACTCGCCGCACTGGTGCTGGAGCGCATGTTGCAGGAAGCCGGTCTGCGCACGCGGCGCGTGAACTCAGGCGCAGCGGCGCTGACCCTGGTACAGCAAGAGGCGTTGGATTTCGATTGGATTTTTGTCGACCGCAACATGCCCGGTATGGATGGTGTGGCTACCTTGTCTGCCTTAGTTCAACAGTTGCCAGTACGTCCGCGCCATTTGGCGCTGCTGAACCACAGCCTGACGGAAACCTCATTCAGCACAGGCTTGCCTGCGGGCACCGAAATTCTCACCAAGCCGTTGACAGCCAAAGCGGTGCACCAATTGCTGCACGCGCAGCTCGCGTCTGAACTGCCTACTCCCACAGCGAGCCGTACGCTACGTAGTGAAGGTTTGCAAGCCAGCGCCGGCGCGCGCGTGCTGGTCGTGGAAGACATTGAGATCAACCGTGAAGTCGCGCTGGGCCTGCTCGAAGAATTGGACATTGGGCTGATCGTGGATTTTGCAGACAATGGCCGACTGGCGTTGGAGCAGCTGGCGCAGCACGATTACGCGGCGATCTTTATGGACATGCACATGCCCGAACTCGATGGCATTGCAGCCACCCGCGCCATTCGCCAAAACCCACGCTGGGATGGCATTCCCATCATTGCCATGACCGCCAACCACCTGGAAAGCGACATTCAACGCTGCATGCAAGCAGGCATGTGCGATTTTGTGACCAAGCCCATCGATCCGCAGCGCCTGCGCGAAGCCGTGCAGCGCTGGGTCAAACCGGCGACCCAACCTTCATCGAGCGTGCCTGCGCCAGCACCGGTGCGCCCCATCGTGCAGGCTTTGCAGTCGGTCACAGGTTTGGCGGTGGAGCGTGGACTGGATCACTTCGGGGGCAAGCAAGCCACCTACCGCGAAATGCTGCGCCAATTCATCGTCGAGCATGCCAGCACGGCGCCTCAGGCAGCCAGGGCGTGTGCGCAAGGGGATGTGGCCCACGCAGCAGCTGTGCTGCAAACGCTGATCAGCCAAGCCCACGCTGTAGGGGCCGAACTGATGGCCGAGCACGCCACGCAACTGCTGCAGCGCCTGCAAAGCCCCTCCACCTCAGCCGCTGTGACTGCACCGGACTGGCTTGCGCTGGAGCGTCTGCACGCCCAACTGCATGAACAAGTCAAAGCGGCCATGGCGCGCAGCTTTCCCCAGCACCACTTCTTGTGATGGATGAAGTTAGCAATGAAGCAGGCCACCGCCGCAACACATGCGCGCATTGCCTGCGTGCGCAATCCGCCTGCTGGTGCGGCTGTGTGCACCCGGTATCAACGACAACGCAGCTGCTGATTTTGCAACACCCGCTGGAAGTGCGGCATGCCAAAAATACGGGGCGTTTGCTGGCGCAATGCGTACGCCCCAGCCGTTTGGAAGTCGGAGAAGTGTTTGATGCTGGCGATTTGCAGCAACTGCTGCACGCGCCTTGGGGTGGTGATGCCGCACAGCCACTGCGCACCGTGCTGCTGTATCCCGACACGCCTGCAGATCCGCAGCTGCCGCTGCAAGCGCCACCCGCATGGCCCGAGGATGGGCTCAGTACTAACGCCGCTTGGCGCTTGGTGGTGCTGGATGCGACCTGGCGCAAAAGCCGCAAAATGCTCTATCTCAATCCCGCGCTACAAGCGCTGCCACGCTTGCCTTTGCACGCTACAGCGCCCAGTGGCTACGTGATTCGCAAAGCCCAGGCACCTGGGCAACTGTCGAGCTTTGAAGCTGGCATGCGTGCCCTGCAGCAACTGGAGCGCTGGCCTGAAGATGCCCCGCAACTGCAGCAATTGCAAAGCAGTTTTGATGGCGCCATGGCCTTGCACCAGCGTCTGCAGGCGCTGCACCAGTCTCAGCACTGATAGGCTTTGACGGCAGTCGCTTGCAGCGGGTGCAACGACAGGCTCTCACAACGTGCATGCACGATCCCACCTTGGGCAAATTCCAGCTCCAAGGTCACCACGCCTTCCAGTTCACAGGGCACGGGCAGCCGCAACATGCGCTGGCTGGCATGCAGCACAAAGCCCTGACGCAAGCGACCAATACAGGCATCAGGCGCCGTGGTTTCCCAGGGCTCCACCGCGTCGGCGGTCAGCAGCAAAGGGGCCCACAGCACTTCGGCATCCGGGCTTTGGGTGTCCACCAGCTGTGCCGCAGAAAAGCGCAAGCGCAATTGCCCATCAGCCCAGTGGCACTGCGCCACTTCGGAATCTGCAAATACAAAATGCATGTTTCACCTCCACTGGTTGGCAGCTGGTGGCCGCCGCTCAAGACCACATACAACGCCAAGTTACCCACGCGCGTCAAGCTTAAGGGGTCAGCCAGTGGGCCGTTGCCCTGCAGGCCCACGGCTTGCGTTGCCCAGCCATCGCACATCGGATGATATGTGTGCATCGCTATCAAACGCTGCGTGCCACCGCCTCCGCGGACGCTTGCAAAGCCTGCAACAGCAGCTGCACCTCAGGCACCTGCGGGCGGTGCAAGGGCAGCAGCGCATGCACTTGAAAGGCAATGGCAAACGACAGCGGACGCACCACCAACTGGCTGTTAGCGCAGGCGTGGGCCGTCAAGGGATTGACGATGGCCACGCCCAGCCCTTGTTGCACCATGGCGCACACGGCAACGGCGCTGGGCGTTTCCAGCAGCATGCGGCGCTGCACCCCGGCTTGGCCAAAGACCGTGTCGATGGCGCTGCGGTAAGGGTCATCGTGCGCCAGGCTGATAAAAGGCTGATCAGCAAAATCAGCAGGCTCTAGCCGTTTTTTCTGCGCCAGCGGATGCTGGGCAGGCAGCACGGCCACCTCGTCCATCGCAGGCAAGGGCACCGCGCGCGTGCCAGCAGGCGCGTCGCCCAGCTCGCTCAAGCCCAGATCAAAGCGCTGGGCGCTCATCCATTCGTGCAGCAAGGGGCCTTCTTGGGTCAACACATTCACCGCCATGCCGCCATGCTGTCGATACAGGCGCGCCAGCGCATCTGGCACCAGTGCATGGCTGAGCGCAGGCAGGCACAGCACGCTCAGGCTGGCCTGGTGGGGTTGGCCCAAGGCAATGGCTTGCTCGACCACGCGATCCAAGCCCTCCCAGCTGCGGCGCACCGCTTCCCACAACCGCAGCGCACGGGTATTGGGACGCAGGCGGTTGTTGAGCCGCTCAAACAAGGCATAGCCCAGCAATTGTTCCAGGCGCGCCAACTCGCGGCTGATGGTGGGCTGGGAGGTAAAGAGCATCTGGGCCGCCCCGGTGGCACTGCCGGTGAGCATGAGTGCGCGAAACACTTCGATATGGCGGTGCGCAATGCGCTCAGGATTGGGCGGAAGTTGGGAATGTGGCACATGCCAAGCATATCCAAACTAAATAGCCCATCGATAAACAAGCATTGGACTGCATACCCTAAAAAGGCGATCATGCTGCAGTCATCAACCCAATCGGCTGTTCCGGCTTGGCTATCAAGCGCTGGCAGCTATGGATTTTTCAAAAGCTATGTCCTGCTCTTTCTCGCCCGAACAATTGTGGAACCTTGCGGATACCTACGGCACGCCGCTGTGGGTCTATGACGCCGCCGTGATCCGTGAGCGCATTGCCCAGCTCAAGGCATTTGACACCATTCGCTTTGCGCAAAAGGCCTGCTCGAATATCCACATCTTGAAGCTGATGCGCGAGCAAGGCGTGAAGGTGGATGCGGTCTCACGCGGTGAAATCCTGCGTGCCGTAGCCGCGGGTTATGTGGCGGGCGGTGAGCCCTCCGACATCGTCTTCACCGCCGATGTGATGGACGAGGCCACGCTGGCCACCGTCGTGGAATACAAGGTGCCGGTGAATGCAGGCTCCATCGACATGCTGCACCAGCTGGGTGCGGCCTCCAAGGGCCACAGCGTGTGGCTGCGTATCAACCCCGGCTTTGGCCACGGCCACAGCAACAAAACCAACACCGGCGGCGAACACAGCAAGCACGGCATTTGGCACACCGATCTCAACGCGGCGCTCGACGCCATTGCCCAGCACGGTCTGCACTTGGCTGGCTTGCACATGCACATTGGCTCGGGGGTGGACTATGCCCACTTGCAAGAGGTGTGCGGCGCGATGGTGGCACTGGTCAAGCGCACCAAAGACCATGGCCACGATCTGCTGGCCATCTCGGCGGGCGGCGGCTTGTCGATTCCTTACAAGGAAGGCGATGCGCGCATCGACACCGAACACTACTTTGGCCTGTGGAACGAGGCACGCAAGCAAGCCGAGGCCATCGTGGGCCACAAGTTGGGCTTGGAACTCGAACCCGGGCGCTTCTTGGTCGCTGAATCGGGCGTGTTGCTGGGCACCGTGCGTGCCACCAAGGGTGCGGGCAACAACCACTTCATCTTGGTCGACACCGGCTTTAACGAGCTGATGCGCCCCAGCATGTACGGCAGCTACCA
>JBJEZV010000256.1:0-4529 GCA_051887595.1 Comamonas sp.
CATTTGCCTGATTCCGCCCACGTGATTTTTGGCGCAGCCTATGACGAGAGCCTGGGCGATCAAATTCGCGTAACAGTGCTGGTGTCCGGTTTACCTTATGCAAGCGGTGCTGACAAGCAATTGCACGCTGGATAGTGTTTTTTGCTAGTACTTCAAGAGCTATCAACCTCGATGAATGAAGGCTTTCAGATATGAAACATCTGAAAAACCAATAGTGACGGTGGCATGTAGCTCCTTTATTTAATTTTCAGGAAATTTTATGCGAACAATTTCTTGCAAGCTATATTTACCGAAGCTTAATAAAATTAATTACTCAAACCCAGCCGCCATATAGTGGAAGTAAACAATTCCACACTATGCAAGAAAACCAGCAGTCACAAATTCAACTAAATTTTTAGTTACTTCATCTACTGACTGCTCGCGATGCGAAGCACTCAGCATAGCGCTCACGCGGCCATTATCACTACGGATGTACATCATGGCCCCGTACATGCATTCCAACTTCCATTGAAACTGCTGGTCACTTAAATGAGGCACTGTAGTACGTAAAAGTGCAGCAAATCGTTGCGCAATGGCGTTATAGGCGTCGAAAACTACTTGCCTTACTTCCGGCTGAGGATCAACTGAGCACAAGGCCGTAACGCGATTAAAAGCGGACTCTTCGGATGAGTAGGCTTGAGAAAGTGCAGGGGAAATAAATGCATATAACACCTCATACACAGTTAATGGTGCCGCACATTGTCGCTGCTCGAGCTCTGCTAACTGAAGCTCTCGCTTCTCATTAACCGGCCTGACACGCGCCTCAAAAAGTGCTTGCAGCAACCCAAGCTTGTTTTTGAAATGGTAATGAATAGCGCCATTGTCAACTCCTGCTTCAGCCATAACAGCGCGCAGAGAGGTACCTGCATAACCGTGCTTAGCAAACAGGCCTTCTGCAGCTTTCAGGATTTGCTCACGTGTATCGCGACGCGAATCGTGAAGTTCTGTTTGTTTATTTGAGGAAGTACGTGACTTTGCTTTGGTAGAACCAGAGCGCACCAATGGAACCTCTGCGGAGACGGGATGACGATTTCTCATGGGAACAAATAGTAGCAAGTGATGGCTGCCACCTTAGAAGAGAACAAGAAAAATTTGATTCAGTCGACTGACTGAATTATCATCAGCAAGTACTTTTGAAAATTAGAGGAGATGCAGATGAAATTTAACAGACTCACCGTCTTAACGGCGATTGCACTGACCAATGCTTTCACTGCAGTAGCACATGCACAAGATGACTTCCCTTCCAGACCATTGACCATCATTAATCCATGGGCTGCGGGCAGTCCTACCGATGTCATGGCGCGCACCATTGCGGAAGAGATGCGCAAAGAGCTAGGACAAAGCGTGGTCGTCATGACACGCGATGGCGCATCTGGAGTCATTGGCATGAATGCAATGATTCAGTCGCCACCAGATGGGTTGACTATGGCGTTTACGCCTATGACACCCATCACCATTCAGCCTCATTACGTGTCAACACTCAAGCTCAGCCCTGAAGTGGTCCAGCCTTTGTGTGGCATTACCGAGAACATCCTTGGTGTGAGCGTACGCAGTGACAGCCCTTATCAAACCATTCAACAGTTGATTGAAGCTGCAAAGACGAAATCTTTGAGCTATGGCTCTCCAGGACCAAACTCTGCGCCATTCTTGGCAATGGATCAGTTGGAACGTGATCAAAAAATCAATCTCAACCATGTTCCATACAAAGGCGATGCAGGCTCAATTCAAGAGCTAGTAGCCGGCCGTTTGGATTTTGTCAGCAGCATTGCTGCATCTGCTGCTTCGCAAGTGCGCGCCGGGAAGCTGCGCTTGTTGGCCGTGACCTCCGAAGTACGTCATCCTGAATTTCCGGATGTGCCGACGTTCAAGGAGCTTGGCATTCAAGTCAGCGAAGACTCTTTTGCCGGCTTGTTCTTGCCCAAAGGGGTTCCTCCTCACATCATGGAAAAGCTTGATGCAGCTTGCGAGAAAGCATCGAAATCTGAAGCGGTTCAACGTATAGCTCGCAACGGCAACCAAGTAGTGAAATACCAAAATCGCGCAACTTGGGAAAAACGTATTTCGGATGAATTCAAGAAACAAGGCGAAACCGCTAAACGCAATAGCGTATCGGCTCAATAACTTTGAATGAAAACGCTTAGATGACAGATTCCACAGCATTGCGGCCTATTCGCCGCGTAGTCACTGCAAACGATGAGCAAGGTCGCTCTTACTTTAGCGAAGATGGCCCTTCTCCTGCGATCAAATTAGTGCCAGAGCGTCCTGGCTACCGAATCACCAATCTGTGGCGCACAGAGAGCAGTCCTGCGCCTGTCGATGCCGCCGACACGATTACAGCCCATGTGGGCGTAGAACCTCCTCAAGGCGGAACGGTGTTGCGCATCTTGGATATGCCACCCGAGCCGAGTGATCCGTTGGAATTGGAGAAAGCGTTGAACGCCACGTTCTCCAAAATGTATGGTGATGCTCATCGCGACGTAAAGCCTGGGGAGCATCCCGGCATGCATCGCACGCAATCTGTGGACTACGCGCTGATGCTTGAGGGCGAACTGGTTGCGATCATGGACAAAGAAGAAACAGTTCTTCGCGCGGGCGACGTACTCATTCAAAGAGGTACAACCCATGCATGGGCCAATCGCTCAGGCAAGCCAGCACGTATTGCATTTGTGCTGGTCTCCGGCAAATCCTGATTTAACTGCCCGCAAGGCTTAACTTCTGAAGAAGTAGAGATTCTCTTGGTGAGCGCTCTACTACAAAAGATGCTGGTTTTGCGGATGGCTTAAGCTCTTGAAAAAAAACCTGCCGCAACCGCAAGCAGGTTTAGAGAACAGAAGCGGCCTAGCAGCACACCTCTCAGGCGTTATTGCTTGCCGGTCGAGCCGTAGCCGCCCTCACCGCGCTCGGAAACGGCTTCAAATTCATCCACCACGTTGAACGTGGGTTGCACCACCGGCACGATCACCAGCTGGGCCAGTCGGTCCATGGGCTGCAGCGTAAAAGCCGTGGACGAACGGTTCCATGCGCTGACCATGAGTTGGCCTTGGTAATCGGAATCGATCAGACCCACCAAATTGCCCAGCACGATGCCGTGCTTATGACCCATGCCCGAGCGGGGCAGGATCATGGCGGCGTAGCCGGGGTCTTTGAGGTACATGGCCATGCCGGTGGGAATCAGCTGCCACTGACCGGGCTCGAGCGTCACGGGCGCGTCAATGCAGGCACGCAAATCCAGGCCTGCGCTGCCGGGGGTGGCATAGGCGGGCATGTTCTCGCGCAGGCGCGCGTCCAAAATTTTGATATCTACTTGCATGGGCAGCGATGGTAACGGGCAAAACAGCGCATCAGCGCGGGCGTTGGGCAGAAGCCGCACGCACCGCCCGGATCACATTGAGCACCACCCAGCCGATGATGAGCACAGGCAGCAACGCCGGCGCAAAGACACCTGCGGCCACCATGCCCAGCATGAGCACGCCCAGTGGCAATGCGCGGGCGGCTGCGAGCTTGCTGCGCCAAGCGGGAGAAGGGGCGGCTGTTCGACCAGGCTCGCTCAACGCCTCTTTACCCGGAGCACGGCCCCACTGACCGTCGGTCAGCGCTGCTGTTGCCATACTGGATACGGGACTGCGCCGTGCTTGCAGACGCTGACGCTCTTGTTCTTGCGCCGACCAGGCCAACAGCCCTTCTACATAGCGCACGTAGTCGCCATCGGGCGGCCCCGCAAAGTCCTGAAAATTCGGCGGTTTGGCAGACAGCCAACGCGATGCGCGTGGTGTGTGGCGCTGTGGCTCATTCATGGGCTGTCTCCTGTGGGTCGCATTTACGTGCGGGTCTGCGATGCGGGCAATCGCCGTGCGATCTCCGCCACCAATTGCCGACCGAGTTGCGCCTTGCTGGCACGGGGCAGTTCGCGGTGACCTTGTGCATCGACCAACAGCAGCGCATTGTCATCCTGCCCAAACGTGGCAGGCCCAATATTGCCCACCAGCAAAGGCACACCCTTGCGCGCGCGCTTGGCGGTAGCGTAAGCCAGCAAGTCATGGCTCTCAGCCGCAAAACCCACGCAGTAAAGCGCACCGCTTTGTGCGCGCTCTGATTGAGCAACCGTGGCGAGGATGTCAGGGTTCTCGACAAAAGCCAGAGCAGGCACTTCGCCTGAGCCGTCTTTCTTGATTTTTTGATCGGCTGCGCTGGCAGGGCGCCAGTCAGCCACCGCTGCTGTGGCAATAAAGATGGAGGCGTGATCGACCTGTGACTGCACCGCCTCCAGCATCTGCTGGGCCGATTGCACATTGATGCGCTGCACGCCACGGGGCGTCGGCAAATGCACCGGGCCTGCCACCAACGTGACCTGCGCGCCCGCTGCCTTGGCCGCGGCGGCAATCGCAAAGCCCATCTTGCCGCTGGACAGATTGGTGATGCCGCGCACCGGATCAATCGCTTCAAAGGTCGGCCCTGCCGTGATGAGCAACTTTTGCCCAGCCAGCACTTTG
>JBJEZV010000257.1:0-4497 GCA_051887595.1 Comamonas sp.
GTCACCGCCGCCATCACATCACCTTCTTTGATGCGCTTGGCGGTGTGGTCTTGGTCGTCAATGCTGATGTCCAGCAATTCATTACCGCCTTGGGTGAAGGCGGCCATGGCATCCACAAACCAGCTGTTGAGCGAGTCGG
Source organism: Comamonas sp. (assembly GCA_051887595.1). Taxonomy (GTDB): domain Bacteria; phylum Pseudomonadota; class Gammaproteobacteria; order Burkholderiales; family Burkholderiaceae_C; genus Comamonas. Next base: position 140 of record JBJEZV010000257.1, read on the forward strand.
CATTGACAGCCAACTTCAGTGTCGGGCGCGGCACGGTGCCTTCAGGCACAAGCTCGGGGTTGTTGCGGCGCAGCTCGTTTTCCAGCAGCGCGACCTGTTCGACGTGCAAGCACAGACGTCGCCCGGCATCGGTGCCTGTACAGGGCTGGCCGCGCATCACCAACACTTGGCCTACCCGCTCTTCGAGCAATTTGATGCGCTGTGAAATAGCCGAGGGCGTGACGTGCAACTTGCGCGCGGCGCGGTCAAAGCTGCCTTCGCGCAAGACAGCGGCCAAAGCTTCGAGACCAGCGTAATCGAGCATGTAGCAAAACTTAATTTGATTGAGATTGTTTAATTTTACTTATGTTTGAGTGGCTCGGAGAATCACAGGGATGTCGAGTCACTCTTTCACGGCAGCCTGGCTGGCCGGCTTTACCGTTTGCCTGTCGTTGATCATTTCCATTGGTGCGCAAAACCTGTATGTGCTGCGCCAGGCCGTGCGCGGCGAGCATGTGCGCGCTTGCGTAGCGTGGTGTGTGGTCAGCGATGCAATTTTGATTGGCCTGGGCGTTGCAGGCATGGCCCAGTTGCTTTCCAGTCAGCCGCAGGTGGCACTGTGGCTAGGTTGGGGTGGGGTGCTCTTCTTGCTGGGCTATGGCCTCATAGCTTTGTGGCGCACGTGGCGAGCGCCGGATGCACAGGTGGTGGCCGATGCTTCGCAAGTGGCCCCGCGCGGCTTGCTGGGCGTGATCAGTACTTTGGCGGTGATCACCTTGCTCAATCCGCACGTCTATTTAGATACCGTGGTGCTGGTGGGCTCGATCGGTGCGCGCCAAGATGGAGCGGCAAAATGGACATTTGTGCTGGGCGCGGCCTGCGCCAGCTTGCTGTGGTTTGCTTTGCTCAGCGTGGCAGCCCAGCGCATGCGTGCAGTTTTTGCAAAGCCCATCGCTTGGCGCATTCTGGATGGGCTGACCGGCGTCATGATGCTGACGCTGGCGTTTTGGGTATGGCAGGGGCTGCAGTAAAGGCTGTTAATCCAGTCGGGCCAGTACTTCGAGCAAGTTCCACTGGTTGCCCAGGATCTGGTAGTGCGCGGTGTCGCCGGTTTTTTGGCTGACCGCTTCGATGATGACCACATTGCCTGCGACTTGGGCGGGCGAGAGCAGGGGCTTGATCTTGTCGTAGTGATAGCGCTCGGCAATGTCTCCGCGGAAGTTGAGCAGCCGCTCGCTGCCGCTGCTGCGTTGCTGTTCATACAGCGCCACGGTGCGTTGACGGGTGACTTCACTCAGGCCGTTGGTGATGGCATGGTCAAGAGGGATGCTGGTGTTGGGGCTCATGGGTGGGCGTCTCGCATCAGGGCCTTCTTTGCACACCAGCAGCTGCGGGCGCACATCGGCATAAAACAAATTGTTTCAATTAGAGCATGTGGCCACCTGCTTGCACAAGCTCCAATCCGAGTCGTCCGCCCATAAAAAAAGCGTTGCCTTGGCAACGCTTTTTCACTTTCAGCAGCAAAATTGGTGCTTAGAACGCAGGAACCACAGCACCCTTGTATTTTTCTTCGATGAACTTCTTGGTTTCTGCGGAGTGCAGAGCCTTCATCAACTTGGCGATGTCGGCGCCATCTGCACGGTCTTTGCGGGCTGCCACGATGTTGGTGTAGGGCGAGTCAGCATCTTCGATGAACAGCGCATCCTTGGTGGGATTGAGCTTGGCTTCGATGGCGTAGTTGGTGTTGATCAAAGCCAAATCCACATCATCAAGCGCGCGGGGCAGCAAGGGCGCTTCCAGTTCACGGAACTTGAGCTTCTTGGGGTTCTTGACCACGTCCAATGCCGTAGCGGTCAGGTTCTTGGGGTCTTTGAGTTCGATCAGCCCTTGCTTGGCCAGCAGCAACAGGGCACGGCCACCGTTGGAAGGATCGTTAGGAATGGCCACCGTAGCGCCATTTTTCAGATCAGCCACATTCTTGACCTTTTTGGAGTAGGCGCCGAAGGGCTCCACGTGCACCTTGCCATGAGGCACTTGCACAAGGCTGGTCTTGCGGTCTTTGTTGTAGCTGTCTAAATAGGGCTGGTGCTGGAAGAAGTTGGCGTCCAGCTGCTTGTCTTCGACCGCAGCGTTGGGCTGCACATAGTCGCTGAACTCGCGCACTTGCAGTTCAATGCCGTCAGCCTTGAGCTGGGGCTTGATGAAGTTCAGGATTTCGGCGTGGGGCACGGCAGTCGCTGCGACCTTGAGTACATCAGCAGCATGGGCGGAAATAGCCAGCGTGGCGATGGCCACAGCAGTCAGAGTCTTCTTCAGCATGGTGAAATCAGTTCCTGTCACTAAAAATGTCATCGTGGTCTCAGCCCTGCAGCGCGTTCACGGCTTCAGGTCGTGGGGCAGTGTAGCGGCAGAATGCGGCTGAGACTTGTACATTTTATGAATTTGGTTATATAGAAAATGGTTTTTATGCAAGATTTAACGTTTTGGAGCCCGTGTGGATACGCACGACCTTGAGCAACTGGTGCGCATGCGCATGCCCTATGGCAAATACCAAGGCAGGTTGCTGTGCGATTTGCCCGGCAACTATCTGGCCTGGTTTGCGCGGGAAGGTTTTCCGTCCGGGCATCTAGGCCGTTTGCTGGCCTTGATGCATGAGCTGGACCACAACGACCTCAAAGGGCTGCTGGATCCACTTAAAAACCGCACAGCGCCTTAAGCAAAAACGCCCTGCAGCTGGTTGGCCGCAGGGCGTTTTTTGCAGACCTAGCCGGGCAGCAATTACAGCGCTGCAGCGCGCGCAGCTTCAGCCTTGGCCTTGGCTTCGTCCAGCTTCTTTTGCAGCTCAGCCGCTTCGGCTTCGGCAGCCTTGGCTTCGGCTTCAGCCTTGGCCTTGGCTTCTGCTTCGGCAGCTGCCTTGTCATCGCCGCTGAAAGCGCCAGCGATAGCGTTACCAGCCACAGTACCGACCACAGCACCAGCAGCAGTAGCGGCCATGGTGCCCATCAGGCCAGAGCCTGCAGGACGGGCAGCGGCGACAGGGGCTGCTGCGGGAGCAGCTGCCGCTGCAGGTGTAGCTGCGGGAGTGGCTGGAGTCGCAGGCTTAGCTGCAGCAGTAGGCGCAGCAGGAGTGGCTGGGCGGGCAGGCGCTTTGTTGATGGCTGCGGGGCGCACCGACTTGCCACCACCCATGCGCTTGGCGTGGGCCAGCGAAGGAGCAGCCATAGCAGCGATAGTTACAGCGATTACGGAAGCGGTGGTGCGAAAAGAAGTTTTCACTGAAGTTCCTGAAAGAAGGAGATCAATAAACAAAAGACATGTACGTGCCCCAAAGCAACTGCATGGGGATGATCGGTACATGGGTACTAGAGTGCGAATTGCAAGACAAAGTTCCCGAGTAGGGTCAGTAATTTCTTGCAACAGCAGCCACACGCTAGCTATGAATTGTTCTGGGCGCGAGGGGCTGTCATTGTAGAGGGCGCGACTCGATCGATAAAATAAAAGCTACATGCCTTTATCTAGCAAGGTTTTCAGCATGTTTTGTATCTGAAAACCTTATACATAAAAGGCAGGCAGCTATTAACTTCTCATCAAACGGCCTTCGAAGGCGCTGTCGCAGGCTGAATTGCTGGCGACTTATTGCAGCACTTCCAGCAGACGATCCAGCCCGCCTTCGTTGATGCACACCCTGGCCTCAGCGCGCACGCGGGGCTTGGCGTGGTAGGCCACCGACAGGCCAGCAGCTTGCATCATCGGAATGTCGTTGCTGCCATCGCCTACCGCGATGCACTGCGCCGCATCAATGCCTAGCAAGCTGGCAACTTCCAGCAGCGTGCGGCGTTTTTCGGCGCCATCACAAATATCGCCCCACGCTTGCTCCACCAGGCCGCCGGTCAATGCACCGTCGCGCACTTCCAGCACATTGGCGCGCACAAAGTCGATGTCCAGCAAGCCGCGCACATGCTCGGCAAAGAACGTAAAGCCGCCCGAGACCAGCAGCACCTTCAGGCCCGCATCCTTCGCTGCCTTGACCAAAGTTTGCGCACCGGGCGAGAGCTGCAGGCGCTCGGCCAGCACGCGCTGCATATCGGCTTCAGTAACGCCAACCAGCTTGCCCACGCGCTGGCGCAGGCTGTCTTTGAAATCGGTGATTTCGCCGCGCATCGTGGCTTCGGTGATGGCAGCAACCTCGGCTTTCTTGCCCGTGACATCGGCAATCTCATCGATGCACTCAATGGTGATCAGCGTGGAGTCCATGTCGAACGCGATCAGCTTGTAGTCGCTGAGCTTTTGGGGTGCGGTGATGTTCTGAATGGTCAGGCCGGGGGCAAATTCGGTAGCGGACATGGGCTCGGAAAGCAAAGAAGGTTCAACAGGGCCTG
>JBJEZV010000258.1:0-4490 GCA_051887595.1 Comamonas sp.
GCCAGTTCATTCGGGATGCGCTGTATCTCGAAAAGATTCCGGCCGACGTGACCATTCCCAACCAAGGTCCATTGCGCCCGAACAGCGCTGGTGGCCCAGGTGGTCGTCGTAATCCGGGCATGGATGGCCAAGGTGGTGGTGCGGGACGCGGTGGTGGTGGAGCTGGCGGCGGGGGCGCAGGTGGTGGCGGCGGCGGTATGGGCCTGGGTATAGGTATGGGTGCGCGCAAATCCGAAGAGAGCCTGGGCTAAATAGTCTTCATGAATCGTCATGCGTCCGCATGCATCACACTAGCCGCCTCATCGATTGACCGTTTTAGCCCGGATACAGACTCCTTCATGCAGCCCTCCAGCGCATTCGCGACCGATTTCGGTCATCCGCTCATGCTCTCCAAAGAGCAGCAAGCCATTGTCTACGGAACGCAGCTCTCGCTGATTGTTCAGGCTTTAGCTGGCACTGGCAAAACGACCACGTTGGCGTGCACTGCGGTGCACACGGTGCGCCTGCAGCCGCAAGCAAGGATCTTGGTATTGGCCTGTTCCAAGGCTGGGGTGCTGGCATTCAAGCATCGGCTGCATATGCTGCTGCGCCAGCTGCCTTCGCAGATGCAAGTCACCACACTGGAGCGCTGGAGTGCTCGTTGGCTGCGCGAGCAAGATCCGTCACTGCATTTCGAAACCGAATTTGAAAACTTGCGCCAGCATGCCGAGAAGGCGCTCGCCTATTTGCATGAGCAACAACAATGGCATCCCGAGCAGTATGCGCAGCTGCCTTCGCGCGTGGACATGGAGGCCTTGCAAGACTTTCAACGCACAGCCAAAAAAACCTTGCTGCTGCAGCAAATGCACGAACAAGGCTGGTCACTGGCAGAGTTTTGTGCCCAGCACGATCTCGAACTTGGATTGGCACAGCTCTTTTTAGCCTGCGAGCGCTTGCGTGTCGATGCCTGCGGTGACACGCGGTTTTATGCCGAAGGCGATTGCACCTACGCCTTAGCTTGTCGCATACGCGATGGTGACGCGCTGGCTGTGCCTGATTACGACTTGGTGCTTTTCGATGAAATGCACGATCTCGATCAGGCATCTTTAACGGTACTGCGACACCTCTTGGAGCAAAGCAGTGCACGCTTTGTGGGCGCGGGAGACTTTAATCAGCACATTGAAGCTCAGGCCTGGTCTATCTTTGAAGATAAATTTCAGCAGTTGGCTGATTGCTTGCCCCAGCCAACCACCAGCTTGCCATTGACCCAATCGCGCCGCTTTGGCCCGACTGTGGCGCAGGCGGTCAATGCGTGGATGGACGTCGACATGCAAGGCATGGCAAATCGTCGCAGCACCGTTTCCGAGTTGCTGTACGAAGATGATGCCCAGTGCTTGGCCCATGTGTTGCAGGCACAAGCCAGCATCGTGCAAAAACAGGCCAACGACCCCATTCCTTTGACCGTGCTGCTACGCCACCCGCACGATGCACTGTCCATTGAATGGGCCATTGCCCAGGCTGGAAAAACGGTGAGCTTTCACGGTCTTGCGCCCTTTTATCTGAGCCGTGAGATTGCGCTGTTACTGGGCCTGCTGTACGCACACGGAATGCAAGATCCACAATGGAAAAGCACGCATTGCATCTTGCAAGAAGACATTCTTGCCGCCTTTATTGAAGGCGCGCTCTACTATGGTCAAGGGCAACTTACCGCGTCGCTAGACCAACAAGACCGCAGCACCATGGCTGCACAAATGCACCAGCATCCGCAAGGCATCTGGAGGTTCCTGATTGATACCAGCCACCTGCAAGGTGGGCAGCGCAATCTAGCCGCTTTTGGAAACTTTCTGTCTTTGCCTTTGCACTTGCAAGCCGATGCCCATGCTCTGCTCGAACAGGCCGATGTGTGGGGTCTGTTCGCAGGCGTGCCACTCACTGATACTTATCGCCATGACTTGCGCCAGCGAGTACAAACTTTTATTGCCTTAGTGCAAGGCTTATCTGTCACGCAAGTGCTGCAGCGCATCGCTACCATGTCCCAGCGCTACGTCGATGCGGTGCGTAAACAGCGCCCATTTGATTTCCAGCTGTTGAACATAGAGACCGCTAAAGGCATGGAATTTGAATATGTGGCATTGCCATTCCTGGAGCCAGGGCGCTTTCCTGCGCCTGCAGCCCATGCCTTGGCCTTTTTGGAACGCAACCGGTTGTATGTGGCTATGACGCGTGCCAAGCAGCGACTGTGGCTGATTCAACATGCCCATAAGCGCATACGTCCATTCGCGGCTTGACAGAGCATTCAGCACAGTCTCCACACACCGCGAACCTGAACTCCACCATCTTAAAAGCCGAGAGGATTGACACTATGTTGTTTGCAGAGCAACTCCAAACGCTGCCCAGCGTTGACCATCTTGCGCAGATTCAATTGATTGATGAGCAAGGTCAGACCGTGGCCACTATTGACAATGTGCCAGGCAAGTCGGGCTCGGTGCGCGTGTACGCAGCTTTGGCTGCCAAGCATGGCGCGCTCAATGTGGCGGCTGCGCAAGAGGGCCTGATTCTGTTTGCTGAGCACACGACGGCAGCCCAAGATCACCCAGGCAGTCACCCTAATATCGATCGTTTGTTCGAAGTCATTGACAGCGGCAAAAGCTTGCGCGTGGCCCTCATCCATCGCTGAGTTTCACAGCAGAGCCTTGCGCACTGGAAACCCTATACTGGTGCGCATTGACACAACCAAGTGTCAAAAACTGGGCACAAGACGCAAAAAAGCCCAGTCCGCAAACGAACTGGGCCTTCAATCTGGCAGGGGAGGAAGGACTCGAACCCTCGCATGCCGGAATCAAAATCCGGTGCCTTAACCAACTTGGCGACTCCCCTAGGGATTTTTTCTCCATCAGATCCAATGACCTGAATGGCAGGGGAGGAAGGACTCGAACCCTCGCATGCCGGAATCAAAATCCGGTGCCTTAACCAACTTGGCGACTCCCCTTGAGAGAAGCCGTGATTATGCCGTCAGTTTTCACGCGAAAAATTGAAAACGCAGGAAAAAAGCATTTTTTTTTGCACTGACACAGTGCACACCGCACATTTGATTATTTTTTAATCAAAAAATGGCTTCAGCCCTTTACCAGATTGCACTAGTAGCTATCAATTCATGCCCAGCTAGGCACACTGCTCAGCATGAATTCATTCCAAGGAACACACCTTACCGCTCCCATCAACCTCCTGCGTCGAACGTCGTAAGGTTCAGGCCAGCAAGGGAACGCTTTTTGCATGAATGATTGTTCCTTTCTTTGTCACTCTCGGTTGAAGTAGTCCATGCAAACTGAACGTCCCCATGTCCTGCAGTGCGGCAAGATGCCTTTACCCCAACTTGATGCAGCTTTGGCAGAGCACTATCAAATTACGTTGCTGTCCGAACAAGCCGATCCCCTCACCTACTTGCGTACGCATGGCGCCCAATTTGCCTATGCAGTGACAACAGCCGGTATTGGCATGAGTGCTGACATGGTGCGCGCGATGCCGAACCTGCGATTCGTCAGCAGCTTTGGCGTGGGTTATGACGCGCTGGACCAAGCGAGTCTGCAAGCGCAAGGCGTGCGCGTCGGCTATACACCAGGCGTACTAGATGACTGTGTGGCTGATCTCGCTTTTGCGCTCATGCTCGATGTTGCACGCAATGTTGCACGGGCCGATCGTTTCGTGCGCGCCGGTCAATGGGGCCAACAGCGTTTTCCACTCGCTACCCGCGTCAGTGGCAAGCGACTGGGCATCTTGGGCATGGGCCGCATCGGCAGCGCAGTGGCTAAACGCGCTGCAGGTTTTGACATGGACATTGGCTACCACAATCGCCGTCCCGTGGCAGGTTCTGCACACCAGTACTTTGACTCTTTGCACGCACTGGCGCAGTGGTGCGATTTTCTGGTCATTACTGCTGCCGGTGGCAGCGACACCTTGCATTTGGTGGATGCACAAGTGCTGCAAGCACTAGGCCCCAAGGGCTTTCTCATCAACGTCGCCCGTGGCTCGGTGGTGGACGAGCAAGCCTTGGTACACGCTCTGCAACAAGGTCAAATTGCAGGCGCAGGGCTGGACGTTTTTGAAAACGAACCCAAGCCCTTGCCCTCCTTGTTCGCACTGGACAACGTGGTGCTGGCCCCGCACATTGCCAGCGGCACCCATGAAACACGCCAAGCCATGGGCGATCTGGTGCTGGAGAACTTAGCCAGCTTTATTCGCAACGGGCAACCTGTGGCAGAAGTGCCCTGGTCTGTGCCACGCGCTTAAGACGCGAGTGCCATCACGGCAAGTGCCGTGATGGTGGCCCATACCGTCAACCTGGGGATCAAGCCTTGGTGGTCAATGCAGGGTAATCGTTATAGCCCGTCGCATCTGGGCTGTAGATAGTCTCAGCATTCAAAGGGTTGCATGCAGCCCCTTGCGCAATGCGCGCAGGCAAATCAGGATTGGCCACAAATGCTCGGCCAAAAGCCACGGCATCGGCAGCGCCA
>JBJEZV010000259.1:0-4464 GCA_051887595.1 Comamonas sp.
CCGCTGCAATGCTTTGGCGAATGGCCAGCAAGCCGCTGTGAAAGTAGGTTCCATCCCCCAAGTTTGCAAACACATGGGGCTCGCGCGTAAAAGGGGCTTGGCCGACCCAAGTCACGCCTTCGCCCCCCATTTGCGTGAAGGTACTGGTGGCGCGGTCCATCCATGTCGTCATGTAGTGGCAGCCAATGCCGGCAATCGCACGGCTGCCCTCGGGCACGCGGGTGCTGGTGTTGTGCGGACAACCGCTGCAAAACCAAGGCACGCGCTCGGCCTGCGGACTGGATATCCGCAGCGCCTGCTGTTCGCAAGCGTCCAGCAAGGCCAGGTGTTGATGCATGCGCGCCTGGACGTCTTCGGACACGCCCAGCTTGAACAGCCGCTGGGCCAGCGCGCGGGCAATCAGGGCTGGGGTCAGATCTGCATGGGCGCGCAGAAGCCAGTCGCCGCCTGTATGAAACGGTTTGCCCCACTCTTCACTGTCTTTGTCGGCAAACTTGCCCACTACAGTCGGCCGCACATCGTCGCGCCAGTTATAGAGCTCTTCTTTGACCTGGTATTCGATGATTTGGCGCTTTTCTTCGACCACCACAATCTCTTGCAGACCCCGTGCGAACTCGCGCGTGATGCTGGCCTCCAGAGGCCACACGACATTGACTTTGTGGATGCGGATGCCCAGCTGCTGACATTGGGTGTCATCGAGCCCGAGATCCACCAATGCTTGGCGCATGTCGTTGTAAGCCTTCCCGCTGGCCATGATGCCCAAGCGATCGTGTGGGCCTTCCACCACGTTGTAGTTCAGTCGATTGGCACGCACATAAGCCAAGGCGGCATACCACTTGTAGTGAATCAGGCGCTGTTCTTGTTCCAGCGGCGCATCGGGCCAGCGGATGTGTAAACCCCCTTCGGGCATGACGAAATCTTGTGGCAGCGCAATCTGTATGCGGTGAGGGTCTACGTCGATACGGCTGGATGACTCCACCACCTCTTGGATGGTTTTCATGCCTGACCACAAGCCTGTAAAGCGGCTCATAGCGAAAGCATGTACACCCATGTCCAATATTTCCTGCACATTGCTGGGAAAGAACACCGGAGTGCCGCAAGCCTTAAAGATATGGTCGCTTTGGTGTGCAGCAGTCGAGCTTTTGCTGATGTGGTCATCCCCTGCAATGGCAATGACACCACCGTGCCGAGCAGTGCCTGCCATGTTGGCGTGCTTGAACACATCGGAGCAGCGATCCACCCCCGGCCCTTTGCCATACCAAATGCCGAATACGCCGTCGAAGCGCTGTTGCTCGGGATACAGATCCAGCTGCTGTGAGCCCCACACAGCGGTCGCGCCCAGTTCCTCATTGACGCCAGGCTGAAACACGATGTGCTGGGCTTGCAGGTGCTGTTTGGCTGCCCATAGCGCTTGGTCGTAGCCCCCGAGTGGAGAGCCACGATAGCCACTGATGAAGCCTGCCGTGCGCAAGCCTTGCTGCGCATCGCGCACGCGCTGCATCATGGGTAGACGTGCCAAAGCTTGTACGCCGCTCATGAAAGCCATGCCGCGTTCGAGCGTGTACTTGTCATCTAACGAGACAGTTTCGAGCGCCTGTCGCACGGCATTGTTCAAAGGTGCATTCATCGTTGTCTCCTGAGGTGGCCCCGCTTGTGGCAAGACGCTGTATTGGCGATGAGCGAAAACCAGTGTAGAACCGCAGTGCGGGTAAATGTTTTCTTTCTTTGCCTCTGTGCCGAGGCTGTACGCAAGATCCTTTCTTAAACAGGGGAAAACGTGAATCGTCTCGATAAATTTGATCTCGCCATCCTGACGCATTTACAAGCCGATGGCCGATTGACCAATGCCGAGCTGGCCCAGCGCGTCGGCCTGTCTGCAGCGCCGTGTTGGCGACGGGTACGCAGCCTGGAGCAGCAAGGCATCATTCGCGGCTACCACGCCGAAGTGGACCGCCAGAAAATTGGTCTGGGCGTACTGGCGTTTGTGCGCATTGATGCCGAGATCAGCTCCGGCGCACGCACGCGCGAGATGGAAGAAGCCATCCGCGCCATTCCTGAGGTGATTGCCTGCCACTACATCAGCGGCAAGGGTATGTTTGAGCTGCAGGTCGTGGCGCAAGACTTAGAGAGCTTTTCGCACTTCACGCGCACGGTGCTGCTGAATTTGCCCAATGTCAAAGATATGCACACCAGCTTTTCATTGGGCGAAGTCAAGACCGGCATGCCGCCCATTCCCGGGACCAGCCCGCAAGGCCGCAGCAGCTGAGCTGGCGGTGGCGCAGCTCGCCTACACGGCGTACAGGTGCTGAATCGCCGCAGGTAGCGGACAATGCACAGCAATGTCTGAACCGCAAGCTTCTACTCCCCCTTCTTCCCACGGCCGGATTCTGGAAGAGCCCGGAGAGGCCGCCAGCCCGTTGCCCGCTGCCCCCCAGTCCACCTGGAGCCCGCTGAAGGTGCCGACCTTCCGCTTGCTGTGGAGTGTGACCCTGATCGCCAACATCTGCATGTGGATGAACGATGTGGCCGCAGCGTGGATGATGACCTCTCTTACCACCTCGCCCGTGCTGGTGGCGCTGGTGCAGACCGCATCGACTTTGCCAGTGTTTTTACTGGGGTTGCCCAGTGGGGCGCTGGCAGATATTTTGGACCGCAGGCGCTACTTCATCTTTGCGCAGTTTTGGGTGGCTGCGGTAGCTCTGCTGCTGTGCGCAGCGGTGGCGCTGGACTGGATGAATGCCCCTTTGTTGCTGGCGCTGATATTCGCCAATGGCATTGGCATGGCGATGCGTTGGCCAGTGTTTTCGGCGCTGATTCCGGAAGTCATTCACAAGCCACTGCTGCCTTCGGCCATGGCATTGAACGCTGTGGCCATGAACACCTCGCGCATTGTCGGACCGCTGGTGGCCGGCGCCATCATTGCCAGTGCTGGCACGCTGTGGGTGTTTGTGCTCAATGCCGTGATGTCGGTGCTTGCCGGAGTGGTGCTGCTGCGCTGGAAGCGCACGTCTACGGTTCATCCGCTGGGCCGCGAACGCCTGCCCAGCGCTATGCGGGTGGGTCTACAGTTCATCAAAGAGTCTCCGCGCATGCGCGCCGTGATTGCGCGCACCGTGGCGTTTTTCTTCATGACCACGGCCATCATGGCTTTGCTGCCGCTCACGGCCCAACGCTTTGCGGATAACGGCTGGGTCAGCGGGGCTGGTGTGTTCACGGTCTTGCTGGCGTCGATGGGGGCGGGCGCGATTGTGGGCGCCATGTTTTTGCCGCGCATTCGGCAGGCGTTTCCCAGTGAGCGCTTGGTGATCGTGGGCACCTGTATGCAGGCGCTGTCCATCATTGGCATTGCGCTGGTGCCCGCGCTGCCCATGGCCATTGCCTGCATGATGACGGCCGGGCTGTCCATGATCTGCACCGCCAACACGCTGGGCGTGCGCGCGCAAATGGCCTTGCCCAACTGGGTGCGGGCACGCGGCATGTCGGCCTATCAAATGTCCATCATGGGTGGCACCGCTTTGGGGGCCGCGCTGTGGGGCAAGGTGGCTTCGCTCACTTCGGTCCCCACCAGTTTGACGGCAGCGGCCATCACCGGCGTGCTGGCCATGTTGATCGTGCAGCGCCTGGCGCAAGATCGCCAGACGCTGGAGGACCTCAGCCCTTCTAAAGCGTTCACGCCGCCGCGCCACAGCCAGCCAGAAGAAGGTCGTGTAGTGGTGCAGATTGAATACATCATCAACCCCTGCAAAGCCAAGCGGTTTCAGACATTGATGCAGGAAAGCCGCCGCAGCCGTATGCGCCAAGGTGCGCTGGGATGGCGTTTGCTGCACAGCATGGAGCGGCCTGAGCGCTATGTGGAAGAAATCACCGACGAGTCATGGACCGAGCACTTGCGCCGTTTCGACCGCGTGACCGCCGCGGACGTGACCCTGCGTGACCGCAAGCTGGAGTTTCATGTGGGCGATGCGCCACCGCGCGTCACGCGTTACTTTGAAACCACCCACAGCTAGATAATTTCAAATAGTAGAGCTTTCAACCGGCGCCGACACTTGTTTTCCAATAGTTTTATATTGCAAAACAAGTGATGAGGCTGGCATGTAGCTTCACTTATTGCGGAATGGGCACATTTTTGGGCCACAGTGCCCACAGACGCAGCGGCTGTTTGATACGGCCCGCCAAGTCTCCCGCCTCTTTACCCCAGCCCATGAAATAGTCTGCGCGTACGGCGCCCACAATGGCGCTGCCCGTGTCCTGTGCAAGCACCAGGCGCTGGTACTCCACTTCGATGCCCTTGGAATACATCCACACCGGCGTGCCGTATGGAATGCTGCCGCGGTCCACGGCGATGGAGCGCCCAGGTGTCAGCGGCACACCTTGCGCACCTTTGGGGCCAAACTGCGCATCCATGCCTTCTAGCGGCTCTTCTTTGAAGAACACATAGCGCGGATTGCTCCACAGCATTTCCTG
>JBJEZV010000260.1:0-4434 GCA_051887595.1 Comamonas sp.
GAAGTTGAAGGAGTATCCATGCGCCGACTGTAGAAGCGAAACGCGCTGCTGCCATGCAGTGCCTTAGAAAAAGCTGGGGGTTTGGAAAAAGCCTGCAGCGCCGCGATACTGCAGCGCAAAAGTTTTGACCTGAAAGGATGTTGCCCATGCAATTCAAACGCTTGACCCTGTGTGTACTGGCCCTGACAGCCGCGATGGCGGGTGCACAGGCATCGGCTGAAACGCTGAAATTTGCCAAGGCCGAAGATGCCATCAAATACCGCCAAAACGCCTTGTTTGTGATGGGCCAGCATTTCGGTAGCCTGGGTGCGATGGCCAATGGACGTGCTCCATTCAATGCTGAGCTGGCCCAGCAAAACGCCGAGGTTTTGCAAACTTTGGCGGGTCTGCCTTGGCAGGGCTTTGCCGCGGGCTATGAGGGTGGCAAGGCCAAGCCTGAAGTGTGGAAAGAAAAGGCCAAATTCGACGAGATGGCTGGCAAGTACCAGCAAGAGGCCAGCAAGCTCGTTGCGGCAGCCAAGACGGGCGATCTGGCCCAGCTCAAGGCTGCCTTTGGCCCTGCAGCGCAAAGCTGCAAGGCGTGCCATGACGCGTTCCGCAACCGCTAAGGACCCGATACCGAAGCAATGACCCAATTGCTCGATTGATGTGCAAAAAAAGAAGCTGCTTGCCAAGGATGCATGCGATTTTCAAACATAAAACACTTTGGAAACCTTGGTGCACCTAGGCAAGCAGCTCTTGTTTTGATGAATTCGAGCTGTCTGGCAGTGTTGTCAGGCTTCTGACAGGAGTTGTTCAATCAGCTGGTGCAGCTCAGCAAAGTTAGGCTGGCCGACGTAGGTTTTCACAATCTCGCCCCGCTTGTTGACGAGGTAGGTGGTGGGTGTGAGTTTGACGTCCCCCCAGGCTTTGGCGATGGTGCCAGTGTTGTCCAGCGCCACTTTGAAAGGCAGCTGGCGCGACTGAGCAAAGTTCACCACATAGCTGGGCGGGTCGTACTGCATGGCGACTGCCAGGGTGTCGTAGCCGCGGTCTTTGTATTTGTCATATGTGGCGACCAGTTCAGGCATTTCCGCCACACAGGTGGTGCAGCTGGTGGCCCAAAAATTCACCAGCGTGACTTTGCCGTGCAAATCTTCGGTGGTGGTGCTGCTGCCATCGAGCAACACAAAACGCGAAGCAGGCGCAGCTTGCGCCGCGCTGCCCCAAAAGACATAAGCCCCCAGGCCTGCGAATGCCGCCAGCGCGATGCCAGCTACCAAGTGTTTGAATGCCATGCCTGCATTGTGCCAAGGTGCATGGCAAATGCACCAGCAGTTCCTGCACACGCCGCAGTGCATTGCGGCGGCGCAGCGTAAGTCGCGCAACAGTTTTTGCCAACGCTGCCGATAATGGCTGCATGAGCAAACTTGCCCGCTTTCTCCCATGTGTGCTGGTGGCCACCGCAGCGATGCTGTTGTCGGCATGCCAAGACGATGTGCCGCAATTGCCATGGCAGAACGTGGCGATTGATGAAGCAAAAGTTGATGTGCACTTTCCGTGCGAGCCACAAAATGCCAAAGCCCACGTCGATTTCGGCATGGACATCGGCATGGTGCAAGTGAGCATGGTCGGCTGCGATGCTATTGATTCGACTTATGCCTTCTCACACTGGCTGCTCGACGATCCGCGCCTGGCCGATGACGCCCTCGCGTTTTGGCAGGTGGCGGTGCTCAACAACCTCAAAGCCATTGATGGTGACCAAGCCAAAAGCGGCGAGCCTTTTGTGCCCGCGGGGGCGCTGCCGCTGAGCCGCTCCATCCGTGCGACGGTCGAAGGCATTGGCCCGGCGGGCTGGACCATCACCACGCATGGTGTGTGGTTCGCACGCCAAGAAGGCGAAAAGGTGCGCATTTTTCACGGCGTGATTTACGCGCCCAAGGCCCACCACCGCACGGCAGACACCTTTTTCGAGCACATTGTTTTGCGCTGAAAGAGGCGGCTAAGCCGCAGCGAAAGCCAAGGCCACCGGTAGCCGCAGCGCAGCCAGCCCGTCATAATGCTTGAGAAGATGAACGCCTTATGACCCAGACTGCCAACCACATTTTGCTGATTGCGCACGCGCCCTTGGCCCATGCCTTGCGTGAATGCGCATTGCACGTGTTTGCGGACTGCGCCCAGGATGTGAGTGTGCTGGACGTGCCGCCCAACGAAAGCCCCGACATCACCTTGCAGACTGCTCGCGTGATGCTTGCGCAAAGCGGCGCCGCGCGCACGCTGGTGATGGCCGATGTGTTTGGTGCGACACCAAGCAATGTGGCGCACCGTCTGGTCGAAGGCAGCGCCGCACGGCTGCTGGTGGGGGTCAACCTGCCCATGCTGCTGCGCGCCATCTGTTACCGACACGAAAGCCTGGAGCAACAGGCCACGCGTGCGCTGGCCGGGGGCCAGCAAGGCATGCTGGCTGTGGCCTCCAGCAGCGCTCCTCAGAACCAGAACGTACGAACCTCCCATGGTCAAGACCGAGATCACCATCAGCAATAAATTGGGCCTGCACGCACGTGCATCGGCCAAGCTGACCAAGCTGGCAGGCAGCTTTCCCTGCGAAGTGTGGATGAGCAAAGGCGAGCGCCGCATCAACGCCAAAAGCATCATGGGCGTGATGATGCTGGCCGCGGGTATGGGCTCGGTGGTCGAGTTGGAAACTGACGGCGAGCAAGAGCAAGAGGCCATGGATGCGCTCGTGGCCTTGATCAACGACAAATTCGGCGAAGGCCAGTAAAGGCCGTCCAGGCGGCAGACCAGCAGCACATACGCTGACTGTCTGCGCACAAGAGCATCCGCCTGCACCTACGGGCGTGGGCCAAAGGAATTGGGCATGACATTTGCCATCCATGGTTTGGCAGTTTCACGCGGCATCGCCATTGGGCGTGCGGTGGTCGTGGCATCGAGCCGCGTGGAGGTGCGTCACTACTTCATTGATGCATCCCAGGTAGAGGCTGAATTGCTGCGTGCGCGCCGTGCGCGCGATGCGGTGGTCGATGAGTTGCAGCGTTTGGTGAGCGATTTGCCAGAAGACGCACCCGGTGAGCTGGCGGCACTTTTGGAAGTGCACCTGATGCTGCTGCAAGACGAAGTCTTGGTGGGCGGTGTGCGCCAGTGGATTGCTGAGCGCCTGTACAACGCCGAGTGGGCGTTGATGACGCAGCTCGAACAGATCTCGCGCCAGTTCGATGAGATGGAAGACCCGTATCTGCGCGAGCGCAAGGCCGACATGGAGCAAGTGGCCGACCGCATCTTGCGCCACATGCGCGGGCTGGCCACCTCTGCCGTGACACCGCCGCCCATGGTGGCGCAGGACGGCACCCAGCCTGCACTGGAAGGCATGGCCGAAGCGCCGCTGGTGCTGGTCGCGCAGGATTTGTCGCCCGCCGACATGTTGCAGTTCAAGCGCAGCGTGTTTGCCGGTTTTGTGACGGCCGTGGGCGGCAAAACCAGCCATACAGCGATTGTGGCGCGCAGCATGGACATTCCTGCCGTGGTGGGGGCGCGGGCTGCCAGTCAGCTGATTCGGCAAGATGACTGGATCATCATCGATGGCAATGCCGGCATTGTGCTGGTCGATCCTTCGCCCATCATCTTGGAGGAATACCGCTTTCGCCAGCGCCAAGACGTGCTCGAACGCGAGCGCTTAGCGCGCTTGCGCCACACCCCTGCGGTGACGCTGGATGGCCAGAAGGTAGAGCTGCTGGCGAATATTGAGCAGCCCTCAGACGCAGAAGCTGCCGTGCATGCTGGGGCGATGGGCGTAGGCCTGTTTCGCAGCGAGTTTTTGTTCATGGGCCGCGAAGGCAAATTGCCTGATGAGCAAGAGCAATACTTGGCCTACAAAGCGGCCATCGAGGGCATGCAAGGCCTGCCTGTGACGATTCGCACCATCGATGTGGGCGCCGACAAGCCGCTGGACAAAGGCGTGAAAGACGTCTCGCTGAACCCTGCGCTGGGGCTGCGCGCCATTCGCTGGAGCCTGGCCGAGCCCGCCATGTTCCGAACCCAATTGCGTGCGATTTTGCGTGCGGCCACGTGTGGGCCGGTGCACCTGCTGTTTCCTATGGTGTCGCACATGCACGAGGTGCACAGCATCTTGGCGCAAGTGCGTCTGGCGCGCAGCGAGCTAGACGCGCGCGGTGTGGCTTATGGCCACGTGGCGCTGGGTGCCATGATTGAAATTCCCGCAGCTGCGCTCATGGTGCGCAGCTTGCTGCAGCACTTTGATTTTGTTTCCATCGGCACCAACGATTTGATCCAGTACACGCTGGCCATCGACCGTGCCGATGAAGCTGTGGCCCACCTCTACGATCCACTGCATCCGGCCGTACTGGGGCTGGTGGCGCAGGTGATTGAAGCGGCCAACAGCATGGGCAAATCGGTGTGTGTGTGCGGCGAAATGGCGGG
>JBJEZV010000261.1:0-33944 GCA_051887595.1 Comamonas sp.
GTTTGGGACTTTTCACTCGAAGCCCTGTCGGTTGCCGCCGTCAGGGCTTCACTCTTTTCAGGCCTGCTTTTCATGCTTGGCATTGCGTTTCTCCTCAATCAAGAGAGTGAGCCAGCTGTTTACGCTGCGCCGATCTTTTTTGGCCTGCTCTTCCACCCAGGTTTTCAACTCCAGGGGTAGCCGCAGGCCGAATGGTTTGATTTGTCCAATTTTTGTGTCCATAGAACCTCCTTTAGTGACACGTTGTCACTATACAAAGCATGCATCGTAGTGTCAACATAGTGACGTGAACGATTTATTTAGAAGCCAATTCCGTCTGCCAAACGAGCTTGCAGACAAACTTCGTGATGCCGCTCAGGAGTCTGGTCGATCCTTGAATGCGGAGGTCGTGGCGCGCCTGCAATCCACCTTCTACGACCCCCGCTTTCCCGCTGGAACCTTTCGCAACCCTTCGCACGATGGCGTTGGATTGGTTGGCCAAGATGACTCGCCAGGTTCAACAGCACCGATCGCTGACGAAATCGCGCAGAAGGTCCTAGACAAGCTCATTCCTTTGATTGGCAACTACACCGAAGAGCAAATCAACGCTCTTATGCCCAGCTATGCCAAGCCCCGCAAACCCAAGTGACCAACAAAAAAGCCCTCTTCTGAGGGTTCCATCTTTCATAGCTACATGCCCTTGCTACACAAGGGCTAGAGGGTGATTTGGTTAATATTTAGGAGAAGTCGGATGTCCAGCGGAATGCTTCAAGCGTCTTTCCATACCGTTCGCATTGAAGTGCCAGACATTAAGTACTCTGCTGACATCCAAGATGACTCTGGCTGTGTTAGCGGAATGGGCACCTCAAACTTTGCATTTGCCCCAGCTCACACCCTTCGCAAACCCGTTTACAAAACTCGCGTCACTATCAACTCTGGCGACGAAGAAGAGAAGGTCACTCTGGTAATTCAAACGGTCGATGACGAAGCTTTTGCGGAATTGCAAATTTCCCTACCTCCAATGCAGCTGGAAAACTTCAAAAATGAAATACGAGCCTTTCCGTCTGGAGCCCCAACGTTGCACATCAGCATGATGTGCGAGGATGCCCTGACGCCAGCAAGTTTTGGAAGCACGCTTTACCTCCCGCAAGACGGCGACAAGAACATCTGGGGAACTGCGTGCAAATTGAAGTCCATGAAACTCACAGCAGCCAAGCCGCTAGACATAAGACAAGATGAGTTGCCCGAAAAACGCAAACTTGCCTTATGGCTTAGCTTTCTAGCAGGCGCCCTCATTGCCGCGCTCTTGTTGCGCTAGCAAAGCGGCGCTACTCTCTTTTTGTTGCGAGTACGGACAGTGGCACCATCTGCACCCCGGCACGCCCCAACCCTTGCGGCCCTTTAGGCACTCTTCGCGCCAAATCACCAAGACGGTAAGCCGTTTCACCCATAAGGCGCGGACTGGTCAAAGCCATTGCAGGCAGTAGCTCGGGGTTGGTTACCGCCAAAGCTCCAGCACCGAATGTGGTCGGTATCTGCTGCAAACCCCTCGGGGTCCAACTGTTCAGCGCCTGCCCGGCCAAGGCGGGCACCAAGTCCACGCCCCCCTGCTGCTCCAACTTCTTCACCAATCCTTGCCGGTGGCCGTAATTGGTATTGGCGTTATTGCGCATGATGCTTTGCAGCTTGCGCAAAGAAGTGTCTACAGAGGCATTTCTGTTTGCAGAAAGAGTGCTGCCGATCTCATCAATCAAATCCGTGGCTTCGCTGTAATCCTTCATCACCTTGCTATAGGTAGGTGCCTGCTTGGTGATCTCCGTCTTGATGGCGTTGTAAACCTTGTCTGCAGCCACGCGCTCAGCAGTGCCTGGCTGTGTGCGGGTTCGGATGTCACCCACAGCTTTTTTAAGTGCGTCCAGGCCTTCCGGTGTGTGAAACTCGCTGGCCGGCAAAGAGCGCCACTGTTTGACAAGATCATCCAACTCACCCACCGTGCTTGCTGCTTTTTGGTAAATGGGTACCCCCTTGTAGTTCCCCATTTCCCGTACCTCACCAAGCGCTTTATCAATAGGCGCGTAGTCGAGCACAGACTTATCTGCCTTGATATCCACCATACCGCTGCGGTACTGCGCCGCTCGGTCTGCACGCATCTTGTCCAAACCGGCTTTGGCATCAGCCACCACATCATGGGCGCTGACCTTGCCACGCATGTTGTCCACAAAGGCTTGATTGCCCTGCTTGCCTGCCTTGTAGGCTTCGCCAATCGCGTCGGAGCCTGCGCCAGTGGTCATGCCCAGCGAATGCTTGGTCACTGCCTGCGTTGCTTTCTTGGCTGCTTGCAGCCCTGCAGGGGCCATAGCCCCAGCCAAAGCGGCAAGCGTCTGGCCGGTTGCTCCCGCTCCAGACTCGCGAGCCACCCCACCAGCTGCGCCAGATGAGGCTGCACTCACTACCTGCGCGGCAGGGTTGGCACTGAAGAACTTGCCCAAAGTAGTCATGCCCGCCTTGGTCGCGCCTGCACCTGCCCCCATGAAGCCGCCAGCACCAGCCACCATACGCGCAGCATCGCCCACTACGCGCTCTTGGGCTGTCTCTGGTTTGGGCAACCCCATCCAGTCCGCCGCACCGGCAGCCAACTGCGATGTGCTTTTGGTGGGGATGCCGACCGCGCGCATCGGCCCTGCCACAGCCTCCGTCACCACATCAGCAGCTTGTCCCAAGCCTTCGATGCCATGTCGCACAGTCAGGCCTAGTTGGCGACCCACTTGCTTCAACAATCCCGGCTCTTCCTTGGCCTCAGCCTGAGCAGGCGTTTGCATCACCTCATCTTGAGCCAGTGGCGCAGACATCCATGCGGGCTGTGCTGAATGATCGTCTTGCGCCAGTGGCGCTGATTCCCATGCGTATGCCATTACGGTTTCACTCGGATAGACCCATCAGGCGCTTTGAATCGCGTTCCGCTGGGGAGGTTGTTGTAATCCGCATCAGTCTTGATAGCAACAGGCCCTTGACTTGGGTTGACTTGAGACTGATTGGGCGCTGGCTTCTGAGTCGAACCGCTAGACAGCGCTGCAGGCTGGTTGGCATAGCCACTGGTGTCCATGGGATCGCGCCCATAGTTCTGCAGCACGCTATCGATATCCAGCTGGCGGAGCTGTACCGCCCGCTGGTTGATGCGCATGATCTCTTGCAAGCGCTGCTCCACCAGCTTGGTGTCGGTGATGTTTTGAAACAGCTCGTTCCATGCGCGCTGCGCATCGCCATCGGTTTGGACGCCTGCATTAAGGCGCAGGGAGTCGTTGCGCAGCTTCTCCAGACTGGCCTTGAAGGATGCAAAGTTGCGGCTCTCTTCAGTGCTTGTGCCAGTTGCATTTCTGGCTGCATTAACCAAGTTGCTGATGGGGCCAAAAGACAGTTTTCCCGAGGTAATCTGCTGCGCTATTGCGCCAAGATCGGCATTGATGCTGGCGGCCGTGCCAATAGCGTCCGTGCTTGTTTGGATCATCTTTAGTGCAGCTGCTGGCATTGGCTTCAAAGATGCAGCGTTCTTAGTCTCGCGCGCTCTTGCATCCGTCATGTTTTGCCCGCGCGCCGTCAAGCCTTCGCTCGCACGGTTGTGCCGCTGCTGCTCAATTTCACCGGGCGTTGCTGTGTGCTCCAGCGACTGCCCCACGATTCCCGGGTTGGTCAGGGGGTTGGTGTCCACCAGCTGGGTATGGCCGCCCAGGTTGATCTCCTTGATGCTGGGCAGCGCTGCGGTCAACATGTCCTTGGCCTGCTGCGACTCCATCAGCTTTCCCTGCAGGTACTGCCTCAACTGCACCGGATCACCCGGGATGCTGCGCACAATCTCTGCGCCCTGCTCAGGTTTGAGCAAGCCAAACTGCGTCAGCCCAGACACCGCACGTGCCACATCCTGTGCAGTGGTATTGGGGTTTTGCAGCAGCGCACCGATGGTTTTGCTGGTGTAGTCCAGCTGCTTGACAATGGTTTCGCTGTTTTTGCTGAAGTAATCCGCCTCCGCTTTGTCAGCATCCGACCACTGCTTTTGCATGTCTGGCAGGTCCGCGCCATACCCTGCTTCGACCACGCCTTGGGTCACTTTGGCGCGATCAATCTTGCCATCTGGCCCAAGTGCACCGCGATACAAGTCTCCCAAGGTCTTTTGTTTTTGAACTGCCTGCTGCTTGAGCTGAGTGTCCAGCTTGCGGGCATCTGCCTGGGCAGCCAAGTCGCGCAACTGGTAGCCGCGCCCGATGGCAGCACCGACATCCACAGGCTGCACACCCAGTGCAATTCGAGAATCTACTTGCGCCATGGTTTACCCCGCAGTGCCCAATTTATTGAGATAGGACAGCGTCATATAGTTATTGACGCCGCTGTTTGCGGCATTTGCCATGCCCACGTAGCCAGATGCACGCGCGTTGCCTGCTTGGATCGTGTTGCTGGCAATGTTGTTGGCCGTGTTCATGTTGCCCTGTGCCACGCTGCTGGCAGTGCTCTGGCCGTAACTGCCGACCTGATTCACGGCCTGCTGGCCAGTGCCCGCCACCCCGCTGATGCGGTTAAAGCGGTTGGACACATCGTTATTCCAGCGGTTGTAGCTGTTTTGGTACTCGTTGCTGGCGTAGTCCTGCCCGTACTTGGTCAGGGCCTTGAGCGTGGCGCCAGACAGCGCAGAGCCTCGGGCCGCCGCGCTGTTGTCGATGGCCTTCCGGCCCTCGGCCTGCCTAAAGGCGTATCCCGGGTCTTGCTGGAAGTCTGAAAGCTGGAAGTTGCGGTTGAACTCCCCGCCAGGCTTCAAGCCAGTGCTGAGCTGGCTTAACTGAGTGATACCCGCCTGCCGCCATGGCTCCTGGTCCTTGCGGTTTTGCTCATACATCTTCCACTGCAAGTCGTTGGCTTCGCGCTGAGCCTGTGCCTGTGTGTTGGATGCGCTTTGCGTGGCGCTTGCCTGAGACTTAGAAGCCTTACTGGACGCCACGCCACCTACTACGGCACTCCCTACTACCGCTGCTGCAACCATGATTAATCTCCTAGCCAAACGCTGTAATAGCGCTCGACCTCTTGGTATTTCAAAGCCTCAAAGAGGCGGCTTGCGTCTGCGTGGCACTTGCTGCCCACAAACATGCGCTGAACGCCTCGGCGCTTGGCCTCCTTCTCCACCGCTCGGAACAGCTTCAAACCGCCAAAACGGCAGCGCTGCTCGGGGTGCACATAGAAGATGTCCATGGTCAGCGTCAGGCAGTCGCGGTAGTGCAGCCCCGGGGCGATGAAGCCCACAAAGTAGCCCAGCAAGGCGCCCTGCTCACGCAGCGTCACCAGCAGGCACTCACCTCGCGCATCACGCTGCAGGTACACCTCATACATGGGATTCAGTGGCACCTTGTCACGATTCAGGGCCAGCTCTTCCCAGTGCAATGGAAACAGGGCCTTGAGTTCATCCAGGCGCTCGGTCAGGTTTTCGACTTGGGCTGTGATCATGTTTTGATGTCCACGATGAGGTGAATTCGGTCGTCTGCACTGTTGTTGATGACTTCATGCTCAATGCTGTTTTCAAACCACCAGACCTCGCCGGTGCGCATCTGCACGGTTTCGTCGCCTGTGCGGAATAAGCAGCCGGGGCCGGCCTGCAGCACGATGTGGAAGCGCTCGTAGTAGTCAGCGTGGCTGCCGCCATCCTCGTGGGCGTCAATCTTTTGGCCGGGAGCAAGGCGAGTGATGAGGCAGCGCCCAAGGCGAATACCCTTCACGCGGGGCATCAGGGAAAAAATCAGCTCCTTGGCCGCAGGTAGCTTGTCGGCTGCCGGATACCAGATGGACTCATGCTCATCGACAACTAAGTGTTCTTGACCGGGCTCTGGTAGCTCGTTGAAGCGCAGCCAAATGTCACTGACCGCCGTGTGTGGGCTCTGAGGGTGTGTGGTGCGCAGGGTGTTCTGGTCCCACAACTCGGGCTGCTTACCCAGCTCCAGCAGCAGAGGCACCACATCGACACCACCACCCAAGCAAACGAAATTACGCATTGGTGCTCCTTATGACTTACTCATCTCAACAGCAGAGGCATACACACTCACTGCATCCGCTTCATCAGCCAAAGCCATTAACTGCGCGCCAGCAGACAGGTTGTGATTCAGGTGCGGGCACGTCCAAGTCTCTTCGCCGCCAATGACATAAGGCGCCAACACGCGGTTGGTCTCGGTTGCGGTGCCGCCTTCAAGCACCAGGTGCACACTCACCTTGCGCGGGGTCGTTGTCTGGTTGGTAAACGTCACCGAAGAAAGCCGGGCCATGGTGTTGGGTGGCACGGTGTACAAGGGGGACGCAGTTGCACCCAGTAGTACGCCTTGCACTACTGGCTTTTGATTCATAAACATGGGTCAATCTCCGATAAGGCCGTGGGTACGTAGTGCGGTGACTACCTGCTCCAGCTTTTCCGATGCAGTTCGCGCGGCGTCGTCCAGCTCTTGGATTGCGACTTGGTCGTACTCGATGGGCATGGTCTGCCCTGGGTATGCCGTGTAAGCAGCAACACCGCCTTGACGGGCGCCCAAAACTTTGTTGGTGCCCACCAGCACTTCAGTGGTTTGAATTTCAGGCGCTGTGATGGCATCTGCTTGCACCTCGCCAGCGTTGACTTGCACGGCATCGACCGTTGCAGCGTTCACCGTGGTGGCGTCCAAGTCTTGAGCATCCACATGGGGTGCCTTGACTGTGCCCTCCACCTGCAGCTTGCTCACACCGTCATCAGCTCCTGAGCCAATATGCACGCGCTCCCCCGAGGCTGATGCCAGCCGCACGCTCTTGGCTACCTGCAGCTGTTCTGGGGTTGAGCTGGTTGTGAGCCCAATCAGCACTTGGCCCTTTTCGGTGGCCAGCAGCGTCACGCCTTTGACTTCCAGCGCATCCAGCACGTCTTTGAGCTTGGGCACTGGGATCTGCACGTCCTGCGGGAAGGCCTGCTGATAAAACACTGCCTCCTGCATTTGCCTGCTCTGCTGCTCCAGCGCATCCAAGCGTGACAACAGATCCTGCATCTGGGCAACGTCGGTGGGCAGGCGCTGCATCGTTTCAGTCGACCCAATACGCTCCAGCAGCTCGTCATAGCTGTGCAAGCTCGTGAAGTCTGAGAACAGCTCTTGGTTAGAGAACCCCTCAACTCCGCCAGCACGCTTGAACAGGCCATTGAGCAACACCATCCATTCACGGGTGATGCGCCCTTGGCTATCCACCAAAGGGATGCGGGCGGCAGGCAGTGTGATTCGCTCACTCATGACACCTCCACCCTTGCTTTGATGATGTTCACCGGCACCGGATCGGTCACGGTCAGCTTGAAGACTCGCTCACGCGCAGACCCCAGCCGACGCCAAACAGCTCGCTGCCTACGCTCGCCAATACGGCCAATCTCCGTCCAGTGCTCCGAGCTCCAGCTGTTGGCACCATCGTCTGACCACTGCAGCATGGCCTTGGGGGCCTCGCCCTGGCCATGGACCAAGCCTGTGCCGGTTTCCATCACCACCTCCAGCGTGTGCACGCGCCTGCGGCTGCCATCGCCTGAGAGATACGGGGCAATGCGAATGCGCGGGATCAGCTCGCCTTCATCGCCCTCGCCCAGTGCTTCATCGCGGTAGCAGGCCTCGTCCAAGGCATAAATGCGCCCTGTCGTGTGGTCGCCCACCAGATGCTGCCCAGCAAAGTGCGCATGCACATGACCGCGCACCCGGTGCAAGCGGTTCAAGCCCGTGGGCTCGCGCCATGCCCGCTCGTGCCAAGTATTGGCCGCCACGTCATAGACCCATGTGGCATTGGCCGATGGGAAGCTGATCACGTAGAAGCTGTGCCCGCCTTGCTGGTACGTGAAGGCCTCAGCGTCATCGATGCGGTCGTATTTAGCCCAAGCCTGCTCAACAGGGAACGTGCTCACGCGCTGCGGTGTATAGCCGTTGGCACGCCACAGCATGCCGTGGCCGCTAGTGTCTGAACCGAGCCAAAACACCGTGTTATCGAGCTTGGAGACACTACCGGGGGCCGCACATCCATGCTCGATGAAAGCATTGGTGACTCTTGCCAGCGGGAAGTCTGGGTCGCCCGATGTATACCAAACCTCTGTGGTGCTCTCGCCAAACAGCCACAGCTCGCGGTGGTCCACGATCAGGCCCACCAGCTTGTCAGGTGAGCCCTCAGCCGTGGCAAAGTCCAGCGCATCGATGGCTGTGCCGTAGAGCTGGCTGATCGCAAACTCGCCAGTGCCTGGGCGGTTCCAGACAAAGTAGCCATCCAAGAACGCTACGGCATCGGCGCCGGTGAAGCTTTCATTGGTGATTTTGGTCAGTGCCCAGTCGCTCAGGCTCAAGAAGTAACCAGCATTGCCGGTTGCCACCATCACCTGCTTGCCATTGCTGGCCATGCGCACCAACCCAGCCCCGGCGATGGCCCCCAGCTCGGTCGCGACCTTGGAGGGGCTGACGCGGTAGAGCTTGCTGCCACTGGCAACCAGTAGCGTTTGGGCATCCACGCGCAGCAAGCCCCGAATGGGGCCATCGCCTACATCAATCCACTTACGGTGCCCCGGCGTGCCTGTGAGCATGGCGGTGCTACGACTGGTGCCGGACTCACTGATCACGGGGAACAGGTTGACCGAACGCTGCGCATCAAACGCCAAGCTGCGGCTTTGGTAGCTGCCGCCAACAAAGGGAAATTCGTTCATAGCAGTCCAGCGTCAAAGCGTGTGCGTGCAGGCGCAAGGTTTGCGCGCTTGATGTTGCCTTTGGCGTTCTGCGCGGTGTCGGCAAGGCCCGGGGGCACAGCAAAGCCGTATTCCTCGCACAGGTGCACAGCCAAATTCAGCGTCAGCGCATGAAACCAACCCGGCGGCAAGTCCAGCTCATCGTTGATGTCGGTCAGCAGCACCAAGGGTTGCGACACCCGCAGATGCAGCTCACCATCAGCTACTGGCCACAAGCGCACCGTGGCGTCAGGCATCGTGCCCTCAAAGCTGAGCCAGTAGCCCTGCCCCTGCACACCCTTGCGGCTGAGCTCGTCCAGGTACTCTGTGGAGCAAATGTGCAGATCAGTGTCGCGGTCATCGTGTCGCACAAAGCCGCTGCGCACAGCGATGGGCCGTGGGGCCACTACGTCACCTGATGGGCCAATGGTGTATTGCTGCACGCCAGTGAGGCTGATCACGTGCTCGGTCGTACCAAACACGCTCAAGGCCTCAAGGCTCCAGCTGTCGAGCATGTCGCTCAAGGTGGTGACTGCATCCGAGAGCTCAGCCGCTGTGGGCGTTTCGCCAGAAGCAATCACACCGGCGCGAATCAGGGCACGCCCTGCGATGTCTCCAGCGGTACGCATGGTTTAGCCCTCCGCAGGCTTTTCAGCTTCTGCCTTGGGCGCCTTGCTTTTGCCTGCCTTGGGCGCCTTGGCTGCGGGCTGCTCGGCTGGGGCTGTCTCGCTGGCTTGAGGCGCTTGGCCCTGGCCTTCGCTCGCCTGCGGTGCTTGCTGCGTCTGCGCTGGCTGTTTGGGCTTTTCTTCAAAGCCGTGCCAACCTGCCTTGCGGGCTTGGGTTTCTTCGTCTTGGTCGTGCACTGTGGTGTGCTGCTCGGCTTCAAGCTGGCCGTAAGCGTTGGGCTTGACGCCCTTGTAAAGCATCTTGGGATAGTCCATGTCGGGCTCCGAAGGAATGGAAAAAGGCCCCGAAGGGCCTTAATGAGGGTGTGCACCGCGTTACTCGTACACCACGCAGCTGTGGCGGCCATCGACCATCACAGAGCCGTACAAGATATCGATACGGGTGTTTTCCGCGTCGTTCGTGAAGTCGCCACCGGTCATCACGCGCACGCTCAAGCCGTTGGGCAGGCGCGCGGTGTAGCCTTCGCAGCCAGCAATCACGGGCAGCGGAGCGGTTGCCACGGTGAATGCGTCCTTGTGCAGCATCAGCGACTTGCGGTAAGCCGTAGAGGCTGCACCTGCAAAGGTCAGTGCTGCGCCGTTGGCAGGCGAAGCGCTCACGGTCTTGCCGGGGCCGGTCGGGATGATGGCGGGGAAGATCTTGAGCGTGGTGCTCGCGGCATCTTCCGTGGCCACAAACTGCTGCAGCTTGCCGGTAGACACGCCAGTCAGCGGGTGCACAGCATAGACACCAGCGATGGTGAACTGCTGGCCCTTCAGGATGCCAGGCGTGGTGGCCGCGATGGCCAGCGTGTCACCGGTTTGGTTGGCACCGTTCACCGTCACCGTGGCTGCAGCACCGTTAGCCAGCGATGGGATCGACTGGTGCTCGTAGAAGTCAGCTCCCATCGCACGGCCCAGCGAACCTTCGACGAAAGCCTTGCTGTTTTCCTTGGCAGGGTTGAACAGCTTGCGCGCTTCGTCGGTCAGCTCAACGTTGATTTCCGAAGAGATCAGCGCAAAGCGGTCGGTGGCAGGGGTCAAGAAGCGGTTGAGCACAGAGCGTGCCTGCGCAAAGGTCTTCATGGTGGTGGGAGGTGTGCCGGGAGTGCCCACCCAGTTCGGCGTGGCCAGCGCAGCCTTTTGGATCAAGTCTGCTTCCACCACCGAAGACAGCGTGGACATCTGTGGGCGCAAGATGCGCTCACGGAAGTCGTTGATGTCCAGCACGCGCTCTTTGGTGCCAAAGCGCAAGCCGATGTGCTTTTGGGTGTCCAAGGTCAGGTTGACGTGACGCTGTTTCACATCAGTAGCGGAGCCACCTTCAGCGAACACAGCGCCATTGAACACGACGCCAGACTGAGGAATCTCAATCTTTACGGAGTCGCCCTTTTTGTAGCCGCCCACGGCTTCGCCAAACTCGTCTTGGCGGCCTTTGTTGATGTTGGCCAGGAAGGGGCTGTGCTCTTCCAGCAGCTTGGCTGCCTCACGAGCGATCATTTGATGGGTCAGGATGGTGTTTGCCATATCGGTCTTTCAATCACTTGTTACGGTGGGCTGCGTACCACTCGGCATCGCTCATTTGGTCGGGTGACTTGGTGAACTGGCCATTGCTGCCACGCACCGGGTTGATCGGTGGCGGCGCATTCGTGGTGCGCTTGGGAGGGGGTGTTTCCGTCTTGGGCTGTGCCAGTTGCGCTTCAAGCCGGCCAATCTCTCGGGCGGCTTGCACTGGGGTCATCTCATTCAAGCGCTCGGCCACGTCGGGGTGTTTGGCCAAGTGGTACGCCAGCTGAGGGCCTTGCTCGGAATCCAAGATGGCTTCCAGCACGTGGGCTTCAGCGGGTACCTCCGAGCCGCCGACCACCTCGTGGTAATCAGGCATGGCATCCAGCGCTGTCGAGACGCGCTCTTGGTACAGCTCAAAACGGGTAGCGGTCTGGGTTTGCTCGGCTTTGTTGAGCGCTTCCGCTTGCTGCTGCTTGCGGAACTCGCTCACTTTTTGCTCTGCTTTCCAGTCCGCCAAGGCTTCGAAGTAGTCGGCATCAGAGGCAAAGGCATCGCGGGCGGGTTTGGTGGCTGCGTCTTGCGACGGCGCCTGCGACTTGGTGGCCTGCTCACGCCAGTACGCAGCCTCGCGCGCAGCCTCATGGGCCTTGCGGGTCAGCTCGTCAAAGCGCTTTTGCACGCCAGTTTTCTTTGGCTGCTGCTCGGACTTCTCGGCCTGCTGCTCGCCGCCTTCAGGCTGTTCGCCTTGGGCTTGACCTTGCTGCTGCTCCTGCTCAGTGGTTTGCGCGGAGGCTTGCTCCGTGGTTGCAGGTGCTTGCTGCTCGGTCTGGGTTGCAGCTGGGGTGTTGGTTGGAACGGGGTCCATCGTTTGCACGGTCATTCCGCGATCTCCTGCCCGGTGAGTTGAGGGCCATCCGGTAACCCATTGCCTGCTGGGGGCGCGAACTCAGACCCGGCTGGCGGCAGGTCTGCGCGAATTTCTTGGGGCCCAGAAACGTCAACCCCCGCACTGGGCGGGGTCTGTTGGGGTTCTGGCTGTGGCTGACTGGGCGGTGGTGCACCGGTCTGCATGGCGGCTGCTTCCAGCCATCCAGGCGGCGGCATGCGCTGCAACAGCAACTGCACCATGCTCTTAAGCTCGGTGTCATCCAGCTTGGCAGCGGCATTGATCTCAGCCACACGAATGCGTGCATCGGCTGCAAGGCGCTCCTTCTCCAGATTGCTCTGGGCTGCTTCCCGCTCAGCCGTCATCTGCTGGATCACTTGGTCCATCTGCTGGATTTGCTGCTGCACCTCTGGCGGAACCTGCGGCGCTTCGCCGTTTTCGTCCTCAGCCAAGCCCGGGGGCATGGTTTTCTTGATGCGCGTTGCGATTTCCTCAGCACCGGGCCAATCCATGTTGGCGACAACCTTGTCCCCGGCCACTTCCATCAGCTTGGGCCAGCTCTGCGCAAACTGCGTCATGGCTTCAGCAGCCTCTTGGCGCTTGGTCGTATAGCTTGGGCCTGCTGCGATGGTCACGTCATAGCGCCCCACCGTCAGGTCATTGAGCACGCGCTCAGTGCCAGACTGCTCATCCATCACCGTGGCGTTGATATGCGCAGACTTGATCGAGTCATCCTCGCCGCGTATGCGGATCACCCGCTCGGCGTCATAGATGTGCGGAATCATGTCCACCAGCACGCGGCCGCAGTGGCGAATCGCCCGGTTCAGGTTGTCGGTGAAGTGGAAGTTCGCCGTGTCACCCTCACGCTGGCGGGCCAAGATGGCACGACCACTGGTTTCATTGCCCTGAGCACCAAGGCTGGCATCGTGCAGACCCGTGGTGTTCTTGAGGTTGTCCCGGGCATGCATGGCCATCTGCAGCGTGCCCACTGGCACATCGGCCATGGGCTGACGCTGCGGTGGTGGTGCCAGCGTGCCGTTCAGGCTCACCGGCTTGTACTCCAGATAAGGTGAAGCACTGTTGTGCGCATTGGCCCACTCGGCTTCATGCCCTTCAAACTGCCCTTCGGCACCTACGTATGGAGTGCGCGGCCGCATGGCCACCTCTTCCGTGGCTGTGGTCAGCCAGTAGTTGTACATGCGCTGCGGGTCTTTGGCATTGCGCACGATGCCCCAGCGGTGCACCTTGCCTTCAATGTCCACTTCTTGGCCCAGCACCGGAAACACTGGAATCCACTTGCCCGGAATGTCCGCCGTCTCCAGCACATCCACACCAGTGACCTTGGCCCACTTGATACGGCGGCGCATAGATTGGCGGCTCTTGGCGCTCACGATCTGGGCCTTGTCAGCAATGTCGCTTTCCCACGCCGTGGTGCCATCTTGCAGTAGCACCAGATTTTCGGGCTGCAGGTCTACCCAGTAATACTCAGCCACCACCACGCCGTCATCACGCAGCCAGCTTTGGCGTACGCTGGCACCAACACCCTCCCATGCCGCCATGTCACAGGCGCTGGCCTTCGGGTAGTCGCGCTTGAAAGCTTCCTTGCTCACCACGTCCAGCACGAAGCAGTAGCGCATATCGCTAGCTACAGGGCACTGTGCGAATGGGTCGATGAAGACATTCAGCGGGTTGCGGATACGTTGGAACTTGATGACCTGATCGAAGCTGTCGTCGCTTTCGTACTCCGTCAGCAGTCGCCAAGCACCAAAGCCATGCACAGCCGCAGCGTTGACGGCCGTGTCATAGGCGCTGTCAGCGCCTGAGGCGTACTCAATGTGCCGGATCAGGCCTTGCAGCACTTCGGCAGTCTCCACGTCGGCGTCATCGTCCACCGGGTGCACCTTGATCGCTGGCGTGTTCTGCCGCTGGTCGTTGGTCACCTGCTGCACGATGGCGGGCAGCTGGTTGAAAGTCAGGCACGGGCGCCCTTCAAGCTGTCGTTGCTTGACGGCCTCTGCATTCCACTGCGCTGAGCCACCGACGAAAAAGCGCAGGTCGTCAAGTGATGCTGCACGGTTGTCGTGCTCTGCATCTGCTGCAGCGGTCATGCGGTCGCGTACGGCAGCAAGGATGCTGTCGTGCTCTTTGTCTTTAGCCATAGGTCATCCCATCCAGCCCCCAGCTCTCACTGGTGGCGGCTTGTTGCTTGATTTGGTCTTGGGCGGCTGCCAGTCGCAGCACATCAGGCCGAAGGCGTCAGCGCCGTGCGATGCCCAGTCATGCTCTGGTCCAAGGCCAATGGAGCGGGTTTCGTCGCGCTTTTCGTGATACCAAGCCAGCGCAGCACGTCCCGCTTCGGTTGTCTCAGCGTTGAACCAGCAGCGGTGAAACTGCGCCCGCGCAGCCTCCACACGCTTCATTGCCGCGCCTTTGCCCTGGTTGGGAATGCTGCTCACGTCATAGCCGTACTTGCGCAGCTCGCTTTCAGGCGTCACAGCAAACACCTTGTCGCTGGTGTCACCGTCGTGCGGCAGCCGAATGATGGTGTTTTCAGGCTTGTGCCCACGGTCTTGCAGCCATTCCACATGCGTAGCCAGCGGCTGGCCTTGCGCTTCGTAGTAGTCAGTGACCAGAATCTGCTGGCCCACGAACTGCGCGATCCAGAAGGTGAAGGCGTCCGCGTTCTTGCCTGTGCCGCCAATGTCGGCATAAGCACGGCGCTTGATAACTGGCTCCATGGGCACCACACCAATGCGCCCTTCGTCCTTGGCGGCCTGCAGCCACTTGGTGAAGTACGCCCCGGCATGGCCTTCCTTGAAGCCGCCTTCCCAGATGTGGTCGTAATCGTCCGGGTTCTCGGCTTTGTCGCGCAGTCGGTCGCGCTCCAGCTTGGCGGGAAACTTGGGGTTGTCGCGCCAGTTGATCTGCACGCACTTGATGCGCGCGTCATTACTCTGCCGGAAGCGCTTTTCAACAGGCGCGGCCTTGCGCAGCGGGTTCCACGTCACCCACAGCTCTGCGTTCCAGTCCTCACCCTCTTCCCGCAGCGTGGGGATCAAGGTCTGCCATGCGGTTTCCGTGACTGGCTCCGCTTCGTCCACCCAGCACAGCAGCAAACGACCCTTGGACTTGATGGAGGCAATGTTGCGATCAAGACCGGCAAAGGCAAAGCTGATGCGCCCGTCCTTGCTCTTGATGAACTTCTCGCCAATCTCGTAATAGGCGTGAAGCCAGGGCAGCGACTCAATCGCCCGCTTTACTTCTTCAAGCGATGAATCCTCTAGCGAGTTCATGTACTGGCGAGCGCACAGAATGATCCCGCTGATGCCCTGCATGCCGTACTGGTAGCCCTTGATAGCCGCCATCGTGGCGAAGCTGCGGGTCTTGCCTGAGCCACGACCACCGTGAGCAGCGCGCACGTCTGCCTCCCCAGAGAACAGCCAGATCAGCTTCTCAGGGATGGGAACTTGTGCAGCTGTCATTTCGTCAGGGGAACCAGCTCAACACGGGTGATGGTTTCCACAGGCCCGCCAGTTGGCCCTGTGTGTGCGATTTTGTCGTTCAGCATGCCCAAATGCCGCATGGCCAGCTGTAGAGCCGAGCCCTTGTCAAACACCTTGGTCTTGAGCGTGTAGCCAGCTACCAGATTGCCGCGACGGCGCTTGAGTGAACCGCCATGCGCTTGAGGCTCTTGCTCTTCCGTGACACCCTCATCGCGGTCCAGCTCTTCCTTTACCTCAATCGAGGCAATCGCAGCAGCCGTGTCCGCATCCATTTCGTGCGGGTCTTTCATGGTGCCGTCATCACGGTACAGCTTGCGAATGTCAAAGAACGCGATGCGCGCCAGCTCCTGCAGCACCCGATCTTGGGTGATATGCGTGCGCTGTTCTCGCTGCTTCATGGCCGCCTGGATGGCTTGGGCCACCTCAGGTTTCTTAAGGTTCTCATGGCCCGAAGCGTGGGCCGTCTTTTCGCTATAGCCTGCCCTGATCGCAGCCTGAGTTGCGTTCAGGTCAATCAGGTACTCGGCCACAAAGCGCTCTTGCTTTGGGGTAAGTGCCATGGGAGTATTGGGTGTTATTTACCAGAGGAGACAGCAGTGAAAATCATCAAAGAGATCGACCGCATCAAGGTGACAGGCATTGATAAGCCAACAGTTCGCCAGCTCATCGTCTATCAAGAAATCGTTGTGGATCGCGACGAGGACGGCGTGTCACACATCCCTGGCTATACATTTATTAAGACCATGATGGGTGACCCCGTGAATCAAATTTCCGATACGCAGTTTCAAATTGTTCCGACCGGCGAGATCCTCACGAAGGTAAACGCCTAATAGGTGCCAGCCACAAGCCAAGCGTGAACCCCGGGCGCAGAGGTTTGGCGGGCGTTGCTCGGTGTGGCTGACGTAACTGGTTAATCGGTCACGCCAAGCTTGTCTTGGTATGACTGCATCAGCTCCTGCGAAAAGTGCTGAATGCTGTAGGCCATGAATTCGGCTGATGGCGATTCCTCACCAAGATCTGCAGCCCACTCTTGGAAGACGTGTGTTGCCTCATGCACCACAAGCCCAAGGGCTACTGTTGTGTGGTGATCTTCTTCAGCCAAGTTGATACCGACCACGCACGCCAACCCCTTGGGGGTGTGACATACGCTTGTTATGCCCTGCCCCTGCGGAATCCATGGCGGACGCCCCTCTACTGGCAACTCCAAGTGTTCAAAAGCGTCGCGCCACTCCTGATCGTTCAGGCACAGCACGAAGAATGGCCCTTGAATCACATTGCGATCTAGCCACTTGAGTTCAGGTTTGGACATAGGCGGAAACAAAAAAGCCCACCGTAGTGGGCAGGTGCTCCCCACCAGGAGGGAACAAGGAGACAAAAGAAAAGCCCGATTTACGGGTTTTCTGGGGGTGCTACAGGGTTGGTTTCACTGTGCTTAGGTACATTGAATATCCGCGCCAACCGATGTAAAAAAGGACGCCAAGAAATAAGGACGCGTGTTGAATCTTGTACATCCAGTCCTGCCAACGGCCTGAAGCAATTCCCTCCGCGCCTTCGTAGAGCCTTTTTAGATACGGGCTAAAACCAGACTTGATGGCGGCGAGATCATTCGCTCTCATCCTCTCAGATTCGGCTGCGTAGCTTGCATAAGCACACCCGACAAAAAAGCTGAATGCCCAAAAAAACAAAGCTGCAAAAAGAACTAGCTTGTCACAGCTAAATGCCGCATCACCAAGCTGATTTAGCGCGTAGGCAATGCATGCGCCAGAAGCGGCCATTATGAAATTGGACTGGCGGCGCTCTGCCTCAGTAGCTCGCTGCAGCAACTCGTTCACGGGGTCTAAAGACATTTTCACAGCCATTCAAATAGGACTGCAAAGTATAGACAGAGCGGATTTAAGACGCACCAAGCCCTTGCTGGCCTGCTCCATCACTGGAGGATCATTTGTAAGGGGCTGCAGGCGCCTAAGCTGCACAGCATTTTTGCCCCTAGATCGCTAACAACGAGAACCGCACGTTATCAGATAAATCCGGCTTTGCATAGCCCTTTTTGACACTATCGCAACAGCTGCAGCATGCGCCCTTGGTACGCGGCGCGGCAGGTCTGCACATAGTCAATCAACGCCTGAGCATCCGGGCAGCTTGGCTCCCTGCGCTTTCCCTCTCCCTTGCAGCGGTGGCACTTGTACTCACCCTTGGCTTTTTTGAGCATGCCCGTTCCCTCGCAGGGCTTGCAGTTCTGGTTCAGCAGCCAGTCAATGGCCATGAAGATACTGTCCGCGCCGCCTTGGAGCTTGCGTTGCTCGACTTGGAACAGCAGAGCTGCATAAAACCGGGTCATGTCCTCCTGGGTTGGCTTGGAGATCAGGCGCAGGTAGGTTGACGCAATGTTGCGGGCGCTCATGCCGCTGGCTTTGATCACATCGACTTGGCCGATGCGGTCGTTGTGGTCGCGCAGATTGCTGGCTTGTGTGGCGGTCAAATAGCGTTCTTCGATCAATTACTGCTCCTGTTTTAATAGTTGAAAAGCTTTGCCAGCGTGTCGTTTAGACAGGATTGCTCTGTCTTTTTGAGCACTTTCCAAATGCGTGCCTGTCCATGGATGCCGTTGAAATTGCTGCGGTGGCAGCTTTCGCACAGCGGGATGCACAGGTACTGCTTGTGCTGTTCGATGTGGTGCGCCTCGGATTCACCCCCCGCCCCACATACCGCGCAAGGCATGGCTTTGATGCGGGCAAGGTGCTTGCGCTCTTTGGCTGTAAGCTGGTTATTCACGCAATCGCCCCTCGCTCCTTGAGCCACAGAGTGCGGGCTTGCGCCTTCTTGGCCTCCAGCTGTGCGAACTGACCACAGGGCTGGGCCATGGCGCTCACCGTGTGCCCTGGCAGCGCTTTCTTGTCGCAGCGAGCAAACCCATGGCGCAACATGCTGGTGTCCGTGGCCTTGGGGTTCCAGTGCTTGCAGTGCACGCAGGTGGTCATGCGTCCTCCCCGTAAGCCCTGAATGCCACTTCGTGCTCAGCGCCAAAGGCTTCCATCAGCTGCTGCAGCTCCGACATTTCCTTTTTGGTCATCTGGCTGGTGGACTGGCCGCAGACCACAAAGCCGCCATCAAGACCCGGCACGACCTTGGTGCGTTTGATCGCCGCGGTGAATACGTCCTTCCACTCTGAGGCACTGAGCTTGTGGCCGTGCCAATTCACCTGCTCGCTGATGTCGCTCAACATGGACCAAAGACGGCGGTTCTGAGCATCGCTGCGCTTTTCGGGTCGCAGCTCCAGCGTGAGGCGGTGGCCGGCCATGACTGCGTTCTTGGCGTGCATCCAAGCATGCTGGATTGCCTTGTGCGCTTGCTGGGGCTCCCACAGGCTGAGGGTTACACGATCAACCATGCCAGCCTCCCATCTTGGCCTGCACCCGGCCAGCTGCTGCAGCTGCGTGGTGCTCTGTGGCGTCCAAGCGCTCGAAGTACTCGCCGCAGTCGTCCATGCCTTCGTGCTGCATGTAATGCTGATTCAGGGCTTTGGCTTCGGCGGTTGCCAGCTCGGCTTGCTGGCGGTCCGTGTGGTGATCGCGGTGCATCACGCCACCTCCAGCAAACTGCCCTGCTCTTGCTCAGCCATGGCCGGTGCAATCGCGGTGATGGTCACCACCAGCTTGCCGCCATCCACGGGCGCGCCACGCTTGGCTGAGATCTCGCGCACCCACTTGTCGTCCTCGATCACCACGCCCTTGAGGCTGTCCAGCAGCACCTTCTGCGCGTTGTCCAGGTCCATGCACTGCACGGTGTCCTCCCAGTTCACGGGGTCACGCTTGGCACGGCGGTGGGCGTCTTGTGGGCAGTGCGGGTGCAAGGTGTAGGCAATCGCCACGCGGCCGGTGATGGGGCCACGCACACCGGCAGCCAAAGCCAGCTTGTGCACCAGCGCCTTGAATTCCTTGGCCTCGGCGCTCACGTAGGTCATGGCCTGGTAGAACTTGCCGCCTTTGGGCTTGATGACACGGGTTTGCCAGTAGCGGTTGGCAGACACGGGGTAAGGCAGAGTAAGTGTGATCATTGTTCTGTGCTCCTTTTTTCTTTATTCGCCGGTGTCGGGGGTGTAGAGCTTCAAGGGCTCGGCGCCACACACGCCTACGAACTGCTGGGACTGCTTTTCAAACCACAGGCCGATAGAGCCCTCCCACTCCCCGTTGCGCTGCTTGTCGCAAATCAGCAGGGTGTCCGGTTCTTTGGCGTCCATTTCCTCGGTCAGCTTGTTTTCTTCGCGCTTGCGTTCCTTGGCCTTGTTGCGCCAGACCAAGATCACGTTGTCGGCCAAGTCAGTGATGGCGCCCGTGCCCTTGAGGTCGTACTTGTTGGGCTTTTGGTCTTCGCTGGGCAGCTTTTTGACGTGGTGAATTAGGTGGATATGGATGTGGTGATCGCGTGCAATGGCGGTCAGCTCGTCCACAAAGCGCTTTTGGCCGTTGTAGTCATCCTCGTCGGGTACGCACTTCATCAGGCTGTCCACCACCACGTGCTTCACTTTCAGCACCTTGGCGGCATAGCGGCACATGGCAACCACTTGGCTTGGCACAACCGTGCCTTGCTGGTCGTACAGCCACAGCTTGTTGGTGGTCCAGTCGCGGAACTGCTCGTAAAGATCCACCATGTGCTTGATGCCAGCCGCGCTGCCTGCCCACTTGGGGTGCTGGGGGTTCTCACCGGACCACTGGCGTGCCATGCGGGCCAAGGTTGTTGTCGGCTTCATCTCAAACGAAGCAATGCACACCGGCTCACCTTGGGCGCACAAGCTCAGCGAGGCCATACCGGTCACCAGTGACTTGCCGTTGCCGTTGGCGCCTGCCCACAGCGTTACCTCTCCAGGCCGAAACTCGATCAGCGCGTGCGTCTTGCGCCATGGCAGCTTTGCCGCCTTTGCTCGCTTGTGCGGGTTTTGGATCTGGTCGATCAGTGCCTGCACCCACACGGATGCCTCGACCACCTTCTGCTGCACATCCGTTTCCTGCTCGTAGGCAGCGAAGTCGATGTCATCAAGCTGGAATACGTTTGCCATTGCCGCCCTCTTCGTTTCGGTAAAGCCAGGTTTCAGTGCCACGCACGCAGGCCAACACCTTGGGCTGCACTTTGCGAATAGCGGAAAAAAGTCGTTTTGCTCTGTCGTCGCTGCGGTCTGCGCGCAAGTGCACGATCAGCCCTCTCAGGCATCGAAAGTCCAAGACCTCGATCACGTCCGTGTCGTCGACAACGATGTGCGGCTGCGCTTTGCCGTCAGTGGTCAGGCCGTGCCAGTTGCGCGACAGCCAGTTGCCCAATGGGCAGTCCACGTCCTCGACCCAGACTGCCGGGCCGGGCAACATGCCTGCTCTGCGCATGTCGACCAGGGGTTGGTGGCCTCGCATCACACGAACCTCCCCACGCTGCCAGCGTCGTTGCCTTGCCCTGCGAACAACGCGCCCACTTCGTCGTTGAAGCGGCCTTGGTTCAGCCAAGTCGATGGATGGGGGATGTACTGGCCGCCGTCACGCTGCCATTGCTCCGTTTGCTTTTGCGCATCAATGGCCGACAGCATTTGGCCCAGCATGGCTTCGTCAGGCTTGCGTTTTGCAAAAGCCGAACGCGCTGCGTCCTTACCGATCTTTCGGGGGTATGCCACCCAAAAACGGTTGAACAGGTCTTCCAGTTGGGCAGATGCAGAACGATCAGTCTTGCGCTCGCGCTTATTTCTGTTCTGTTCTGTATCTGTATCTGTATCTGCAGCGTTATCAAGCGTTACAGGTAACGTTTCATGTAACGTTTCATCAGCGTTACTTACCTGTTTCTTTTTCTCTCTGAAGCGGCGGACACGTTCTGCGCTTGATGTAGTGCTATCGTTTTTAAATTGACGCTTTTCCCAATTCAGCAAATTGAGGTTGTCATCAATAAAACCTTTGCTGATGAACAGCGCTTTTGTTTGCGCCCAATCTTCAGCAGAAATGCGCAAGTGAAACGCTACTTCATCATCATGTAACGTTACATCACCGTTACAGCGCATGCACATCAACATGATGTAACGGCGTTGCATTGCTTCGCTCATCATTTGCACCTTGGGGTCGTGTGCAAACTCCGAGTACAAGCGAAACCATTGATTAGCCATTTGTTGCCTCCTGTTCGCGCAGGCTTGCCACGCACTGCAGCAGGCGGTACATTCGCGCCTTGAAGTGCTGGGCTTTTGGTTTGTTCCCTTGGCCGTGTGCTTCAGCCAACCTGACGCCTGCACGCTTTGCGAGAGCCTGCAGGCGTTTTTCTTTTGCGTAGCGATACATGCTCATATCGCCGCCTTTGCAATGCGCTGAGCACGCAAGGTGTCAGCTGGTTTAGAAATGTGGAAATAAGAAGACTTGGCGGGCTTGTGCTGGCCGCTTAAGTCGCGCTGCAGTTGCTGGGCAATGCTCTTGGTGGGGATTTCCCAAGCGCTGCGTTGTGTAGGACGTTGCGCTGCTGCTGCATTTCTCACGCTGCACCACCTTCCGTGTGAGCGACTGCTAACGCTTTAGCAATCAGCTGGTTTTCTGGGAACCGGTCAGCAAGCACACTGGGCACATGCTCACGAACCAGATTGACCAAGCCCTGCTCTTGCGCCAGCAAATAAAGGCGCTGCAGGTTGTCGGCCACGCGCAGAGCCAGCAGCAGCTCGTAGCACTGGCGGGCGTCATCGGTTACGGGGAATTGCGCGGAGGTCATGGGTTATGCCTCCGCCGTAGATTGCTTGCGCAGGGAACGTCGCTCTTTAGCAATCCACTGGTTGTCGCGCTCAACAGATGCGGGAATGCCGCGTACCTTCCAGTTTTGAACGCGTTGGACCCCGCCCTTTTTGGGGTCAAATCTCAGGCGCTTAGCCAGTTTGGCCGGGCCACCCAAACGGTCGATCAAGGCTGCATCTTCTTTGTTCATGACCGCAGATTAAACACCGCGTTTAAACAAAAGTCAAACACAGTGTTTAACAACAGTTTGTTTACTAAAAAGACAATTCAGAAATGCACCCTGTTACACAACGACTCTACGAGGCGGCCAAGGCTTTGCGCGACATTTCTGGACAGTCAGCCGTCGCCAGAGAAATGAATGAATCACCCCAGACAGTGAAGAATTGGGAGTCCCGCGGCGTGTCCAAGGCAGGGGCGCTCAAGGCTGAGGAAATCTTTGGGGTGCGGGCTGCGTGGCTGTTGAGCGGCGAAGGCTCTATGGCAAGCAACGGAAGCGCGCCCGCCCATGAAGTTGTCGCTGTTGAAAATAATTCGGTACACATCCCCATGCTTGCCAATAGTGGCACCATGGGCGATGGCAGTGAGATGCTTGATGCCGACTACGTGGTGGGCGATTTGGCCTTGTCGCCCCACTGGATCAATCAGTACATCAAGCCCGTTCGCATCAATGAGCTGCGGTTTATTCATGCGCACGGCGACAGCATGGCGCCCACGTTTGCAGACGGCGACGTGCTGCTGGTGGATTCAGGCGCCAAAGATCCGGCCAGTCACGAAGGGGTGTATGTGCTGGAGGTGCACGGCAAGATCTACATCAAGCGCGTGCGCATGCGCATGGATGGAACGCTGGAAGTCAGCTCCGACAACATGACCATCAAGACGGTGGACGTGCTCAATGGCGACCACCAGGTGCGCGTGCTGGGGCGTGTGGTGTGGGCTTGGAATGGGAAGAAGCTTTAACCTGCAACATTAGCTGAAGCGTTATGGACTACTTGGATTTATACGAATTATTCCCCGAAGACTGGCCAGACACTAAGCGAATGATTGCGATTGAACTGTTTAGAAATCGCAAAAGTTACGAGCAGACCCAATTAAAAGATGGCGCTTGTGATGCTTCAAAGAAATTGGCTGATGCAGTCATTAAGGATCTAGAGGAGATACTGGAGCCTATTGACGGTGACGCGCGCCTTAATGTGCATGAGGCATGGCAGCACCCTCCTGTACATGGATCGCCAAAATTTGTTAATCGTGACCTACACGATCTGAGCGATTGTGCCGAGCGGTACTTGTCTTACAAGAAGGCTCATAGCCCAACGCTTGAGCTATGGCTCACAAGAGCAATGATCTATGAGGAACTGCACGCATTCCGAGAGGAATGCGCACCTCACTTGGAGCGCAAAACTATCCTCAAAAAAATTTTTGCATTGGGCCCTTCATTGTGGAGCGCAACCATTCTTATCAGCGCTTTATGGACCGGCTTCAATGTGAGTGTGGTTGCAGGCATTGCTCTTTACCTAGTCTTGCAAGCATGCCTCGTCTTCAAGGAGCTAATAAGAGCAAAATTCCTGACAAAAGCATCTCAAGTCTTAGCGGACCTCAGTCGAGCCTATCAACATTCCATTCAACCCAAGCCAAGCCCGTCTGAAATAAATCACGCTCTCGCTCTAGCAGAGGCTGTTGGCGCCAGATGGCCGCACAGGCTTAGAGACTTGGTTTGCTATGCGAAACACCGAAGTTCGTATTTCTGGGAGTAAACCTACTGAACACAGCCCGCCCCGAGCGGGCTTTTTTTCGTCTGTGTGGTGTGTGGTCATGGGGTGCATTGTGGGGCGCTGGAAAAATTTACACAACACGTTTAAACAAATTGTTTGACAAGTGTTTAAACACAGTGTTTAATTCAATCCATCGCAGCACACAAAGCGAAATGACCAAAGGGGTAGCGACACGACCCCTGAGCCGAATCGAAGCAAGAGGAAGGTCTAGCTCTCAGGAGCGCAGCAGAAGGTGCACCACGCGATGGGTGCCAAGTGATCGAGCTAAGCGCCCAGCTCTTTAAAAAGCGGCAGACAAAAAGACATTAGCTGGGGTGCTCGCCAGAGATGGCGCAAGAGAAGTTCAGCGGGAAGCAGGACGGTTACCCGCCCTGCCCCACTCGGTCACAGCGTCAATACCAGGATGACGAAGCCAACTGCAGTGATGCACTTGGCCAGGTCAATGTTGACGCTCACCTTCACTCGGCATTTCATTGGTTGCCCTTTGGAATGCCCCGTGGCCACGGGACGTTAATCCCGCTTCTTCTTATTACGCGCCGTTGCTAGCGCGGCCCTTGGCTTACCGCGAATAGGCTTTGGGCTCGGCTGGAGGGGGAAAGGTTGGCGCACAGCATGTGCTTGCGCTTTTAGCGTGGCTCGACACGTACATGCCG
Organism: Comamonas sp.; assembly: GCA_051887595.1. GTDB lineage: Bacteria > Pseudomonadota > Gammaproteobacteria > Burkholderiales > Burkholderiaceae_C > Comamonas. The sequence goes on from JBJEZV010000261.1 coordinate 24,430, forward strand.
CGTCGCTCCGATCCCTCTCTTCACCTTCTGCGCCTTGTGCACTGGGCGCAGTGGGGTGCTAGCAACCCCAACGCAAGTATCTCAGGATGAGTGCCCCACCTAATGTCTTTTGTTTGCTCGCAACGGTCGCCGATGTTGCTCCCCAGCCTGTTTGGGGTTCGTCCGGCTCAATAGCACCCGTGGGCATGGCCACGGCTCTGCGCGGTGTCCCTACCGTATCCAGTCGCCAAAGATGCGTACACGGTCAACAGGGTGAGGTGAACAGGGCTACCAAGAACAGCAAACCCCTCCGAGCAATCGGCGCTGCCCTCTGTGCGAAATCAGAGGGGAAACCTCAGCCTTGTGACAGATGGCTTTGGATTGATTTCAGCCGGGTCGTGGGTTATCTCCTCCCTCCCTCTCTTACTTCCCATGGCATGCCGTAAGGCAACCGGCTCTTTATTCCACCCCGCCCGCCTCTGCTGCGGGCTTTTTCGTTTCTGGAGACTGCCATGCCCTGTTACGACACCATGCTGCTTGACCGCTACCAAGCGGGAGTCGACGCCGATTACGAACAGCAAGAGGCCAAGGAAATCGCAATAGAGCGTGCCGGGGAGATTCTGGCGCGTGAGCTCAAGGGCATGCAGCCCGCCGACTGGGCCAAGAAGCGCATGCCCGGTGGCTGGACGATGGACGAAATGCTCGCTGATGCAGTCGACACGGACAGCGACATCACCACGGCTTATTTAGAGCTGATGACCAGCGACCACCCCATGGCCAAGAAGCTGCGCGACCTTCTGATCCAGACACAAGCAGAGATCAACTATCTGAACATCGCCTGAGCCATGCAGTTCGAATACACCCCACCTCCTGAATTTCCAGAGCCCCTGCCTCCAGAGCAAGTAAGGGAGCTTCTGCCAATTCCAGAGACCGAGCACAGCGCTGACGCGCTTTAAGGAGACAAGCCAATGCGATTTCTGATCAAGGTGGCCGGCGTCGAGTACGACGGCATTTTCCCGAGCAATGCAGCTGCACGTGACGATGCGCACGCCAAGTTCCCCCAGGCAATGGCCGTGGTTGTTTTGTGCGCAGGGAGGCTGAAGTGACTCCATTGCCTCAGCTGCAGCGCATTCCTTCGCGCCGAAAGAACCCATTCAAGAAGCCCGCTTTCAAGCGGGTTTTGTTTTGGCTGGTCTTGCTGGCAATGGTTGGCACCTTTGGGGCCGGGCTTTATGCCAGGTACATCGCATGACGCCAAACGAGTGCTCTACAGGCAAGAAACCGCTTGGTTTTAACCGAGCGCAAAAGCGTGCACGCAAATCGAGTGCACGCCACGACCACCCCATGAGTGTCTACAAGTGCCGCGAATGCGGTGCTTGGCACCTTGGTCAACCCTTCCAAAAGCCAAAGCGGCTTCCTTATGTTCGCAAGAACAACCACCAAGTGAGGTTTGTATGAATGCAGTGACAACTCCAGCCAGCACAGCACTGGCACCCTCGACCGCCAGCGCAGGCTCTTTGCTCATGGACATGGCGGCGATGGAGCGCCTTGAGCGCGTCGCGAAGTTGATGGCCAGCGGCAAGGCCACCGTGCCAGCGCACTTGCAGCGCAGCGAAGGAGACTGCTTTGCCGTGACGCTGCAGTCAATGCAGTGGGGCATGAACCCATTCGCCGTTGCTCAAAAGACCCACGTCATCAATGGCACCCTTGGGTACGAGTCGCAGCTTGTGGCGGCCGTAATCAATTCCAGCGGCATCACGCTGGACCGCTTCAACTTCGAGTGGTTTGGCCCGTGGGAAAAGATCATTGGGAAGTTCAAGCAGGTCGAGTCCAAAACAAAGAAAGACGACAACGGCCACCCGAAGAAATACATCGTTCCTGACTGGGATACCAAGGACGAGCAAGGCCTCGGCGTAAGAGTGTGGGCCACCCTCAAGGGCGAAGGCAGCCCGCGTGTCCTGGAGTTGCTGCTGACACAAGCTCGCACCCGCAATTCCACCCTTTGGACGGAAGACCCAAAGCAGCAGCTTGCTTATCTGGCGCAAAAGCGCTGGGCCCGTCTATACGCGCCAGATGTGATCTTGGGCGTCTACACCCCGGATGAGCTTGCGCCGCCGACCGAGACACACATGGGACCAGCCGAAGTCGTTGGCGAGCAGCCAGCGCCAGAGCCGAGCTACTACCCGCAAGCTGATTTCGACAAGAACCTCGATGCCTGGACCAAGGTGGTTGTGTCTGGTCGCAAGACGCTCGAAGGCATGTTTGCCTTCGTGGAGTCCAAAGCAAAGCTCTCGGACGAACAGAAGAAGGCACTTGCTGACTCGGTCAAGCGGCTGCAAGAGAACACGATCGATGCCAGCCCAAAGGGCGAGCAGCAGGCGGAGCAGCAAAGCGATGCGCCACAGGTTGACCCGCAGAAGCTGGCCGAAGACATGAAGGCAGCCAAGAACATCGATGAGCTTTACGAAAAAGCCAGCCTGATTGATGCGGTCACCGACCAAGCACAGCGCCAATCCCTCGAACAAACCTTTGAAGCCAAGAAGGCAGAACTGGATCCGCAATGACATTCCAAACAGTTTCACTTGTCCAAGGCACCCCTGAGTGGCACGCGCACCGCGCAAAGCACTGCAATGCTTCGGATGCTCCTGTGATGATGGCTTGCAGCCCCAACGAGCACCGTCGTGAGCTTGTGGCCCGCTTAGCAACCGGAGTGCAAAAGGAGTTTTCCCGCTACGTTCAAGAACGTATCTTGGACAAAGGTCATGACTTTGAGCGCCTTTGCCGTCCACGTGCAGAAGCAATCCTTGGTGAGGACCTCTACCCTGTTACGGGTCACAACGGTAAGTTTTCGGCCAGCTACGATGGCTTGACGCTGATGGAAGACAGAGGTTGGGAACACAAGCGCTTGAATGCTGCCCTGCGCGAAGCCATGCACGAAGGGTGCACAGGTGAAGCATTGCCACTGTGCTACCAAGTACAGATGGAGCACCAGCTTATGGTCAACCCATCAATGGAAAAGGTGCTGTTCCACGCTAGCGAGTGGACGGACGATGACGAATTCATCGAAGAGCGCTATTGCTGGTATTACCCGAACCTGGAGTTGCGCGCCAAGATCATCGCAGGTTGGGAACAGCTGGAGAAGGACGTGGCTGCCTACGACCCAGCAGCTGAACGCCCCGCCCCAGCAGTCGCGGCCCCCGTTGAAAGCCTGCCAGCTGTCGTGGTGCAAGTGAATGGCGCCCTGACAGTGGGTGGCAACCTCGACGCCTTCGGTGATGCGCTGCGGCAGTTCATTGCACGCATTCCAGCCAAGCCCAGCACAGACCAAGAATTTGCTGACGCCGAGGCTGCGACCAAGGCCTTGAAGAAGGCTGAAGAAGCGCTAGCCACGGCTGAAGATGGTGCACTAGCCCAGATTAGCAATGTGGAGGTGATGCGCCGCACCGTAGCCGACCTCCAAAACTTGGCGCGCACAACCCGCTTGGCAACGGAAAAGCTGGTGGCCGCTGAGAAGGAGGCACGCCGGACAGCCATCGTGACCGGTGCACAGGCTCAGCTTGACCAGCACATTCAAGCTCTGAACCAGCGCCTTGGTTCTAACTGGCTGCCACGCGTGGCCGGTGGCTTTGGCGAAGTGATCAAGGGCAAGAAGTCGCTGGCCAACATGGAAGACGCCGTGGCCGTGGCTCTTACGAGTGCCAAGCACGACGCCAACCAGCTGGCCGCACGCCTTGAAGCCAACCGCAAGCACCTGGTGCAAGCAGATGGTGACTGGATTGCCTTGTTTGCTGACTTCAGCACTGTGGGCACAAAGGAGGCCGAGGACTTTCAGATCCTGGCTGCCCACCGCATTGGTCAGCACAAGCAAGCCGAAGCCGCACGCCTTGAAGCCCAGCGCGAGCAGATCCGCAAGGAAGAAGCCGAGCGTCTGGAGCGTGAAGCAGCAGCCAAGGCAAAGGCCGAAGCCGACGAAGCAGAGCGCAAGCGCCGAGATGACGAGGCTCTGGCTGCACAGCAAGCCAAGGCAGTCATCGATGCAGCCGCTGTGCCGAAAACTGTAGCAATCAGCACGCAACCAGAGCCAGTTGCCACCAAAAGCGCAGCCGAAGCGGAAACCCATGCTGCACAGGAAGCTACCGAATCTGTAGCGAAGGTGGAAGGCGAAAGCCTCAAGCTGGGTCAAGTCAACACCATGCTCAAGGAGCAAGGGCTTGGCCAGATCTCTGCGGAAACACTGGAAACCAACGGCATTGCCTTTATCAAGGAGCGCGGTGCCGTGCTGATCCAGGCTTCTGATGTGCACCGCCTACTGATCAAAATGGCAATGGGCATGCGCAAGCTGGCTGAAGAGCTGGCAGTTTCCGCGTAAAACCATAGCTGCCAGCGCTTGAAATACTTGCGCTGGCGCTTCTTTTTATACAAGGAGAACCCTGTGAACAAATCAGAGTTGATCGACAAGATCGCCTTCGACGCCGATATCTCCAAGGCCGCTGCCGCCCGTGCTTTGGACGCTGCCACATCTACAGTCACCCGCATGCTGCAAAAAGGCGGCAAGGTGCAGATCGTTGGCTTCGGCACATTTGAATCCAGCAAGCGTGCAGGACGCACCGGCCGCAATCCACGCACTGGCGAGCCCATCAAGATCAAGCCCGCCAAGGTGCCGGTTTTCCGCCCTGGCAAAAAGCTCAAAGACGCCCTGAACTGAGCCACCGTCACCCCCTCAAGCCCGCAATAAGCGGGCTTTTTTATTGCCCCAACCACAAGGACGCTATGCGTACAGCACTCTTTTACGACACCGAGACCACTGGCTTGCCACTTTTCAAGGAGCCCAGTGAGCACCCTGACCAGCCGCACATCGTTCAGGTGGCCGCTTTTCTGGTGGATCTCGACACTCGCGAGACGCTCGCATCCATGGATGTGATCATTCGGCCAGATGGCTGGACCATCCCTGACGACGTGGCAGCCATCCATGGCATCACAACAAAGCGCGCACAAGACTTTGGCATACCTGAAGACCAGGCGATCGACATGCTGCTTGCGCTCCATAACAACGCCACGGTGCGCATCGCCCACAACGAGCCATTTGATGCACGCATTGTGCGCATTGGTGCCAAGCGATTCATTGATCCTCACTCTCCTGAAGGCGAACTGCTGTTCTCAGATGAGTGGAAGGCGGGCATTGCAGAGTGCACGGCACAGCTCTCTCGCCCGATTCTTCAACTTCCTCCAACGGCCAAGATGAAGGGTGGCTTCAAGACGCCGACGCTGATGGAGGCATATCAGCACTTCTTTGGCCAGGAGTTCCCCGGCCAGCACACCGCACGCGGTGATGCCCTGGCGTGCATGCGCGTGTACTTCGCAATCCAAGACCTCAATCAAAACCAGTAAAGGAGAAATCATGGCCTTTGAAATTGAAGATTTCACACCCGTGAAGATCAACAGCGTCAACCCACGCTCTGAGCGCCACGGCCCGGAGGAGCTGCACCCAGCCGTGGACATCGGCATCAGCCTGACCACCAGCAACAACATACTGAGCGCCCTGGACGGCAAGCTGCTGGACGCGCTCTATACCAAGAACGCAAATGCAGACCAAGGTGGCCAGCAGAACCTCGAAGGCGTGGAAGACGTGGCCACCCTTCCCAACCTGAAGTTCCCCAAGATGGGCGCGCTCAAGTGGAAGCATGACCTGATCGGCTACACGCTGACAGTGACCCATGGCGTGGGCAGTGATCTGGTGCTCAACAACTGCAAGGTGAACAACTTCACGATCGACCCCAAGGAAGGCGGCAGTGTGGAGCTGAAGTTTCGCGTGCAGAGCAGCGATGTCGACGAGCGCACGCTGGGCAAGCTGGCCTTGCTGGTGCAAAACGAAGTGGACATCACACTGGATGCGCCAGAGGCCAAGCAAGAGCAGCAGGACATTGAAAACCCTATGCCCTTCGACAAAGAGCCAGAGAAAGTCGAAAACCCCTTCCCCTCTGCGATGACGCCAGAGCAAGCGCTGGCGGACAGCTGTGCGGCTGAGGCTATGCATTAATAAATCTTGGCCCGTCTAGTTAGACGGGCCAACAAATTATTCTTTAAATTTATTTTTAAGGTAATTTAGAATTATTTTTCGCTTGCCAGGTAGACTTTCCTCCAACTGCTTGAGAAGAATTTCAAGTTTTTCTTTTCGTCTTTTAAATCTATATGAATAACTAGTACAAAACAAATGAAGATCATGCTTATCTTTAAATTTTTTATCTTCTATTTCGCACTCAAATAAATCAATCAAATTGAAAAGTGAACTTTCGAAATTTGCGAATTGATTATGCAACCTATGATTTATTTTTGAGAAGTGATATTCCTGTAATGATGAAGTTCTTAGCAATGCATCCCAAGACATAGAAAGATATTCAGCTTTCTCTCTTTGATCGTCTAAGAAGTTATCATCTTTTAACTTAGATGATGCCATTTCAATAAATAACAAATTATTTCTTATTTGCGATATTAAATCCTTTGTAATTCTTTGACTAACCCGATTCCTACAGAATTTAATAGCAAATGGAAAAATCAATGTGCCTATCACTGCAAAAGCTTGTGCCCAAGCTGCCCATTCGGCACGACTCATGCACGACCACCAACGCTGAATTTGCCAGTCACCCCATAAAAGACAAATCTCTTGAATCTCATTAGATGCCATATCCCCTCCATTTATTGGAATTATGACAATTCCAGAGGAATGAGCATAGCGCCCAGCCGGGTGCTGTCCTGATTCCCCTGACCATGGAGACGCACATGCAAGCACATAACCCATTTGGCACAGCCAAAGCACCTGTTACCAAATCCAAAACCAAAACGGGTTACCGCACCCGCGTGAATCCGGAAGATCTGGAAATCTGCGATGACCCTGTACCCACCAAGCGCCAACTGCCCAGCCAATACGACGACATCTTCGCAAAGATGAAGCCCGGCCAGTGCATCAAAGTGGAAGCCGAATACACCGGCACCGTGGGCAATGCCCTGCGCAACTGGATCCGCAGAAACAAGAAAAAGGGCGTGACCGTCAAAAGCGTCAGCCTGTACCCAGGCTGCAAAGAGAAGCTGGGCCGCGTTTGGCTGATCGAGAAGCCCAAAAACGCATGACCCCGGCCTACATCCGCTGGCGCTGCGAGCGCGTGGACGAGCTGCTTGCCAAAGAAATGACCCGGTTGGAGATTCTGGCCACGATCCGCGAAGAAGAGCAAACACGGCCTTGGGAGAAAGACCCAAGACCTGCACCGCCTCCGCTGCCCATGGGTGGCTACTACACGCACCAGCCCGCTTGAAGAGCGGGTTTTTTTTATCTGGAGACGACATGACATACGAAGCATGGCGCTGCACCTACCAAAGCAGCGAACAAGCAGCACGCGCCGCATACGAGCAAGCGCAAGAGCTGCAACGCCAAAACGCCGCGCTCAAGCTCGAAGCACAAAACGCCAAGCAGCTGGTGGAGGCTGTGGGCGCGGGCGGTGTGGAGCGGCTACGCAAGTGCCCAGGGTTGCATCAGATTCAAGAGCCTAGCCAGCTTGAAGCAGCACAGCAGGGTGTGCCAGAGGGCTGGGCACTGGTGCCAGTGGAGCCACAGGACGCGCAACAAGCCGCAGGTGCAACAGCAATCCGATTTGACACCACTCTAATTAACAAGATGTGGACTGCAAACAAGGTGTACCGCGAAATGGTTGCAGCCGCACCCCAGCCACCAGAGGCAGAAACGCGCCGCCAGATTTGGATGCAAGCGTGCGAGCAGGCTGCGCGCGAAGAGATAGCACCAGTGCAACTGCCTGCGCCTGACATCAACACAGCAAACCATGTTGGTCTGCGAGTTATCGGCTACACGCCGGAAGCTGTGCGCCAGCTACTGGCAGACCAAGGAGCACACCATGGCCAGTAGACGCTCAAGGCAGCGCAGAGACAAGCGCGCCCCACTCCCTGATTTTGATGAACCACTGCCCCGCTAAGTCGGGGCTTTTTTACGCCTGAACCATGAAACACACAGAAACAAGTGGAACGCCGACACCAACTACTGTGCAGCCCTCAGTCGAGCCGGAGTGGGTGTTGGCCAGTAAGTATCAAGAGCTGACCGGCGTCACACCCATGGCGGTTCACCAGCGCCGAAAAGAAGGCAAGTGGCTTGATGGAAAGCACTGTGCCGTTATTGCTCGGCGCTTGTACGTGAATATCAAGGAAGCAGACCAATGGATAAAAAGCCAAGCCTCAAAACCTCAGCGGGCGTTTTAATCCGAGAGCTTGTTTCAGGGCCTCGGATTCAAATTGCTTTTTCGTGGAATGGGCAGCAGTGCAGAGAGTTATTGCCGCCTTGCACTGTCAATAAACAAGCAGTCGCATACGCAGAAAATCTGCGCAAAGAGATCAAACGGAAAATCGCTGATGGCACCTTTGAATACGGTGCCTACTTTCCAGAAAGTCCTAAGGCCAAACAAAAGGAGCCTGACGACTGCCTGATGGAAGACATGCTGAACCACCAGCTGCGCCTGTACGAGAAACAGGTGGCCAACGGCCAGATGTCGCCATCCACCTACCGGGGCTACTACAAGAGCATCACCGGTGAACGCATGCGTCACTGGCACGGCTGGAAGCTGGGAGACGTTACGCCCTCTGCCCTACGCGACTGGGTCAGCGAAATGGAGTGCACCAGCAAAGCCATCCGCAACATGCTCATTCCTCTGCGTTCCGTCTTTGAAGATGCGCTCAACGACGGGGCCATCACGGTCAATCCGTTCGACCGCATTGCGCTGGCGAAACTGATTCGCCAAACCAGCAAGGCCAGTGATTATGTAGTCGACCCATTTACGGCCGAGGAACGCGCTGCAATATTGAATGCGTGCCGAGATGATGAATGGCCGATGTTTCAGTTCTGGTTTGAAACTGGCCTGCGCCCTGGTGAATTGCAGGCCCTTGAATGGCAACATGTTGATTTAGACAGAGCGGTTATTCGCATTGAACAAAATCAGGTGGCCGGTGTTATCAAAGGGCCAAAGACCGAATCAGGAAAGCGCACCGTAGATTTAAGTCCTGAAGCGATTGAGGCGCTCAAGGCTCAGAAGGCCATCAGCTTTCTACGTGGCAAGCGGGTCTGGTTGAATCAGAGGACGCTGCAGCCATGGGGCACGGATGCCCAGGTGCGCAAGACCGCTTGGCTGCCCCTGATGGAGCGCTCCGGCATCCCGTACCGCAACCCCTACCAGATCCGGCATACGTTCGCCTCAACCCGGCTGACGTCTGGCGCCAACCCTTGGTACATCGCCGACCAGATGGGGCACGCCGATGTGACCATGGTTTTCAAGACCTACGGCCGCTTCATCCGCGAGGACTTCCAGAAGCCCAAAGCCTCTCTGAAGCTCGTAAAGTGAATCGGTGTGAACGCCCGTGTGAAATCGGTGTGAATTTCAGCACAACAACACACAATAAAAAGAGCAAAAAATAAGGCCACACAGTGATTTCTCATTGTGTGGCCTTGTGGTGGGTGGTGGAGCTGGCGGGAATTGAACCCGCGT
>JBJEZV010000262.1:0-7647 GCA_051887595.1 Comamonas sp.
ATCTTGGAAACAAGGCACTGGAGGAACGTCCGGACTGCATAGGGCAGCGTAGCAGCTAACGGCTGTCCACCGTGAGGTGAGGATCAGAGCAACAGAGACGAGTCTGTCAGGCGTACCGCAAGGTAAACCGGACAGGGTGAAACGGGCAATCTCTACGCGCAGCAATACCAAGTAGGCACACGTTGACGGGGCCCCCGGAGTGTGCGGGTAGGTAGCATCGAGCTGGTGGGGCGACCCCCAGCCCAGAGTAATGGCAGTCACGCAGCGGGCAACCGCTGTGCACAGAATCCGGCTTATCGGCGAACTTCACACTCTCGCCTGTCTTTTTTCTCTCACCGCGTTCAGCGGTTTTTTTGTGCCCGCAACTTCTGCAGCCAGTCTGCCGTAGACCCTGAGGCCTGCTCCCTATCGCAGCTTGCGCCGCACAGGAATAATGCGGGGATGCGCTCCGAATATTTGCTCCACCCGCAACGCGAACCAGCTCCTTTGCTGCAAGCCGCAACCTTGCTGCTGCTGCGTGACACCCCTGACTCAGCATGGCAAGTGTTAATGACGCGCCGCTCTGAGCGCGCCAGTTTTGCTGCCAGCATGTATGTCTTTCCCGGTGGAGGGCTGGAGCCTGAAGACGCACAGATGCTCTCGTGCGTGTGGGCGCGCGAAACCATGCCCGAAGCCGAGCGCGTGGCAGCTACAGCCGCTGTACGCGAAACCTGGGAAGAAATGGGTGTGCTGATAGCAGCGCAGCGCGATGGTCAACCTGTGGATGCCAAGCAGGCCCGCGAGTTAGACCGCCACCAGCCTTTGTGGCCGCAATTGCAAGCACGCGGCTGGCGCTTGGATGTGCGCGATTTGTGGCAACTGGCGCACTGGAGCGCGGACCGCAGTTTGGCGACCAAGCGTTTTGCCGTGCCTTTTTTTGTGGCCCGCATGCCGCAAGGCCACACGGCCATCGCTGACGAGACCGAGCAGTTCGAGCCCGTGTGGGTGTCGCCACACCAAGCCTTGCAGCGCCATCGTGAAGACCAGATGGCGATGATCTTTCCTACTTTGAAAACGCTGGAGCGTTTGACAGCGTTTGCCAGCAGCCAGGCATTGATGGATGCCGTGCGCCAAGGACCGCTGTGGCGCAGTGAACCGCGCAGCGGCATCGTGCAAGGCAAGCCCTTGCGCTACATGGAAAGTGATGCGCCCTACGGCGAGCTGGCCATGGTCAGCCCAGATGGGCAAATCGTCCATCCGCTCGATTGGCAAAGCGAACGCGCAGTGCCCTTGCGCAAAAACGTGCTGCGTTTGACCGCTCCCAATGGGGGGCTCATGACAGGCCCGGGCACCAATACCTATCTGGTGGGTGAGCCTGCCACAGGCTACGCCGTCATTGATGCGGGGCCGGCCAATGCCTTGCACATTGAGCGCCTGTGGGCAACCGCTGGTGGTGATGTGCGTGCGCTGATTTGCACGCACTCGCACGCAGACCATGCGCCCGGGGCCTTCATGCTGCAGGCGCTGTGTCGCCAAAAAACCGGCATGACTCCGCCGATTTATGGCCTGCCTTCAGCCTCTACCGCACGTGCCGATAGCTTTTTTGTGCCTGATCGAGAACTGCATGACGGCGCATACGTGATGCTGTCAGCGCAAGATTTAGCGACCAAGCACACCTTGCGCGCGGTGTTCACGCCTGGGCATGCTGCCAATCACCTGTGTCTGTTGTTGGAAGAGGATGGATTGCTGTTTTGCGGCGACCACATCCTCAATGGCAGTACCACCATCATCGATGGCCCAGATGGCAATATGCGCGACTACATCGACAGCCTCGACAAGCTCGATGCGGTGTGCCTACAAGCGCAGGTGGAGTTTTTATTGCCCGCACACGGGCATGTCCTGGCACAGCCGCGCGCGGTGATTGCCCATCTCAAGGCGCACCGCTTGGCGCGCGAAGCCAAAGTGCTGCGGGCCATGCAGCAGTTGCCTCAAGGCTCGGTGCAGGAGTGGGTGGCCATTGCTTATGCCGACACGCCCCAATCCCTGTGGAAGCTCGCGGAAAGAAGCCTGCTGGCGCACGTGGAACGCATTCGTGCATTAGGCTTGCACCATGTCACAGACAGCTCCCTCACAGAACAACGATAGCCGCATCCGCCTTTCCAAGCGGTTGATGGACCAATTGCAATGCTCGCGCGCCGAAGCCGAGCTCTACATCGAAAACGGTGCCGTCAGCGTGGACGGCGTGGTCGTCGAACATCCCGGCGCGCGGGTGGCACCTGAGCAGGCAGTGGTACTGGCTTCCGGTGCCAAAGCCGAGCCTGTGCCGCCTGTCACCATCTTGCTGAACAAGCCTGCAGGCTATTCCGTACAAGCAGGTGCAGCGCGCAGCGCTTTGGACTTGCTCACCGCAGACAACTGGAACCAGGGCGACACGCCTGCGCCCATTCGCCAGTTGCAAAAACATTTTCAGCATCTGGAGTGCTTGCAGCCTTTGCCTGTGCCAGCGCATGGCCTGACCATCTTTACGCAAGACCGTCGCATCGCGCGCAAGCTGCTAGAAGATGCGCTGTACCTGGAGCAAGAATGCATCGCCCATGTGCGCGGCAGCTTGGATGCGCAAGGGCTGGAAGCGTTGTGTGATGGCTCCTCGATTCCGGGCAAGCGCCTGCCGCGCGCCAAGGTCAGCTGGCAAAGTGACAACCACTTGCGCTTTGCATTGAAAGGCATTTTCCCGGAAGAAATCGAGTCCATGTGCCGCGGAGTGGGCCTGGAGTTGATGGGGCTCAAGCGCCTGCGTCTGGGGCGCATCTCCATGGCTAAATTGGCCGAAGGGCAGTGGCGCTATGCCATGCCTTGGGAGCGTTTTTAAGCGCGTCCCTCGCATTCGTAGGGCTCAATACAAAAGGCGTCTTTAAGACGCCTTTTGTTTGGGACGCTGCAGCAAAACGCAGTCCATTATTTGTTGCGGCTGTAGCCCATGGCCACCACGATGGCGGTGATGAAGAAAAAGGCCTGCAGCTCCAGAGCCCAGCCGCCCGATTTGGACAGCTGCAAAAAGTGTGAGGTGTGCACCAAGAAAAAGGCAAACAGCATATTGCCTGCAATGACCAGCGCTGCAGGCACCACCATCAGGCCGACCAGCAAAAACAAGGGCGCAATCACTTCGCCCAGATACACGCCATAAGCCACGAAAGCGGGTAAACCGGCTTTCACCACCATGCTTTCAATGCCTGCAATGCCTCCGGTGATCTTGGCCCAGCCATGAAAGAGCATTAACACGGCCAGTGACACACGCAGCAGCACCATGGCGGCGTGCGGATGGTGAAAGTATTTCCAAAAGCTCATAGGCCATATCCGAGAAATCAAGTTCTTAGAAATACCAAGTGTTGGTGCAGGCCAGCCAGTGCAGGGCCTGCAAAAGCACTCGGTTGTGGTTGCTTGTCTGATGCCTGTGGCAGACAGCTGGAGTCATTAATGTAGTCCGGGATTGAGACTTGCACCAGCGATGATTTCTACGAATGCAGCCGCTCTACGATGAATTCAGCCGCAACGTGTGCATGCCTTGGCGAGCACGTTTTGCGTCCCCTTCGTTCATCAAAAAGGATGTGTTTATGCAAAAGTCTATGTCTCTGCGTTCTGTGTTGATTGCTTCTGGTTTGGCTGCTGCTTCTTTGGCAATGGTGGGTTGCACCACCACAGGCAATACCCAAGGCAAGGGCTCCGCACCGGCCAGCCGGGCAGAGCTGGAGTCGCAAGCTACGGCCGCATTGAACCGTCTGTACAACGCCATGCCTGGCACACGCGAGCTGGTATCCAAGTCCAAGGGCGTGCTGGTATGCCCCGCTGTGATTGGCGGCAGCTTTGTGGTGGGCGCAGAGCACGGCAAGTGCGTGCTGCGTTCGGGTGGCACTTCTCGCGGCTACTACAGCACCACCGCCGCATCGATTGGCTGGCAAGCAGGTGGCCAATCCAAGTCGGTGATCTATGTGTTTAATTCTGCAGATGCTTACAACAAGTTCCTCAACAGCGATGGCTGGTCGGTAGGCGCTGATGCCACGGTGGCCGTGGGCAAGGCCGGTGCCAATGGCAGCATCGATACCGCCACAGCCAACGCACCCGTGAGCAGCTATGTGCTGACCAATGCTGGTTTGGAAGCCGGTGTGTCCGTGCAAGGCAGCAAGATCTCTAAGATCAATATGTAAAACGGCGCAGTCCACACCCGTGGACTTTGCACAAGACCGGCTTGAGGCCGGTCTTTGTTTTTGGGCAATCCGTTAGCTTGATGGGAAAAGACGCACACAAGCCCGTCAAGCGCAACGGCTGGGCACATAATTCACAGCCAGCTGCGTGCAGCATGCCTTGTCGGGATGCTGCAGCGTCAAACGTGTTCGCGGCGGGCCAAGAGAAGGCGCCTTGTGCGTTCTTTGGCAGACACCAACTGCACCAGGTGGTGGCTGCCCTGCATAGTTTGAAGGTGGACGCAATACAGCATGCGGATTCGATTTACCAAGATGCAAGGCGCGGGCAATGATTTTGTCGTGCTGGACGAGACCCAAGGCCTTTACGGCCTCAGCAGCGCGCATTACCGATTTTTGGCCGATCGCCATTTCGGGGTGGGGGCTGATCAGATACTGAGCGTGCGTCCATCACCGGCCCCTGGCATCGATTTTGAATATGTCATTCACAACGCCGATGGCGGTGAAGTAGAGCAGTGCGGCAACGGTGCGCGCTGCTTTGCCCGCTATGTGTATGACAAAGGCTTGACCGACCAAAGTGTGATCCGAGTGCAGACCCTGGCAGGTGTGATTGCTCCGCAACTCAACGCCGATGGACGTGTCACGGTCAACATGGGCGCACCCATCTTGCAAGCCGAGCGTGTGCCATTTGTGGTGCAGGATTTGCAGCCACGCACCCAAGCACAGGCCCAGTTTTGGCCGTTCGACACCACACTGGATGGACAGCCCCATACACCCGAAGTGGTGGTGGTTTCCATGGGCAATCCCCATGCCGTGCAGTGGGTGGATGACGTCGATACGGCCCCTGTGGCGCAAATCGGCCCGCAGGTGGAGTTGCATGCGCGCTTTCCACAGCGGGTGAATGCGGGCTTTATGCAGGTGGTTTCTCGGCAGTGCGTCAAGTTGCGCGTGTATGAGCGTGGCGCGGGCGAGACCCTAGCATGCGGCACGGGTGCATGTGCGGCCGTGGTTGCAGGTATTCTTGCGGGTGATTTGGATCACCGTGTTGATGTGCACACACGTGGTGGTCGGTTAACCATCGAATGGACAGGACAGATGCAAGATGCGGTGCTGATGACAGGCCCCGCAATCACCGTTTTTGAAGGCCACATCGACATCCCCGAAGAGCTATGAACAGTATGGATACCCCAGCCGTCAACGAAGCCAATATTGCAGATTACTTGCTGCAAAACCCCGATTTTTTCGAGCGCCATGCCGAAGTGTTGACCACGGTGCAGCTCAGTAGCGGTCATGGCCAACGCGCCGTGAGCCTGCAAGAGCGCCAGGCGCAAATGCTGCGCGACAAAATTAAGGGGCTGGAGTCGCGCATCATCGACATGGTGCGTAACTCCAGTGAGAACTACGCCATCGCCTACAAAATGCACCGCTGGACCTGTGCGCTGGCGCAGGTGCAAGACCCACGCCAGTTGCCGCGCACAGTGACCGAGGGCATTCAAAAAGAATTTGATGTGCCCCAGGTCGGCATTCGCGTCTGGGATGTAGCGGCAGCCTATCAAAACTCCTTGTTCACCATGGGCGTGAGTGACGATGCCAAGGCCTTTGCCACTTCGCTGACCATGCCGTTTTGCGGACCCAACCTGGGTTTTGAGCCCACCGCTTGGCTGGAAAACGGCCAAGAGATGCAGTCGCTGGCACTGCTGCCTTTGCGCGAAGGCGCCAATGACAGCCAAAGCCCCGCTTTCGGCTTGCTGGTGCTGGGCTCGCACGATCCCTTGCGCTTTGATGCCACCATGGGCACGGAGTTTCTGTCGCGCATTGCCGAAACCGCCAGTGCAGCCTTGGGCCGCCTGCGTGTGGCGCCCCATTCGGGCAACTAAAGCACCATGCCGCTGATCCCGCAACTGCAGGCCTACATGCAGCATGTAGCGGGCGAAAAGCGGCTGGCTGCGCGCACGGTGGCCATCTACACCGAGGGTTTGGAGCAGCTGCAGGCGTTGGCGCAGCAGGCGGGTGTGCCGGTACTGGAGCTGCAACCGGCGCATGTGCGGCGCATGGTGGCCAGCTTGCACAGCCAAGGACGCCACGGTCGCAGCATTGCACTGTGGCTGTCATGCTGGCGCGGCTTTTTCAAATGGGCAGCTTGGCAGGGTTGGGTACAGCGCAATCCCGTCGAAGGCATTCGCGCCCCCAAGGTCGCCAAACCCCTTCCCAAAGCGTTGGGTGTGGACGAAGCCGTGCAGCTGGCCGCGTTTGTGCCTACCGAAGGCGACGCTTGGGAGCAAGCCCGCGACACCGCCATGACCGAGTTGCTTTACAGCAGCGGCCTGCGCGTCAGCGAGCTGGCGCAGCTCGACGCCCTTGCAGGCTCAGGCCTAGGATGGGTGGATCTGGAGGCTGGCCTGGTGCATGTGACGGGCAAAGGCGGCAAGCGGCGCAGTGTCCCTGTGGGCCAGCCTGCTCGACAGGCGCTGGCGCAGTGGATGGCACAGCGGCCACTGAAGTTTGCGCCGGGCTGGAGCGAAACAGCCTTATTTGTCGGTGTACGGGGGCAGCGCATTACCCCGCAGGTGATTTGGCAGCGCTTGCGCCAGCGCAGCCAGCGAGCGGGATTGACGCGTTCTGTGCATCCCCATGTGCTCCGTCATTCGTTTGCCAGCCATGTGCTGCAGTCGAGTGGCGACTTGCGTGCCGTGCAGGAATTGCTGGGCCACGCCAATATCTCCACCACCCAGATTTACACGCGGCTTGATTTCCAGCATCTGGCCCAAGCGTATGAAAAAGCGCATCCACGCGCCCTCAAACAGCCTGATCAAAAAGAAATTAAGAGCTAATAGCCTAGAGCTGAAGCCGATTTACGTATGAAAGATATCGGAAAGTGGCTTCAAGCATAGGCAAGCTGCTGTTGTTTTTTTGATTTTTGCCCTTATTTGACCTTATCGCCTGAAGTGGCAAGCCTGTAGTGCGCGCGAGCGTGCGCCTGCGGACAGCGTCTTGCAGGGTCTCCAAGCCACGGCGAGGGGGCAAGTGCTGCTACATTCCAAGCGCGGTTGAAACGCTGGCGCTGACGCGCACGCCCCTGATGGGCTTGCGTGCTTGGGCGCATGGCTACACTTTCGGCCTCTGGCGCGTTGCCTTGCGTGCAGCGCGCACTTTATTGATAGTTTGTGCGAGCGGCATGCTGCAGCCCGCACGTTGCGACAAGGTTGTTTTTCATGGCACTCATCCCCGTCAGCATCCTCACCGGCTTTTTGGGCTCCGGCAAAACCACGTTGCTCAAGCGTGTGCTCAGCGAGTCCCACGGCATGAAGATCGCGGTTATTGAAAACGAGTTCGGTGAGGAAAACATCGACACCGACATTCTGAAGACCGAGTCCAAAGAGCAAATCCTGCAGATGAGCAATGGCTGCATTTGCTGCACCATCCGCGAAGACCTGCGCGAAGCGCTGCAACTGCTGGCGGCCAAGCGCCGCAA
>JBJEZV010000262.1:7747-19249 GCA_051887595.1 Comamonas sp.
CCATCCGCGAAGACCTGCGCGAAGCGCTGCAACTGCTGGCGGCCAAGCGCCGCAAAGGCCTGGTCGAGTTTGACCGTGTGGTGATCGAGACGACAGGCTTGGCCGACCCAGGCCCCGTGGCACAGACCTTCTTTATGGACGATGAGATCGCTGAGTCCTACCTCATCGACTCCATCTTGACCTTGGTGGACGCCAAGCACGCGAACCAGCAGCTTGATGATCGCCAAGAGGCACGCCGCCAAGTGGGCTTTGCGGACCAGATCTTCCTGTCCAAGACCGACTTGGTCAGTGAAGCGGACAAAGACGCGCTGATCCACCGCCTCAAGCACATGAACCCCCGCGCGCCGATCAAGGCCGTGCATTTTGGCGATGTGCCTTTGAATGAAGTGTTCGATCTGCGTGGCTTTAACCTCAACGCCAAGCTCGACATCGACCCTGACTTCCTCAAGGAAGATGACCACGACCACGACCACGACCACGACCACGACCACAGCGACTGCGACCATGACCACGGTCACTGCGCCCATGATCACGATCATGGCCACGCAAATTGCGGTCACGATCATGAGCACGGGGAACACTGCCACCATCCGCACCACCACCATCACGACGATGACGTCAAGAGCTTTGTCTACCGCGCAGACAAACCTTTTGACCCGGCCAAGCTGGAAGATTTTCTGGGCGCCATCGTCAATATCTATGGGCCCAAGATGCTGCGCTACAAAGGCGTGCTGCACATGAGCGGCACCCAGCGCAAGGTGATTTTCCAAGGCGTGCACCAGCTCATGGGCAGCGATTTGGGCCCAGAATGGGGCGAAGACGAGCCACGCACCAGCAAAATGGTGTTCATCGGCATCGACTTGCCGCAGGACATCCTGCGCCAAGGTCTGGACCAGTGTCTGGTCTGATCTGATGACCTGCCCGGAAGGCCCATTCAACCGCTATTCCGGACAAGTCTGTGCGTTATGTACAACGATCAGGGCCGTGTGAATTGGGATCGATACAATCGCGGCCCTGATATGAACCCGGTAGCTTCATACCTTGAGGGTGTGCCGACTGGGCCGTGCTAGTACTGTGAGGAGACAGGAAGTGACAGCAGTCGAGACGATCAAGAAAAAAGCCACCGCCAAAGTGGCTGCCACCACCGCCGAGCAAAAGGGCCAACCTGCAGCCAAAAAAGCTGCGGCCAAGTCCACCCCTGCCGCTGCCAAAACCCCTGCGGGAAGCAAATCCCGCACCGTTACCAACGAACCAACCAAGGCCACTGCACCCGCTGCAGCACCGAAGGCCGCTTCGAAGAAAACCATGCCTACGACCACTTCTGCGCCCACTTCCGTCGTGACCAAGCGAGATCCCAAGCTCGCCAACAACTGGAAGAACAAGCCCTTGGAAGAGCTGACCGACGCCGATATCGTGGCTATGTCTGATGACGAGTACATGAACGATGTGCAGCTGGCGTACTTCCGCGCCAAGCTGGTCAAGCTCAAGCAAGACATGCACCAAAACGCGGGTGAAACCGCAGAGAACCTGCGCGAAGACACCGTGGTGGTGCCTGATCCTGCTGACCGTGCCACCATTGAAGAAGAGCATGCTTTGGAGCTGCGCACACGTGACCGTGAACGCAAGTTGCTCAAGAAGATCGAGCAGTCGATTGCCCGTATCGATTCGGGTGACTATGGCTACTGCGACGAAACCGGCGAGCCCATTGGCGTGCCCCGCCTGTTGGCTCGTCCCACCGCTACGCTGTCGCTGGAAGCCCAGCAGCGCCGCGAACTCAAGCAAAAAATGTTTGGTGATTAAGCCATTGACTGCATCTGCAGCCATGGCCTGATGCCGAGGTTGCAGACTTTACGCATCAACCCATCCCGCCTGCGGCCGGATGGGTTTTTGTTTAATGTAGCGCTTGTAAAAAATCGAACCCACCCCCACGTGGAGAGGCTATGGAACAGTATCACGGCACCACCATCATTAGCGTGCGTCGACAGACGCCCGAAGGCATACAAGTCGCCATTGGCGGAGACGGTCAAGTGACCTTGGGTCACGTGGTGGTCAAAGGCACGGCGCGCAAAGTGCGCAAGCTCTACCACGGCAAAGTGCTGGCGGGCTTCGCCGGTGCAACGGCGGACGCCTTTACGCTGTTCGAGCGTTTTGAAGCCAAGCTGGAAAAACACCAAGGACACCTCACACGTGCCGCCATTGAGTTGACCAAAGAATGGCGCACTGACCGCGTGCTGCGCAAGCTCGAAGCCATGTTGGCTGTGGCCGATCACAGTGCTTCGCTGATCATCACCGGCAATGGCGATGTGCTGGAGCCCGAGCAGGGCATCGTGGCCATCGGTTCAGGCGGCTCGTATGCCCACTCGGCGGCCAAGGCCTTGCTCAACAACACCGATTTGCCCGCTGAAGTGATTGTCAAAAAGTCGCTGGAGATTGCAGGCGAGCTGTGCATTTACACCAATATGCACCACACCATCGAGACGCTGTAAGTCTTGGTGAATCCATCATTGAATAAATAGCACTATGCCCTTGATCCACAAGGGCAAAAAGCCAATTTGACTGATATTTGACCATGTCCTCCATGACCCCCCAGGAAATCGTCTCCGAACTGGACAATCACATCGTTGGCCAGTCCGGTGCCAAGCGTGCCGTTGCCATCGCCTTGCGCAACCGCTGGCGTCGTCAGCAAGTGGCCGAAGGTCTGCGACAGGAAATCACGCCCAAAAACATTTTGATGATTGGTCCCACCGGCGTAGGCAAGACCGAGATCGCCCGCCGCCTGGCACGTCTGGCCGACGCACCTTTCATCAAGGTCGAGGCCACCAAGTTCACGGAGGTGGGCTATGTGGGCAAGGATGTGGATTCCATCATTCGTGATTTGGCTGAAATTGCAGTCAAGCAAGCGCGTGAGAGCGAGATGAAAAAGCAGCGCATGCGCGCCGAAGATGCCGCAGAAGAGCGCATCTTGGACGTGCTGCTGCCCCCAGCCCGCACGGGCGAAGCCCCAGCCGACACTGGCACGCGCCAGGTGTTTCGCAAGAAGCTGCGCGAAGGGCAGCTCGATGACAAGGACATCGAGATTGACTTGGCGGATAGCAAGCCGCAGCTGGAAATTCTGGGCCCCCAAGGCATGGAAGAGATGGCCGAGCAATTGCGTGGCATGTTCAGCCAAATGGGTCAAGAGCGACGCAAGACGCGCAAGCTCAAGATCAAAGATGCGTTAAAGCAGCTGATCGATGAAGAGGCGGCCAAGCTGGTCAATGAAGAAGAGACCAAGGCCCGTGCGCTGGCCAATTTGGAGCAAAACGGCATCGTCTTTATCGATGAGATTGACAAAGTGGCGACGCGCCAAGAGGCCAGTGGCTCGGATGTTTCGCGCCAAGGCGTGCAGCGCGATCTGCTGCCATTGGTTGAAGGCACTACCGTGTCGACCAAGTACGGCATGGTCAAGACGGACCACATCTTGTTCATTGCATCGGGTGCATTTCACCTCTCCAAGCCCAGTGACCTGATCCCTGAGTTGCAGGGGCGTTTTCCGATCCGGGTGGAACTGGAGTCTTTGTCGGTGCAGGACTTTGAAGCCATCCTCACGCAAACCCATGCCTCATTGGTCAAGCAGTACCAAGCGCTGCTGGCAACCGAAGGCGTCCAGCTGTCCTTCACGGACGATGGCATCACGCGGCTAGCCTATACCGCTTTTACCGTCAATGAACGCACCGAGAACATTGGTGCACGTCGCCTGTCGACCGTGATGGAACGGTTGCTCGATGAGATCAGCTTTGATGCGGTGAAGCTTGCCGGCCAGACCATCACCATCGACGCCGCGTATGTGGACAGCAAGCTGCAAATGTTGAGCCAAGACGAAGACCTGTCGAGATACATCCTGTAACCAAAGAATCACCGTTGCTTCCCCCTTGGTGAAACTGTTTCGCCAAGGGGGATTTGTTTTGATAAAGAACGTAAATGGCGCGTAGGACGGGGTCTTACTGTCGACAGGCGGCTAAGTCATTGAAACTCCACAGGTTTTTGCCAATTTTGCGGACCCAGTGTGTGGCTAAGTCATTGATTTCATTGCAAAGCATTGTGAAGCCCCTAGTGGCGGCCCTAAAAATTACTGCTACAGTGCAAAAAAGTGCAATTAAGTGGTGAAAGTTGCCTTGTAGGCCCCGTCTTCGGGTGCTGCAGGCTCAATCTAGGGGATGTGACCAATCGTGTTTCAAGGGGCTTCTTCATTGAATCTCGATGCCAAGGGGCGGCTGTCTGTGCCGACTCGGCATCGTGACGCTTTGATGTCGCAGGCCCAAGGTCAACTCACCATCACCAAACACCCCCACGGATGCCTGATGCTGTTTCCACGTCCCGAATGGCTGCTGTTTCGCGAGCGTATCGGGCAGCTGCCCATGCAAGCGCAATGGTGGAAGCGCATATTTTTGGGCAATGCCATGGATGTCGAGATGGATGGCACAGGCCGCATCTTGGTCTCGCCCGAGCTGCGTCAGGCCATTGGTCTGGAGCGCAGCGCTGTCTTGCTGGGCATGGGCAACCATTTCGAGCTGTGGGACCAAGCCACTTATGAAGCGCAGGAGGCGCAAGCCATGCAAGCGCCTATGCCTGATGTATTCCAAGATTTTGCTTTCTGAAAAGGGCGAGCGTTGAACCAGCCCCTCCAACACATCACCGTTTTGCTGAACGAGGCTGTTGATGCCTTGTTGGGCGATGCACCGTCTGCGGTTGATGGCACCTATATTGATGGCACCTTTGGCCGCGGCGGGCATTCCCGTCTGATTTTGTCGCGATTGAGCCCGCAAGGCAGGTTGATCGCTTTCGATAAAGACCCATTGGCGATTGCAGAAGCCGGGCGTATCCAAGACGCCCGTTTTGCTATTCGGCACGAGGGCTTTCGCCACATGCACGACCTGCCCGAGGCCAGTGCCGACGGCATTCTCATGGACTTGGGCGTGAGCTCGCCGCAGATTGACCAGGCCGACCGTGGCTTTAGCTTTCGCTTCGAAGGCCCGCTGGACATGCGCATGGACACCACGCGTGGACAAAGCGTGGCTGAATGGTTGGCAGAAGCTGAAGTGCAGCAAATCACCGACGTGATTCGCGACTACGGCGAAGAGCGCATGGCGTATCCCATTGCCAAGGCTATTGTTGCCCACCGCGAGGCGCATGGTCCTGTGCAGACAACGACCGAGTTATCGAATCTGGTGGGCAAGATTGTGAAGTCACGCGACGGCCAAAACCCTGCGACACGGACTTTCCAGGCGCTGCGCATTTTTATCAATGCCGAATTGGTGGAGTTGCAAGAAGCCTTGCAAGCCAGTTTGCGCGTGCTCAAGCCGGGTGGGCGTTTGGCGGTGATTAGTTTTCACTCGCTGGAAGACCGCATCGTCAAGCAGTTCATTGCGGAGCACTCCAAAGAGGTGTTTGACCGCCGCACGCCGTTTGCCGAGCCCAAACCTATGCGGTTGGTGGCGCTGGAGCGCATCAAGCCCAGCAAGGCTGAAGTCGATGCCAACCCCCGTTCACGCAGTGCCGTGATGCGGGTGGCCCAACGTACCGAGGTGCCTGCATGACTGCCGCCGTGCGTCCATTCAGCCAGGGGAGGGCGGCATGCTGCGCCTGAATGTTCTGCTGCTGGTGGCCGTGATGTTTAGTGCGCTGTACTTGGTGCAAACCCAGTACCAGTCGCGCAGCCTCTATACCGAGTTGCACCGTGCAACGAACGAAGCGCGCAATCTGGAGACGGAATACCAGCGTCTGCAGGTGGAGTTGCGCGCACAGTCCACACCCTCGCGCATTGAAAAAATGGCAGTTGAGCAAGGGCTGCAAGGTGTTTCTCCGGCCATTACCCACTATGTGCGTGATGCGCAGGCAAGCGGAGGGGCGCAGTAATGCGTAGCGTGAACTACACCTCTAGCCCCTTGCTGGCCAGCAAAACGCCAGCGTGGCGCAGCAAGTTTGTCATGGGCTGCATCGTGTTTGCCTTTGCGGGCTTAGCTGGCCGCGCTGCCTGGGTGCAGGTGATCGACAACGATTTTTTCCAGCGCCAAGGTGAAGTGCGTTTTGCGCGAACTTTGGAGCTGACTGCCAATCGCGGACGTATTTTGGATCGCAATGGCTTGATTTTGGCATCTAGCGTGCCAGCCGCCAGCATCTGGGCGATTCCTGAAGATGTGGAAAAGAACACGCCCGAAGAGCTCGCCAAGTTGCCGCAGCTTGCCAAGTTGATGGAAATGCCGCTCGATCAGCTGCAAAAAAAGCTGGCCGAAGACAAAAGCTTTGTCTGGGTCAAGCGTCAGCTGGACTGGGAGGTGGGGCTGCAGATCAAGGAATTGGGCATCAAGGGCATCTACCAGACGCGCGAATACAAGCGCCAGTACCCCGAAGGGGAAGCGGCAGCCCACATCGTGGGCTTTACGAGCGTTGAAGACAAAGGCCAAGAGGGCATGGAGCTGGCGTTTGAAAAGGACTTGGCAGGTAAGCCGGGTTCGCGCCGCGTCATCAAGGACCGCTTGGGTCGCGTAGTGGAAGGGGTGGGTGATGAGATCCCGCCTATTGATGGTCGCGACATTCAATTGTCGATTGACAGCAAGATCCAGTTTTTTGCCTACCAAAAGCTCAAAGAGCAAGTAATCGCACACAAGGCCGTGGGTGGCACGGTGGTGGTGATGGATGCTAAGACCGGGGAATTGCTGGCGCTGGCGAACTATCCCAGCTTCAACCCTTCCAACCGCAAACGCTTGACGGGTGAGCAGTTGCGCAACCGCGCCATTACGGACGTGTTTGAGCCAGGTTCCACCATGAAACCCATCACGGTTGGCATTGCGCTGGAGAGTGGAAAGTTCCGTCCTAATACTCCCGTAGATACGACTCCTGGTCGTATCAATGTGACGGGTTCAACGATCTCAGACACTAAAAACTACGGATTGTTGACCGTGGAAGGGGTAATCCAGAAGTCGTCCAACGTTGGCACGACCAAAATTGCCCAACAACTCTCGTCTCAGCAGATGTGGGAAACGTTTTCTGCCGTGGGATTCGGCCAAAAGCCGCAGATTGCTTTCCCGGGGGCGGCCAGCGGTCGTTTGCGGCCCTATAAGTCTTGGCGCCCTGTGGAGCAGGCAACCATGTCGTACGGCTACGGCTTGTCGGCCAGCTTGCTGCAGATGACGCGCTCCTATACGGTCTTCTCCAATGGCGGCAAGGTCATCCCTGCCACCATGCTCAAACTCGATCGTCCACCGGTAGGTGTGCCCGTGTTTTCAGAACGAACGGCGGAGCAGGTGCGCCATATGCTGGCACTGGCCACTGGCCCAGGGGGGACCGGCCAACGTGCCCAGACCGTGGGTTATTCCGTCGGCGGCAAGTCAGGTACGGCGCGCAAGCAAGTCGGTAAAAACTATGCCGCAGGAAAATACCGCGCTTGGTTTACCGGTATGGCTCCCATCGATGACCCACGCGTCATCGTTTCGGTGATGGTGGATGAGCCTAGTAACGGCGTGTATTACGGAGGGGCAGTTGCCGCTCCAGTTTTCAGTACGGTTGTGCAGCAAAGTTTGCGTTTGATGGGCGTTGCGCCCGATATGGCGGTGCAGCCACAAATTGTGGCCAATCCGGTGGAGGAATCGCTGTGACCGGCAACACCCAGCATTTTGAGCAGCCTGAACAGGTCGTGACATGGCTGCGCGGCCGTGTCACAGGGCAGCTACGCACCGACAGTCGTTTGGTGCAGCCTGGTGATGCCTTTATCGCTTGGCCCGGCGGCAGAACCGATGGGCGCCAGCATGTGGCTGCGGCCCAAGCACGTGGCGCAGTGGCTTGCGTGGTGGAGCGCCAAGGCGTTGAGGCATTTGACCTCACCGGAGCTATTGCGACGTTCCAAGGCCTCAAAGCCGCCACGGCACGTATTGCGGCTCAGTGGCTGGAACATCCATCTCAATCACTGCAGGTTTTGGCAGTGACGGGTACCAACGGTAAGACCTCCACCGCATGGTGGCTGGCCCACGCCTTGGTGCACTACCAGCATGGCGCGCACCGTGGCTGCGCCATGGTGGGAACGCTGGGCATTGGTGTGCCCCCCGCCTTGGTGGATACCGGCATGACCACGCCTGATCCGGTGTGCTTGCAGTACGCCTTTGCCGACTATGCCAGCAAGGGTGTCGCGGCCTGCGCCATTGAGGCCTCTTCTATTGGCATTGAAGAGCACCGGTTGGATGACACGCACATCCACACGGCAATTTTTACCAACTTCACCCAAGACCACCTGGACTACCACGGCAGCATGAACGCCTATTGGGCTGCCAAAGCCAAGTTGTTCGCGTGGCCAGGGCTGCAGGCTGCCGTAGTGAATGTGGATGACGACCATGGACAGCAACTGGCGGCCCAGTTGCTGTCCCAGCCTGGTGTGGAGCTGTGGACGGTAGGTGTGCAGCAAGCTGCGCGCTTGCAGGCGCTGGACGTGCGCCATGGTGAGCGTGGTTTGTGCTTTGAGGTGCAAGAAGCTGGCCAGCGCTACACCTTGGAAACTGCATTGATTGGCCAGTACAACGTGAGCAACATGCTGGGCGTGCTGGCCGCTTTGCGTTCGCTGGGCGTGCCCTTGAACGAAGCCGTACAGCTGTGCAGCGATCTGGAGCCTGTGCCCGGTCGCATGCAGCAAGTGGCTCGCCCGCAGCAGCCGCTGGTGGTGGTGGACTATGCCCACACGCCCGATGCGCTGGAGCAAGCGCTCAAAGGCTTGCAGCCAGTGGCGCAGGCCCGTGCAGGCCGTTTGCACTGCGTGTTTGGCTGTGGTGGCAATCGCGATGCGACCAAGCGCCCGTTGATGGGCCAGGCAGCACAGCGCCAGGCGGATGTGGTCTGGGTGACCAGCGACAACCCGCGCGGTGAGCAGCCCGAGGCCATCGTGCAGCAAATCGTGGACGGCATGCAGCGCCAAGGCGTGCATGTGGTGGTGGACCGCCGCGCGGCCATCGCCCAAGCCATTGCCCAGGCCGATGCGTGCGATGTGGTGCTGCTGGCGGGCAAGGGCCATGAGGACTATCAGGAAATACAGGGTGTCAAGCACCCGTTTTCCGACATGGAGCAGGCCCGTGTGGCCCTGCTTCAGCGAGAGGAACAACAACAATGATGACTTTGCAGCAGGCATGGATGTGGATCCGAGCCTTCCAGCCGCAAGCCCGGCTGGTAGGGGACGGAGCAACGCCTGTGCTGCGTGTACATACGGACAGTCGCAGTGTGCAGGCTGGAGATTTGTTTGTCGCGCTCCAAGGCGAGCGCATGGATGCCCACAGCTTTTTGCCGCAAGTGCAGCGTGAAGGTTTGGCAGCTGCCGCCATCGCCCGTGAGGGCCTCGAGGCGCTTGGGTTGCCTGGGATTGAAGTGCCTGACACCACCGTGGCGCTGGGAGCTTTGGCGGCAGGCTGGCGCAGCATGTTTGGCCTGCCCTTGATTGCCGTGACTGGCAGCAATGGCAAGACCACGGTGACGCAGATGATCGCCAGCATCTTGCGCGCGCATGCCGGTGATGCTGCGTTTGCCACCCAAGGCAACTTCAACAACGCCATTGGTGTGCCACTGACCTTGTTCCGCTTAAGTGCTGCCCACCACATCGGTGTGGTGGAGTTGGGCATGAACCATCCGGGCGAGATCGCCGATCTGGCACGCATCGCTCAGCCCACGGTGGCCTTGGTCAACAACGCCCAACGAGAGCACCAGGAATTCATGCACACCGTAGAAGCGGTGGCGCGGGAAAACGGCAGCGTTCTGGGCTTTTTGCCCGAGGATGGTGTGGCCGTGTTTCCTGCTGACGATGCCTTCACGCCTGTGTGGCGGGAACTCGCGGGCAAACGTCGTGTGCTGAGCTTTGGAGCGCAAGGCGCCGATGTGCAAGCACTGTCTGCGCATTGGCAGGACAGTGCATGGCAGGTGCATATCCAGACGCCGCAAGGCCAGTTGGAATGCCGTTTGCATATTGCCGGTCGCCACAACGTGCGCAATGCGCTCGCGGCAACGGCTTGCGCCTTGGCTGCAGGCGTGCCGCTGGCAGCGATTGCACAGGGCTTGAGCGCGTTTGAGCCCGTCAAAGGGCGTTCGCGCTCGACGGCTGTGGTGTGTGGTGCGCGGCAGGTAGATGTGGTGGACGACACCTATAACGCCAACCCCGATTCCATGCAGGCGGCGATTGCCGTGCTGGCCGAGTTGCCAGCGCCACGCCTGATGGTCATGGGTGATATGGCCGAAGTGGGCAATAACGGCCCGGCTTTCCATGCGGAAGTGGGTGCCAGTGCGCGCGCTGCGGGCATTGAGACCTTGTTTGCGCTGGGTGCCCAAAGCAGCCATGCCGTGGAGGCTTTCGGCGCAGGGGCGACACATTTTGATTCGATGCAGGCCTTGATTGAGGCCGTGCAGGGCCGTATGGCCCAGACCGGCAGTGTGCTGGTCAAAGGTTCGAGAAGTATGAAGATGGAACACGTGGTGCAAGCGCTGGAGCGCGCTTGCGGGGAGGGCGCAGCATGTTGCTGATCTTGGCAGAGTGGCTGCAAAGTTTGTCGCCTGATTTCAGTTTTTTGCGTGTGGTGCAATACATCACCTTCCGTGCAGTCATGGCGGCCTTGACCGCCTTGACCATTGGTTTGTGGGCCGGGCCGCGCGTGATCCGCATGCTGACCGCGCTCAAGGTAGGCCAGCCCGTGCGCGGTTACGCCATGCAAACCCACCTGGTCAAAAACGGCACGCCCACCATGGGCGGTGTGCTGATTTTGTTTGCGATTGCAGCGTCGACCTTGCTGTGGTTTGACCTGAGCAACCGCTTTGTCTGGATTGTGATGATCGTCACCCTGGGCTTTGGTGCGATTGGCTGGGTCGACGACTGGCGCAAGGTGGTTAACAAAGACCCCGAGGGCATGCGTTCGCGCGAGAAGTATTTCTGGCAGTCTGTGATTGGCTTGCTGGCGTCCATCGCGCTGGTGTTCAGCATTTCGGAAAACTCCAACAGCCGCGCGCTGGAGTTATTTGTGACCTGGGTGCAGTCCGGCTTTTCCATGGATTTGCCACCGCAGGCTGGGCTGATGGTGCCGTTCTTCAAGGAAGTCAGCTACCCGCTGGGCGTGCTGGGCTTTGTGATCCTGACCTATTTGGTCATTGTGGGTGCCAGCAATGCGGTCAACCTCACAGATGGTCTCGATGGCCTGGCCATCATGCCCGTGATCATGGTGGGCACGGCGCTGGGCATTTTTGCCTATGTGACGGGCCATGCCAACTACGCCAAATACCTGCATTTCCCCAGCATTCCGGGCACGGGTGAGCTGATGATTTTCTGCGGCGCCATGGCCGGTGCAGGGCTGGCCTTTTTGTGGTTCAACGCCCATCCGGCCCAGATTTTTATGGGTGATGTAGGTGCACTGGCCTTGGGCGGTGCGCTGGGCACGATCGCAGTGATCGTGCGCCAAGAAATCGTGCTGGCCATCATGGGCGGCATTTTTGTGGCCGAAGCCGTCTCGG
>JBJEZV010000262.1:19349-29989 GCA_051887595.1 Comamonas sp.
CAAGAAATCGTGCTGGCCATCATGGGCGGCATTTTTGTGGCCGAAGCCGTCTCGGTGATGCTGCAGGTGATGTGGTTCAAGTACACCAAAAAACGCTATGGCGAAGGCCGCCGCTTGCTGAAGATGGCGCCTTTGCACCACCACTTTGAAAAGAGTGGCTGGAAGGAAACGCAGGTCGTGATCCGCTTTTGGATCATCACCATGCTGCTGTGCCTGATCGGGCTGTCCACCTTGAAACTGAGGTGAATCGCATGCACACCGACGATCCCACGCTGCAGCCTGCAACCGCACGGCCCCACGAAGCCCCAGAGCCGCAAGCAGCGTCTATGGCTGCTGCGCCTGAATTGCAAGCTGTTGATGCAGAAATAGAAGCTGCTAGCCTAGATGTAGCAACGTTTTCAGATACAAAAGATGCTGAAAACCTTGTGGATCAAAGGCAAGATGCTTTGGAATCGGTAGCAAACACTGCTTGGAATGCGCCGGTGCCGGATGTGTCGACATTGACAGCCGCCAAAGATGCAGCCGCCTTTGTGGCGCAGATTTTTGCGGATCCGAGTGTCTCGGATGCGGCCGATGCCGAGGTCACGCCAGTGACCGTGGACGAGACCTTTGAACTGGAGCCTGAGCGTTTGCCTGTTCCGGCCCACTGGCCGCAAGGGCAGTCGCAGCATTTACAGGGTCAGCGCGTGCTGGTCTTGGGTCTGGGCGCCTCGGGCATGGCCATGGCACGCTGGTGCGTGCGCGCAGGGGCGCAAGTGACGGTGGCTGATACCCGAGAGGCGCCCCCGCAATTGGCCGCATTACAAGCGCAGCTGCCCGACGTACGCTTTGTGGGCGGGCCATTGGGTGCCGATTTGATCCAGGGGCAAAACATCACGTCGGTGTACCGCTCACCTGGTCTGATGCCAGAGACCATCGCGCCAGTGGTGGATGCAGCGCGCGCCATTGGCTTGCCCGTCGGCGGTGAATTGGATTTGTTTGCCGCTGCGCTCAAGGGCATGGCGCAGGCGCACGCTTACGCGCCCAAGGTATTGGCCATCACGGGCACCAACGGCAAGACCACGGTGACTTCGTTGACAGGCAAGCTCTTGGAGCACGCGGGCCTGAGTGTGGCAGTGGCAGGCAACATCGGGCCCACCTTGCTCGATACGCTGAGCGCACGCATTGATGCGCAGGACTTGCCCCAGGCGTGGGTGCTGGAGCTGTCGAGCTTTCAGCTCGATGGTGTGCAGGGCTTTGAGCCCACGGCTGCTGTGGTGCTCAATGTCACGCAAGACCACCTCGATTGGCACGGCAGCATGCAGGCCTATGCCCAAGCCAAGGCGCGCATTTTTGGTCAGCAGGCGCTGATGGTGCTCAACCGTGAAGACCCCACGGTCATGGACATGCTGCCGCCTCCCGTCAAAGTCAAGCTGCAAAAACCGCAGCAGCGGCCCCATGTCAGTTTTGGCACGGACATGCCGCGCAACCCCGGCGACTTCGGTATTGAAACTGTCTCGGGCATGGCGTGGCTGGTGCGGGCCATGGAGGTGGATACGGCTGGTCGCAAGTCACGCGATCCGCAAGACGATTTGGTGATTCAGCGCCTTATGCCTGCTGATGCGCTGCGCATTCGCGGCCGCCATAACGCCAGCAATGCCTTGGCGGCATTGGCATTGGCACAGGCCGCTGGTGCCAGCTTGGCACCCATGCTCTATGGGCTGCGTGAGTACCGAGGCGAGCCCCACCGTGTCGAGCCCATCGGCATGGTGCAAGGCGTGGAATATTTTGACGACAGCAAAGGCACCAACGTGGGCGCGACTGTGGCCGCGTTGACCGGGCTGGGTGCAGATCGCCGCTTGGTGCTGATTTTGGGTGGGCTGGGCAAAGGCCAGGACTTTGCACCGCTGGCGCCGCCGGTGGCGCGCTATGTGCGCGCGGTGGTGCTGATTGGCCGCGATGCGCCGCTCATTCGTGCCGCGCTCAGCGATACCGAGGTGCCGCTGTTCGATGCCAATGACATGGCGCAGGCCGTACAACTGGCGAGCCAGCAGGCGCAAGCGGGAGATGCCGTGCTGATGTCGCCTGCCTGTGCCAGCATGGACATGTACCGCGATTACGCCCACCGTGCACAAGCCTTTGTGGCGGCGGTGCAGGAACTGGCCGATGAGGCCGGGCAAGTGCTGGAGGGGTGGCACGGATGACCGTCATGGCCCATGCACGCGAACGCATCAAAAGCTGGCTCAGCGGCAACGTGGACAAGCCCGTAGATGTCTTGCCTGTGCGCCTGGGTGGCACCGAGTACCGCCACACGCGTGCGCTGCCGCCCACTGCATTGGGGCTGGATCAGGCGCTGATCTGGGTGGTGATCGGCTTGCTGGCATGGGGCCTGGTCATGGTGTATTCGGCCTCGATTGCCATGCCAGACAATCCGCGCTTCGGCAAGATTGAGCCCTACCACTTTTTGCTGCGCCACGGCATGTCGCTGTGTGTGGGTTTTGTGGCCGCGCTGCTGGCGTTTCAGGTGTCCATCAAGACCTGGGAGCGCCTGGCCATTCCCATGTTTTTGACGGCTTTGCTGCTGTTGATACTGGTGCTGGTGCCGGGCGTGGGTCTGGTGGTCAACGGCGCGCGGCGTTGGTTGCCGCTGGGCTTGATGAACTTTCAGCCGTCAGAGCTCGCCAAGTTCGCCGTGCTGGTCTATGCGGCCAACTACATGGTGCGGCGCATGGATGTGAAAGAGCGCTTTTTCCGCGCCGTGCTGCCTATGGCGGCCGCAGTGTTCATCGTGGGCGTGTTGCTGCTGGCCGAACCGGATATGGGGGCCTTCTTGGTGATCGTGGTGATCTCCATGGGCATCTTGTTCCTGGGCGGCGTGAATGCGCGCATGTTCTTTTTGATGGCTGCGCTGGTGGTTGGCGCGTTCGTGATCATGATCGCCATGTCTGAATGGCGGCGTGAGCGCATCTTCGCGTATCTGGATCCATTTGCTGCAGACCACGCCTTGGGCAAAGGCTACCAACTGTCCCACGCGCTGATTGCCATCGGTCGCGGGGAGCTGTTCGGCGTGGGGTTGGGGCGCAGTGTCGAAAAGCTGCACTGGCTGCCTGAAGCCCATACCGACTTTTTGCTCTCCGTGATCGGCGAGGAATTCGGTTTTCTGGGCATTTTGATTTTGATCGTGGCCTTTGTCTGGCTCACGCGCCGCATCATTGAAATCGGTCGTGAAGCCATTTTCCACGACAAGGTGTTTGCTGGTCTGGTCGCGCAGGGCGTGGCGCTGTGGTTCGGCTTTCAGGCCTTTATCAATATGGGCGTGAATTTGGGCGCCTTGCCCACCAAAGGTTTGACATTGCCGCTGATGAGCTTTGGTGGCTCGGCGGTGCTGATGAATCTCGTGGCGATTGCAGTGGTGCTGCGCATCGACTACGAGAACAAGCTCATCAGTCCAAGGGTGAGAAAAACATGAAAGAAAAAGTCGCTTTGATCATGGCAGGCGGCACGGGAGGGCATATCTTCCCGGGCTTGGCCGTGGCCCATGCACTGCGTGAGCAAGGCTGGCGGGTGCACTGGCTGGGTGCACCGGGCAGCATGGAAGCGCGCTTGGTGCCTCCACAAGGATTTGCGCTGGAGACCATTGATTTCTCTGGCGTGCGTGGCAAAGGCTTGGCTACGCTGGCCTTGCTGCCGCTGCGCTTGCTCAAAGCTTTCTGGCAAGCCATGGCCGTGGTGCGGCGCGTCAAGCCCGATGTGCTGGTCGGCTTTGGCGGCTACATCACGTTTCCGGGCGGCATGATGGGGGTACTCGCGGGCAAACCGCTGGTGCTGCATGAGCAAAATTCGGTTGCGGGCGCAGCCAATAAGGTGCTGGCCAGCATTGCCGACCGGGTATTTCAGGCTTTCCCGAATGCCATCAAGAAGGCGCAATGGGTGGGCAATCCGCTGCGCGAAGCCTTCTTGCGCCAGCCATCGCCTGAGCAACGTTTTGCTGGACGTACCGGCCCGCTCAAGGTGCTGGTGGTGGGCGGCAGTCTGGGCGCCAAGGCTTTGAACGACATTGTTCCTGAAGCGCTATCATTTTTGCCGCACAATGCGCGCCCGAGTGTCATTCACCAAAGCGGTGCCAAGCAGATCGAAGCCTTGCGCGCAAACTATGCGCGGGCCGGTGTAGATGCGGAGCTGACGCCCTTCATTGAAGACACGGCCCAAGCGTTTGCGGATGCCGATTTGGTGATTTGCCGCGCCGGTGCCAGCACGGTGACGGAGTTGGCTGCAGTCGGTGCTGCAGCGATCTTTGTGCCGTTTCCCCATGCGGTCGACGACCACCAAACCGCCAATGCGCGTTTCTTGGTGGATGCCGGCGGTGGATGGTTATTGCCACAAGCTGCATTGAATGCACAAAAGTTGGCAGAAATGCTACAGAATATGCAGCGTTCAACACTCTTGGACGTTGCCCTTAAAGCCAAAACGATGCAGAAGACTGATGCCACCCGTGCGGTGGTAGCGGCGTGCGAGGAGCTCGCCGCATGAAACACGCGATCCAAAACATCCATTTTGTCGGCCTTGGTGGCTCCGGCATGAGTGGTATCGCCGAGGTGCTGCACAACCTCGGCTATGCCGTCTCGGGCTCCGATTTGGCCAACAGCGCCACGCTGCAGCGGCTGCAGGGGCTGGGCATTCAAACCTTTGTGGGCCATGCAGCAGAGCATGTCCAAGCGGCCGATGTGGTGGTGACTTCCACTGCCGTGAAGGCTGACAACCCTGAAGTGGTGGAAGCGCGTGCCCGCAAGATTCCTGTGGTGCCACGTGCCTTGATGCTGGCTGAGTTGATGCGCTTTAAGCAGGGCATTGCCATTGCAGGTGCGCATGGCAAGACCACGACCACCAGCTTGGTCACCAGCGTGCTGGCAGAAGCGGGTTTGGACCCCACTTTCGTGATTGGCGGCAAGCTCAACAGCGCCGGTGCCAATGCCAAGCTCGGTCACGGTGACTACATCGTGGTGGAAGCCGATGAGTCAGACGCATCATTCCTGAACCTGCTGCCGGTGATGGCAGTGGTCACGAACATCGACGCTGACCATATGGAGACCTATGGTCACGACTTTGGCAAGCTCAAGCAGGCCTTTGTCGACTTCTTGCACCGCATGCCGTTTTATGGCCGTGCGATTGTGTGTGCCGAAAGCCCTGCGGTGCGCGAGATCTTGCCCCAGCTGGCGCGCCCCGTCACCACCTACGGTTTTGCTGAAGACGTCCAGGTGCGCGCTGTGGATGTGCGTGCTGAGCATGGGCAAATGTGCTTTACGGTCATTCGCCAAAATGGGCAGCCCTATCCCGATTTGCATGTGCGCCTGAGTTTGGCGGGCGAGCACAACGTGCTCAACGCCTTGGCTACCGTGGCCATTGCCATGGAGCTGGAGATTTCGGATGCCGCATTGCTGCGCGCACTGGAAGGTTTTAAGGGCGTGGGCCGTCGCTTTCAAAGCTATGGCAATTTGCGCGCCAGCGACGGTGGCAGCTTCACCGTGATTGATGACTACGGCCACCACCCGGTAGAGATGGCCGCCACGCTGGCTGCTGCACGCGGTGCATTCCCCGGTCGTCGCCTGGTGCTGGCATTCCAGCCGCATCGCTACACCCGCACGCGTGATTGCTTTGAAGATTTTGTGCAGGTGCTCAGCGAAGCCGACGCGGTGCTGCTCAATGAGGTCTATGCCGCAGGCGAGGCACCCATCGTCGCGGCCGATGGCCGTGCGCTGGCACGCGCTGTGCGTGTGGCTGGTCGTGTAGAGCCAATTTTTATTGAGAAAATTGGCGATTTGCCCCAGGCAATTGCGGACAATGCACGCTCTGGAGATGTGGTGTTGTGCATGGGGGCCGGTTCGATCGGCGCGGTACCTGCACAACTGGTGGAAATGCTTGAGCCAAACAAGTCTCAGGTGCAGCAGGGAGCTGCGCAATGAGCAAGATCATGACGAATATTGATGTGCAAGCCTTGGGCAAAGTGGCCGTGCTGATGGGCGGCCGCTCATCTGAGCGCGAAGTGTCCCTGATGTCGGGCCAGGGCGTGCTGGCTGCGTTGCAGTCCCAAGGTGTGAATGCCCATGCATTTGACCCTGCCGAGCGCGATCTAGGTACGTTGAAAAGCGAGGGTTTTGACCGCTGTTTCATTGCTTTGCATGGTCGCCACGGAGAAGATGGCACCGTGCAAGGCGCGCTGGAGTTGTTGGGCATTCCCTACACCGGCTCTGGTGTGATGGCCTCCAGCATGGCCATGGACAAGATCATGACCAAGCGCATCTGGCGCTTTGAGGGCCTGCCTACGCCTGACTGGCGCATGGTGGCCAGCGCTGCGCAAACCGAACAGGCGTTTGCTGCCTTGGGCGCCCCCATGATCGTCAAGCCTGCGCGCGACGGCTCCAGCATGGGGCTGACCAAAGTCACGGACGCCAGCCAGTGCGCGCAAGCCTATGCGCTGGCGGCCCAATATGACGATGAAGTGCTGTGCGAACAGTTCATCGACGGTGAAGAGACCACCTGCGCTGTACTGGGTGAAGGCGCCACTGCCCAGGCGCTGCCGGTGATTCGCATCGTGGCGCCTGATGGCAACTACGACTACCAAAACAAATACTTCACGGACGACACGCAATACCACTGCCCCAGCGGATTGCCTGCCGACGAAGAGGCACATATTCAGCGCACGGTGGAGCAAGCGTTTCGCACGCTGGGCTGCCGTGGCTGGGCACGTGCGGACGTAATGATTCGTCGCACAGACCGCCAGCCTTTCTTGCTGGAAATCAATACTTCGCCTGGCATGACCAGCCACTCCTTGGTGCCCATGGCT
Source organism: Comamonas sp. (assembly GCA_051887595.1). Taxonomy (GTDB): domain Bacteria; phylum Pseudomonadota; class Gammaproteobacteria; order Burkholderiales; family Burkholderiaceae_C; genus Comamonas. Next base: position 26,170 of record JBJEZV010000262.1, read on the forward strand.
GCACGTGCGTCTGGCATGAGCTATGAGCAGCTGTGCCTGCGTTTGCTGGCCCATGCGTCGCTGGACAGCGCGCGCCATGAGGAGGTGCAAGGCCGATGAGCTACTCCATGCCAGCACCTTTGGACGTCAAGCTGATGAACGTGACCGCCACGGCCATGTTCATGGGTGTGGCCGTCCTCATGCTGGCGGTGGTGAGCTGGTGGGCTTTGCGCCATCCGGCGTTTTCGATTGCGCGCATCGTGGTCGAAGGCGAGTTGGTACACAACAACGCCGTGACCTTGCGGGCCAATGTGGCGCCCCACCTGACGGGCAATTTTTTCACCATTGACCTGCGCGCTGCACGCCAAGCCTTCGAACAAGTGCCTTGGGTGCGTCAAGCTGAGGTGCGCCGCGACTACCCCAACAGTCTGCGTGTGATCTTGCGCGAGCATGATCCACAAGCTTACTGGGGGCCTGACACCGGCACCGCCATGGTCAACACCATGGGCGAAGTATTTGAAGCCAATATTGGCGAGGTAGAGCGCGAAGATCTACCTCGCCTTTCTGGTCCTGAAGGCTCGGCCGCCGAAGTGCTGCGCATGTATTACGCGCTGGAAGCCAGCTTCAAGCCCATGGATGTGCAAATCGATGCACTGCTGTGGCGCGACCAGGGCAGCTGGCTGGTGCACCTGAAAAACGGGGCCAGCCTGGAGTTGGGCGGCGGCACGGCCCAAGAAGTATTGCAGCGCATTCAGCGTTTTGTGCGCACGCTGCCGCAGATTACGCAGCAGTACCAGCGCACCCCCGAAGCGCTGGAGTATGCAGATTTGCGTTATCCCGATGGTTATGCCTTGCGGCTGCAGGGCGTGACCACCGTCAGCCGAGAAAAAGCGCTGGAAATGGCCAAGCGCCAGGCAGCACGAGAACAACAAGACAACAAAAAAACACGACCTACTGAGGGCAGACACTGATATGGCAAGAGAGTACAAAGACGTCGTCGTCGGTTTGGACATTGGCACTGCCAAGGTCATGGCCGTGGTCGCAGAAGTCATGCCCGGCGGCGAACTCAAGCTCGCTGGTTTGGGTGTGGCGCCCAGCAACGGTTTGAAGCGCGGGGTGGTGGTCAACATTGAAGCCACCGTGCAAAGCATTCAGCAAGCGCTCAAAGAAGCCGAGCTGATGGCGGATTGCAAGATCCAACGTGTCTACACCGGCATCACCGGCAGCCACATTCGTGGCCTGAACCAAAGCGGCATGGTGGCTATTAAGGACAAGGAAGTCACGCCGACGGACGTGGCGCGCGTGATCGAAACCGCCAAGGCCGTGAGCATTTCTTCTGACCAGCGTTTGCTGCTGGTGGAACCGCAAGAATTTGTAATCGATGGTCAAGATGTGAAAGAGCCTGTAGGCATGAGCGGCATCCGCCTCGAAGCCAAGGTGCACATCGTCACTGGCGCACAAAGTGCGGCAGAGAACATCATCAAGTGCGTGCGCCGTTGTGGCCTAGAAGTCGAGCAACTGCTGCTCAACCCATTGGCAGCCAGCCAAGCTGTCTTGACCGATGACGAGCGCGACCTGGGCGTGGCCTTGGTCGACATTGGCGCAGGCACCACAGATGTGGCTATTTTTACGGGTGGGGCCATCCGCCACACCGCAGTGATTCCGATTGCGGGCGACTTGATCACCAGCGACATCGCCATGGCGCTGCGCACGCCCACCAAGGACGCTGAAGACATCAAGGTGGAAAGCGGCTATGCCAAGCAAATGCTGGCCGACCCCGACAGCCAAGTGGAAGTTCCGGGTCTGGGCGATCGCGGCCCCCGCATGATCAGCAAGCAGGCTTTGGCGGGTGTGATCGAGCCGCGTGTGGAAGAAATTTTCTCGCTGGTGCAGCAAGTCATCCGTGAGTCTGGCTACGAAGAGGTGCTGTCTTCGGGCATCGTGCTCACCGGCGGCAGCGCTGTCATGCCCGGCATGGTGGAGTTGGGCGAGGACATTTTCCTCAAGCCCGTGCGCCGCGGTGTTCCCAAATATTCCAGCGCACTGGCCGATATGGTGGCCCAGCCCCGGTCCTCGACCGTGATGGGTTTGCTGGAAGAGGCGCGACTGGCGCGACTGCGCGGTTTCAAGGTGGCACAAAAGAGTGGGTCAGTGAAGACCGCTTTTGGTCGATTTAAAGACTTCATTGTGGGAAACTTCTAACTATGTGCTCTCGACGCATGCGCATCACCGGTCCGCCCACCGATTTTCGATACCGAAGAGAAGCCCCCCTTATTGCAAAAGCGAACCCATTTACAAGATTTCCAGGAGCACCAACATGACCATCGAAATGATCGAAGCCGAAACATTCAATCAGGGCACGCAGATCAAAGTGATTGGCGTGGGCGGCGGTGGCAGCAACGCCGTTGAACACATGATTGCTTGCAATGTGCAAGGCGTGGAGTTCATCAGCGCCAACACCGATGCACAAGCGCTGATCCGCAGCAATGCCCATCGCACGATTCAGCTGGGCCTGAGCGGTTTGGGTGCCGGCAGCAAACCTGACAAAGGCCGCGAAGCTGCAGAGGCGGCGGTGGAAGACATTCGTTCGGCCATCGAAGGTGCGCACATGTTGTTCATCACGGCAGGCATGGGCGGCGGCACCGGTACTGGCGCTGCACCTGTGATTGCCCGTGTGGCCAAGGAAATGGGCATCTTGACCGTCGGTGTGGTGACCAAGCCTTTTGAATGGGAAGGTGGCCGCCGCATGACCAATGCCGATGGCGGCTTGACCGAGCTGGAAGCCAATGTCGACTCGCTGATCGTGGTGCTCAACGAAAAGCTGCTGGAAGTGCTGGGCGACGATATCACCCAGGAAGAAGCATTTGCCCAGGCCAACGATGTGCTGAAAAATGCTGTCGGCGGTATCGCAGAAATCATTAATGAATACGGCCACGTGAACGTCGACTTTGAAGACGTGCGTACTGTGATGGGCGAGCCCGGCAAGGCCATGATGGGCACGGCGCGTGCCTCTGGTCCAGACCGCGCGCGTCTGGCAGCCGAGCAGGCCGTGGCTTGCCCATTGCTGGAAGGCATCGACCTGTCCGGCGCTCGTGGCGTGCTGGTGCTGGTGACTGCTGCCAAGGGCAGCCTGAAGCTGTCGGAATCGCGTCTGGCCATGTCGACCATCAACGCCTACGCTTCGCCCGATGCCCACGTGATCTACGGCGCGGCGTACGACGATTCGCTGGGTGATGACATCCGCGTGACCGTGGTGGCCACAGGCCTGTCGCGTCCTGCTGCACGTCGCCAGTCGATGTCGGTGGTGCAAGGCGGTCTGCGCACAGGTACGGACGGTGACTTTGCATTCAACGCAGGTCCTACCGCTGCCATGGGCAATGTGACCATGGGCGCTGCGGGCGTGCCTGCCATGGGCGCTGCAGTGGGTGCCATGGGTGGTGCTTATGGCGACGTGAGCGTGCCCAGCGTGTGGCGCACCAACCGTACGCAAGCCGCAGCGCGTGTGGATGCGCTGTCCTCGGGCGGCATGGACGATCTGGAAATTCCTGCCTTCCTGCGCAAGCAAGCCGACTAAGCACGTTGGGTGGTTAAGCTCCTTTTAACCGGGTCCTCTAGGACCCGGTTTTTTGGTATGGCAGATAGCTAAAAGCTTGCTGGTCAACCTTTTTGATTAATCGGCGTTATAGAGAAAACCATGCCCTTGGCGCAGCCGTCCATTCTCTGTGAACCGTAAAATGCCATCCATGCTCCAGCAACGTACGATCAAGACCATCACCCGTGCCGTCGGCATGGGTCTGCACAGCGGCCAGCGTGTCGAGATGACTCTGCGCCCTGCGCAGCC
>JBJEZV010000262.1:30089-33673 GCA_051887595.1 Comamonas sp.
AAGTGGGCACGTTTTGAGCCCTACCACGGCTACAAGCTCAAGTTTGACATTGACTTCTCGCACCCCGCAGTTGACTCCACGGGCCAGTCCTATGAGTTCGACATGGGCGAGGGCAACTACATGCGTGACATCGCGCGCGCGCGCACCTTTGGATTTACCAAGGACGTGGAGATGCTGCGCACCAACGGTTTGGCGCTGGGCGGCGGGTTGGACAATGCCATCGTCATGGATGACTACAAGGTCCTCAACAGCGATGGCCTGCGCTATGACGACGAGTTCGTCAAACACAAAATTCTGGATGCGATTGGCGACTTGTTCGTCATCGGCCACCCCATCTTGGGCGCTTACTCTGCCTTCCGCTCGGGGCATGGCCTGAACAACCAGTTGATTCGCGCCGTGATGGCGGATGAAGCCAACTGGGAATTTGTCACCTTCGACAGCGAGCGCAAAGCGCCCGCCGGTTTTGCACAGGCCGCCCTGGCCTGGTAAAGCAAATGCCGCATCAGCGGCCTAGCAGCGGTATAAAGCAGTCATGTTGATTTTTCGCTGGCTGCTTTTTCTTTTGCTCATCGCCTCGGCGTTGTCCTTTGCCTTTTACCTGGGCACGGGACAGCCGCATTACCGGCGCTGGGGCGTGGTCATCCTCAAATGGACGCTGATTGCGGCACTGACGTTTTTTGCAGTGCTGTTTCTCTCGCGCTGGATGGTGTGAACGCTTGCCTGGCAAGGGCACACGCGCTGCAAGTTTTTGCATTTGTAAAGCGTGTGCAAAGCGCACCACTTGGCTGCGCAAAGTTGGGTAAAGCCTCGCGTGCCTGTCATTCGTGGCTTTGCTTTTGCCGCAAGATAGTGCCGTGGCAGCCACCTTGGCTGCTGTCTTTCACTTGAAAGGAAGCACCATGCAACTGCACCGCATTACTTCTTATGGATTGCTCGCCGCTGCGCTCACTTTGGGCGTGACGTCTTTGGCCCAGGCCCAGCCCCATGGGCATCGCCATGGTCCACCACCGCATGCCCATGGCGGTGGACCCAAGCACCATCCCGGCTGGCGCCCCGGGCCTCCGCCGCGTGTGCACCACCACCCGGGTTATCGCCCGCCGCCACCTCCTGTGGTGATCCACCATTACCGGGGCGCTGGGCCGCGCCACAACTGGTACAAGGGCTCGCGTTTGCCGCCGCAATACCGTTTGGCACGCTATGTGGTGCATGACTGGCGTGGTCACCGCTTGCACCAGCCACCGCGTGGCTACCAATGGGTGCAGTACGGCGGCGACTATATGCTGGTGGCGATTGCTTCGGGCGTGATTGCACAGCTGATCGTCAATGGCTTGCGTTAACCAGTGATGGACTAAAAAAGGAGCTGCCTGCCTTGGCTGCGCCTGCATTTGCGATAGTTATGACTTTGAAAAGTAGCTACCACGTTGGGTGATAGCTACTTTTTTTATGTATTTGCGTGTATTTAATACGCGCGACCAGCTTTGAGCATGGCGTGCTGGCGGCGCTGCAAAGTGGCGCTTTGAGAGAGTTGCTGCATCAACGCGCTGGCGTGTGCGTGGGTGATGGCCAGGCCCAGCGCATCGGCCGCGTCGGTGCCGGGCAGGCCGGGCAGTTGCAGCATGCGTTTGACCATTTCCTGAATCTGCGACTTGGCTGCGCGACCGTGGCCGGTGATGGCTTTTTTCATCTGCAAGGCGGTGTACTCGGCCACGGGCAAATCCTTGGTTACCAGTGCCGTCAAGGCAGCGCCACGAGCTTGGCCCAGCAACAAGGTCGATTGAGGATTGACGTTGACGAACACGATTTCAATTGCCGCCATGTCGGGCTCGTAGCGCGACACCACCTCGGAAATGCCTTCGTACAAAATCTTCAATCGCGCAGGCAAATTGCCCAACTCAACCCCTTCGGTGCGTGTGGTGCGAATGGTGCCGCTGGCGACATAGCGCAGTTGCTGGCCTTCGCGTTCGATGACGCCAAAACCGGTGGTTTGCAGGCCAGGGTCAATGCCAAGAATGCGCATGAAATCAGTGGGGTCGAAGAGAGTAGAAACAGGGCGCAGCCATCATACGTTGCGGCACCGCTGACGTCAGGGCAGTGGTGTGGCGCCCATGCGCCGCAAGATGGTGTTGGTGCGGGCGTGGAGGTAGCGCGAATGGGGATGCTGCTCGTAATAGCGCGGGCGCGGCAGCATTACGGCCAGGCGCGCCGCTTCGGTTGCACTGAGCTGGCGCGCACTTTTGCGAAAGTAGTGGCGCGCGGCAGCCTCCGCGCCAAAAATGCCTTGGCCCCATTCCACGTTGTTGAGGTAGATCTCTAAGATGCGCTCTTTGCTCAGCAGCAGCTCCAGCGTGTGCGCCAGCACGAGTTCTTGGCCCTTGCGCCACATGCTGCGCTCGCCGGAAAGCAGCAGGTTTTTGGCCAGCTGTTGGGTGATGGTGGAGCCGCCATAGATCTTCACGGGTTGGTTAGAGGCCCGCTGCTGGGCTTGCTCCATGGCTTTTTGGTTGCGCTCCCAAGCGCGTTCAATGGCATCCCACTGCACGCCGGTATGTTCCACAAAACCATCGTCTTCTGAAGTGAGCACTGCACGCTTGAGATGGGGCGAGATCTGGGCATAAGCCACCCAATGCTGCTTCCACGGACGTTGTTGCGCGGACTGGTGCCAGATGCGCCACATCTCTGAGCGCTGAAAACTGGTCGACTCCGGGTCCCACCATGCGGCCAGTGCAATGCGCAGCACAAAAAACAGCTGCAGCAGCACGGCGGCTGCCAGCACCAGTCCCAGCCAGCGCAGCAGAGGCTTCATGCCAGGGCTTCTTGCGCCAGTACGGCGCGCAACTCTTGCAACACTTGCTGCGAGGGCGGCAACACGCCGCGCCACAGCGCAAAAGACGCAGCAGCCTGCTCGACCAGCATGCCCAAGCCATCGCGGCCGACGCCGCCTTGAGCCTTTGCCCAGTCCAGAAACGGCGCTGCGGCTGCGCCATACATCATGTCGTAGGCCAGCGCACCGGGGCGCAGCACTTGGCCGCTGATGGGCACGCCTGCGCCTTGCAAGCTGGCAGCGGTCGCATTGATGACCACATCAAAACTGCCAGACACCTCCTCTTGGGCTTTTGCCTGCAGCTGCACGCCGTGGGTATTGGCGCAATCGCGGTGCGTGGTCACCAACTCCTCAGCGCGGGCCAATGTGCGATTGCAGATGGTGAGGCTGCGCGGGCGTTGCTCCAGCAATGGACCCAGCACGCCGGCTGCGGCGCCACCGGCACCCAGCAGCAACACGTCTTTGCCCGAAAGCGCATAGCCTGCATTGCGCGTGATGTCGGCGATCAAGCCCAGCCCATCGGTGTTGTCGGCATGAACACGGCATTGCGCGTCCATCACCAGCGTGTTGGCTGCGCCTGCCAGTTGTACGCGCTCGGTGCAGGTATCGGCCGCTTGCGCTGCCTGCAGCTTGAATGGCACTGTCACATTGCAGCCCTTGCCCCCTTCGGCCATCCAGGCGTGCAGCCCTGCCTCAAATCCATCGAGCGGCAACAGCTGGCGGCGGTAATCCAGCGCCTGCTGGGTCAGTTGCGCAAAGCGGG
>JBJEZV010000263.1:0-4350 GCA_051887595.1 Comamonas sp.
CTGTCAGCCCGGCGTAGGACGCAGGGATGCGCACAGAGCCGCCCGCGTCACTGCCGATGGCCAAAGGCCCCCAGCCAGCCGCCAATTGCGCAGCAGCGCCACAGCTCGACCCGCCCACGCTACGGGCTGTGTCGAGCGGATGTAGCGTGCGTCCATGGGCGGGGCTGTCTCCGTGGATGCTGCAACCCATCTCCGTGGTCGTGGTCTTGGCAAACAACACGGCGCCAGCCGCGCGCAACTGCTGCACCACAGGGGCATCCACCGTGGCAGCGGCCGCGTTTGAGAGCCGACTGCCGCGCCCAGTGGGCAAGCCTTGTTGCATGACCAAGTCTTTGATGGAGACCGGGACCCCATCAAGCGGGCTCAGCGCTTTGCCTTGCTGCCAGCGCCGCGTGGAGGCCTCGGCCTGCGCCACGGCGCCTGCGTCGTCCACCAACACATAAGCGTTCCAAGGATCGTCGCCAATGGCCGATCGCAAGGATTGCCAGACCTGCAACGGTGTCCAGCGGCCGGTGGCAAAGCCCGCAGCCATGGTGCCGGCGCTCAGGCAATGCAGTGCTGTTTCTGAGGTAGAGGCCTCCGAGGACATCATGGCTTCAGGCTCAGAAATTCCACGTTGCCAAAGCCACCGGGCACAGTCTCATACTTTCGGATGTAGTTGGTCTGCACGATGTCTCGGGTTTGTGCATCCAGCGTCACCGGCCCGCGTGGGCTTTCCCAAGACAAGCCCTTGAAAGCCTGCATCATCTCTGCACCCGTGGCCTTGCCCTGCGTTGCTTTCAAAGCACCGTACAGTGCTGCCATGGCGTCATAAGCCGCTACAGCCATGATGGTGGGTTTGAGTTGGGGATCAATCTCGGTCATGCCTTTCAAAAAGCTTTGATTCAGTGCCGAGTCATGCTGCACCGAATATGGATACGACGTGACCACGCCCAGTCCACGTTCCGCAATTGCGGGGATTGCGGACTCAAACACGATGTCGCCCGTACCAATCAATCGAATGCCGGCATCGTGCAAACCCTTCTCACGAAACTCCTTCATCAAGGCGGGCGAAACATCTCCAGCATTCACAAAGGTAAACAATGCTTGGGGTGCTGTGTCCTTGATGCGCTGCATGTAGGGCGCAAAATCCACTGTCGTGACGGGAGTGCGGACCTTGCCCACCACTTCACCACCCAATGCAGTGAACGCTTGGATAAATGCAGCTTCTGCATCGTGTCCAGGTGCATAGTCGGCCACCAGCACATAGGCTTTACGTACCCCTTGTTCATAAGCCCACTTCGCAATCGGCGGCACGATGTGCTCGTAGCTGAACGAAGTACGCAGCATGTAAGGCGATTTACTGGTCAAGCCCGAAGCTGCAGCATTCATCACCAACATGGGCACTTTGGCCTGCGTGGCCAATGGTGCCACCGACAGAGCATTGGGCGTAAAACCAAAGCCCGTCAAAGCATGGACCTTGTCGCGCACCAAGAGTTCAGTGGCAACGCGCTTGGCCAGTTCAGGATTGGGGCCGCCCACATCCTTGGTCACCACCACGACCTTGCGCCCGGCAACCGTGTCACCGTGCTGCTTTTGGTAGAGCTGGATACCGGCTTGCATTTGACGGCCAAAATCAGCAAAAGGCCCAGACATCTCTGCCACCAAGCCCAGTTTGAAAACTTCCTGCGCATGTACTGAGGGGGTTCCCCAAACTGCAGCGGTAGCGGCCAATACGGCCAGTGCATGGCGACGTGTGAATGAAGTGGTCATACAAACTTCCACAAAAAGAGTGTGAAACGAGCCGTTCAGGGCGAGCGCATCCGCAGGCGGAATTGCCCTTACCTGTTCCAAGAAAAAATCAGAGCCACCCCTTTGCGGTCAGCGCTAGGAGCTTGAAGGTTTAAGCGGGAGTGCCCAGCTCAACGCCGAGCAGACGATCCAGCAATGCGTGGTCTTGCGCCAGTTCTTGACTGGCACTTTCATGCACCACCACACCCCGCTCCAGCACAATGGCTTTGTCTGTCATCGACAGTGCCAGCACCGGATGCTGCTCGACCACAATCGAGGCCAAGCCTTCTTGCTCACACATGCGCCGGATGGACTGGGCCAGTTCTTCCACAATGATGGGCGCCAATCCCTCCATGGGCTCATCGAGTAGCAGCAACTGTGGGTTGGTCATCAGTGCGCGGCCAATGGCCAGCATCTGCTGCTCACCACCTGAGAGCTGGTTGCCATAGTTGCCGCGCCGCTCTTTCATGCGCGGAAACAGCTCGTATACACGCTGCAAATTCCATGGCCCTTTGCGAGCGACCACGGTCAAGTTTTCTTCCACTGTCAATGAAGGAAAAACTTCGCGCTCCTGAGGCACCCATCCCAGGCCTGCCGCTACACGCTTGGGCGAAGCCAATGCCGTGATGTCTTGCCCCATCCAGCGGATATGGCCCGAACCCACCTTGGTATTGCCCATCAAGGTTTCCAACAAGGTGGTTTTGCCCACCCCATTGCGACCCAATATCGCCAGGCTCTGGCCTTGCTCCAAGTTGAAGCTCAGGTGGTCTAACACCACGGCTTCACCATAGCCTGCGCACACACGATCAAATGCCAGCATCTCAGCCATGTGTGGCTCCAATCTTGCTGTTCTTGCCCAAATACACTTCCTTGACGCGAGGATCCGCTGCGACTTCAGCCACTGAGCCCTCCGTCAAAATTTGCCCAGCCACCAGCACCGAGATGCGGCGTGAGAAACGGAATACCAGATTCATGTCGTGCTCAATGAACAGCACACTGATCTCTGGCGGCAGCTCGGCAACCACTTCAAACAGCTCGCCGCTTTCGCCCTGTGGCACACCGGCTGCAGGCTCATCGAGCAGCAAGATGCGTGGCTTGGCCGCCATCGCCATAGCAATTTCCAGCAAACGTTGCTTGCCATACGCCATCTTGGCGACTTGCACATGTGCCAAGGAAGACAGGCGCAGTTTGTCCAAGATCGCCATGGCTTCCTGCTCGATGTGGCGGTAGCTGCTAACCGGTTTCCACCAGGTTCCCCCCAAACCCTCGCGTTCGCAAATGGCCAGTACCACAGAGTCCAGCGGCGTCATATGCGGGAACAGGGTGTTGATCTGGAAGGTGCGCACCAGCCCCATGCGCGCACGGGCATCACAGCTAAGGTGGGTGATGTCTTGCTCGCCGAGCCAGATCTTGCCAGCGGTGGGCTTGTACACCCCCGTCAACAAATTGATGAGCGTGGTCTTACCTGCGCCGTTAGGGCCAATCAAGGCTTGGCGTGCCCCGGGCTCCAACGTGATGCTGACATTTTGTACGGCATGAAAGTCACCAAAACTGATGCCCAGGCCTTCGGTTCTTAAGCTGGCGCTTGTGAGCTGGGTCATACCTGCTTCTCCACCTTGAATACACGGCGCAGCATGCCCATCAAACCGCCACCACCCACCATCACCACGGCAATCAGGAAGCAGCCAATCCAGAACATCCAGTATTCAGGATTCATGTCTGCAAACTTCTCATGGACCAGCATGTAAACAATCGCGCCGATCAGTCCGCCATACAAATGGCCTGTTCCGCCCAGCACCAAGATGATCAGCACCTCGGCGGAGCGATTGATGCTCAGCGACTCAATACCGACGAATTGCGTGGAGTGGGCCATTAAGGCGCCTGCCAAACCCGCAATCGCGGCAGAGAAACAATAGGCCATACGCAGTCGCGACTGCACGGGCGATCCAATGGCTTGCATGCGTTTGCTGCTGTCGTGAATGCCGCGCAATGCCAAACCAAAAGGCGAACGCAAAATGCGGCGCACCACCAAGAACGCCAACAACACCACCACGAACGAATAGACGTAGCTGGTCTTGCCCCAGAGGTCAAACTCAAACATACCCAGCAGCGGGGCCAACTCGATGCCTTGCAAGCCATCAGTGCCGCCCGTAATACCGGCTAAACGGTTCGCGGTTTCGCCGAGCAATACACACAGGCCGATCGTGATCATCAAACGCGTCAAATCGGCACCACGCACAACCAAATAGCTCATCAGATAGCCCAGCGCTGCACAAACCATCACGGCGATGAGCAAGCCCGAGATTGGCTCATTCCAGGCATGCTTGGCCCACAGACCTGCAGCGTATGCACCCATGCCGAAAAAGGCAGCGTGGCCGACCGTCAAGATACCAGCATAACCCAGTGCCATATCCAGCGACACCGCAAACAAGCCCATGATCAGGATCTGGCTCATCAGTGTGAGATGCTCGGGCAGCAGAAAGAACATACTGGCCATCAGCAGCCAAAACAGCGCCTCGGCATAAGGAAGTTGGCGAGCAGAAATTTGGATGGACTTCATATCAAGCCCCCTTGCGCGGA
>JBJEZV010000264.1:0-2267 GCA_051887595.1 Comamonas sp.
CTGTACGAGCGCCACAAGGCGCTGACCTACCCGCGTACCGATTCGCGTGCGCTGCCCGAAGACTATGTGCCTGTAGCACGCCAGACCTTTGACATGCTGGCCAACTCTGGCATGCGCCATCTGGAGCCTTTTGCCCAACAGGCTTTGAGCAATGGCTATGTGCGACCCAGCAAGCGCATTTTTGACAACACGAAGGTCTCCGACCACTTTGCCATCATCCCCACCACGCAAGCACCGTCGGGGTTGTCGGAAGCAGAGCAAAAGCTGTATGACTTGGTGGTGCGCCGCTTTATGGCCGTGTTCTTCCCCAGCGCGGAATACCAAGTCACCACACGCATTTCCCAGGTCGAGCAGCACCACTTCAAGACTGAAGGCAAGGTGCTGGTCAAACCGGGCTGGTTGGCCATTTACGGCAAAGAAGCAGCCAACGAAGTCGAAGACGCCAAGGAAGGCGACAAGGGCCAGCCCTTGGTGGCCGTGCAGCCGGGCGAGCGTCCGCAAACCAGCGATGCGCAGCCCAAGGGCCTGAAGACCAAGCCTCCGGCACGCTACTCCGAAGCCACGCTGCTGGGTGCGATGGAAAGCGCGGGCAAACAGGTCGAAGACGAAGAGCTGCGCTCCGCCATGCAGGAAAAAGGCTTGGGCACACCTGCCACGCGTGCAGCCATCATCGAAGGCTTGCTGACTGAAAAGTACATGCTGCGCGAAGGCCGTGAATTGATTCCCACGGCCAAGGCATTTCAGCTCATGACCTTGTTGCGCGGCCTGGAAGTAGAAGAGCTGTGCCGCGCTGATCTGACCGGTGAGTGGGAATACAAGCTCTCGCAAATGGAAAAGGGCGCGCTCTCGCGGTCGGCCTTTATGCAAGAGATTGCAGCCATGACCGAGCGCATGGTGAAAAAGGCCAAAGAGTACGACCGCGACACCATTCCGGGTGACTACGCCACCTTGACCACGCCTTGCCCCAATTGCAGCGGCATCGTCAAGGAAAACTACCGCCGTTACGCCTGTACAGGCACCGATGGCCACAGCGATGGCTGCGGTTTCTCATTCACCAAATCGCCTGCTGGCCGCACCTTTGAAACCGCCGAGGCCGAGCAGCTGCTGCGCGATCGCCGTATCGGGCCTCTGGAGGGCTTCCGCTCCAAGGCAGGCTGGCCGTTTGTGGCGGAAGTGGCCATCGTGCGCGATGAAGAGGCGCAGAACTTCAAGCTGGAATTTGATTTCGGCGAAGACGAAAAAGATGCGGAGGCCAGTGGCCCAGTGGATTTCTCAGCCCAGCAGTCGCTGGGTAACTGTCCCAAATGTGGCGCGCCGGTGTTTGAACATGGGGCCAACTATGTCTGCAGCCGCTCGGTGCCCACGGCCCAGCACCCCACCCCCAGCTGTGATTTCAAGAGCGGCCAAATCATCCTGCAGCAACCCATTGAGCGCACGCAGATGAGCAAGTTGCTGAGCACGGGCAAGACCGACTTGCTCGAGAAGTTCGTCTCCAACCGCACACGCCGCAACTTCAAGGCGTTTTTGGCCTGGGATGCGGCAGCTGGCAAGGTGAACTTTGAGTTCGAGGCCAGCAAGTACCCTGCACGCAAAACCGCTGGAGCCGCCACCCCTGCGGCCGCCAAGTCGCCAGCGGCCAAGAAAACGCCCGCTGCCAAAAAGGCACCTGCTGCGAAGAAAACTGCTGCACGCAAGCCCGCCGCTGCCAACTTCCGCCCCGACGCAGCACTGGCTGCGGTGATTGGCGAAGGAGCTGTCGCGCGCACCGAGGTGGTCAAAAAAGTATGGGATTACGTCAAGGCCCACAACTTGCAAGACCCTCAAGACAAGCGCGTGATCGTGGCAGATGCCAAGTTGCTGCCCGTGTTCGGCAAAGAGCGCGTGGGCATGTTTGAGATCACCGGTATTGTGGGCAAGCACCTGATTGCCAATGACGCCAGCTGATCCATCTGGCTAACGCACAGCGCTGCCCCCGGTTTGCTTGCAAACCACGGCAGCGCTTTTTTTATGACTTCAAGGAGAATCACCATGTCAGCGCAAGCACCGTCACGATTGCTGGAAGTCCCCGGGACCAGCAACTTTCGCGATCTGGGCGGCTATATCGGTCACCAAGGCAAGCAGGTGCGCTGGCGCACGGTGTTTCGTTCGGACCATTTGGCAGGCCTGACTCCGCAAGGACTGGCCACCTTGCAACAACTGGGGCTGCGCCGCACCGCCGATTTTCGCGGCGCGCACGAGCGCAGCCTGGATGGCTATGCCTGGGAGGG
>JBJEZV010000264.1:2367-4342 GCA_051887595.1 Comamonas sp.
CACGACTATTTGCTCACCAACCAGTGGTACCAGCGCCCCACGGCTTTGGCTGCGCGCGCCGCTGCCGCCATGCCGCAAGAACTGCTGGATGTGCTGTGGAAGGTGCAGCCCAGCTTTTTGCACAGCGCCTATGCCTTGGTGGAGCAGGATTTCGGGAGCATGGAGACTTACCTGCGAGAAGTGATGCAGCTCGATCACCATCGGTTGAGCAGCTTGCGCGCCCGCTATTTGACTGCGCTAAACTGAATAAAAATTCAGAGCATGGAGCGCTGTAACCACAAGGCTCCTGCATTCTTTACTTGATTGTGCAGGAAGCCATCCCTGCTGTTTGCGAAAGCCCAGACCGCTATGTTGCGCCGTCGTTTCATCCTGGCTGCAATGGCCAGCAGCACCTTGGTTCTCAGTGCCTGCTCCCAAGCCGTTCCCACCAAAATCAGCGTGACCCAGGCCCAGTTGGAGCAGGGTCTGCAGTCGCATTTCCCCAAGCGCTACCCAGTGGCCGGTCTGCTGCAACTGGACATGGCGCAACCACGTCTACAAATGCAGCCCGCCACCAACCAGTTGCACAGCGTGGTGCAGGTGCAGCTGTCCGGGCCTGCGCTCAAAGAAAGCTTCCAAGGCCAGATGGAGGTGCGATTTGGGCTGCGCTATGAGCCCAAAGACCGCACGGTGCGCGCGACACGCGTCGAAGTTCTGAGCCTGAATTTTCAGGGCCTCAATCCTGTGATGGGCGACATGCTGTCGGTGTATGGCCCGCGCATTGCCCAACAGGCGCTGGAAGTCATGCCGCTGTACACCGTCAAAGCCGAAGACCTGGAGCTGGCCGATACGCTGGGTCTGGAACCTGGCGCCATCACTGTGACGGAGCAGGGTCTGGACGTGGCCATCGTCGGCAAGACTGCTGCGCCAACCCCTGCACCTTGAGCGCTTCCCGGCGCCTGCCCTTGGCGAGCGGGTGCCCAGCGGGCTAACATGGACGGCTCATAACGACCACCGCTATTGGGTGGACACAAGGAGCACCCCATGCACGCAAGCAAGCACCCCATCTTCAGCAAATGGCCTGCACAGCACCCTGAGCGCCTGCAGCTGTTTTCTTTGCCTACGCCTAATGGCGTGAAAGTCTCGGTCATGCTGGAAGAAACGGGTCTGCCTTACGAGGCGCACCGCGTCGATATCCAAGCCAACGACCAGTTTGATCCGGGCTTTTTGGCGCTGAACCCCAACAACAAAATCCCGGCCATCCTGGACCCCCAAGGACCCAATGGCCAGCCACTGGGGCTTTTTGAATCGGGCGCCATCCTGATCTATCTGGCAGAGAAAACCGGGCAGTTTCTGCCCACCGATCCAGCGTTGCGCTACGAGACACTGCAATGGTTGATGTGGCAAATGGGCGGCGTTGGCCCCATGTTTGGACAGGTCGGGTTCTTTTACCGCTATGCCGGCAAAGCTTTCGAAGACAAGCGACCGCTGCAGCGCTACGCCACCGAAGCCCAGCGCCTGCTGGGCGTGCTGGAGCAGCGCCTGCAAGATCGTGCGTGGATCATGGGTGAGGACTATTCCATTGCCGATATGGCAGTACTGCCCTGGGTGCGCACCCTGCACGTCAACTATGAAGCGGCTGAGCTGCTGGATCTGCAGCGCTTCAGCGCTGTGGACCGAGTTTTTCAACAATGGCTGCAGCGCGCTGCGGTACAGCGTGCATTAACCATTCCTGCAGCGTTAAAGAACGATTAATTTGAGCAATGTTCCAAATATAGGACGGTGCGTTGTGACTTTGACCTCTTGGTAAGTGGGCGCTCAGGCCTTATCTTTGAGGCATTGCAACGCCGCAGTGTTGCTGGCCCACGGGGGGCCGGGATGGCGGCACCAAGTAGGAGTGACAGACCATGTCTGCATCCCCCATCATCCAAACTTTGCCACTGGGCGCACGCTGGCCTTGCATTGACCCCTTCCTGTTTTGCGCCCACCACAATGA
>JBJEZV010000265.1:0-4291 GCA_051887595.1 Comamonas sp.
ACACCTGTGCATTTTTAACGCACACTGGGGGCCTTCACTCAACGAGGAGACAACCCCATGCGTGATGCATCACCTTCCTTCATGCGCCCAGCCTTTGTGCTGGGCGCTGTCGTTTCTACAGCCTTGATGGCTGCTTGCGGGTCAGCACCTCCACAGCAGACTTCAGGCTTTGGTTATCAAATACCTAGCCAGCCAGAAGGCAGCTCGGGATGGACTGAAAAACCGGGATGGGCCACTGAGAAATTTGCAGTTGCTGCCGCCAATCCTTTGGCCACAGATGCGGGCTATCAAGTCTTAAAGGCTGGAGGCTCAGCCATTGATGCGGCGATTGCCGTGCAGATGGTATTGGGATTGGTAGAACCTCAATCCAGTGGCATTGGTGGTGGCGCATTTTTGCTGCACGCTGCAGGCCGCACGGTCGAAGCCTACGATGGACGAGAGACTGCACCCGCCGCAGCATCTGAAAATCTATTTCTGAAGCCTGATGGCCAACCTATGGCATTTCACGAAGCAGTTGTGGGTGGCCGATCAGTGGGCACTCCGGGTGCCGTCCGCATGCTGGAGATGGCGCACCGCGAACACGGGAAATTACCTTGGGCCAGCCTCTTTACACCTGCTATCCATTTAGCGGAGCAAGGCTTTAAAGTCAGCCCTCGTTTGCATACGTTGTTGAGCTCAGAAAAATATCTGCCTACCGACCCCATTGCGCGCGCCTACTTCTATGCACCGGATGGCCAACCTCATGCTGTAGGAGCGGTGTTAAAAAATGCAGAGTACGCACAAGTTTTGCGTGCCATTGCACGCCACGGAAGCAAGGCTCTGCATGAAGGCGACATCGCACAGGCGATTGTGCAAAAAGTGCGCAGCCATCCAACGAATCCTGGGGTGCTATCCAGCCAGGACATGGCCAACTATCAAGCAAAAAAACGGGAAGCGCTGTGCTTTGACTGGAATCTGCCCGCCGCAGCCCCTACCGCGGCTGCCCGTAGCTATACGGTGTGCGGCTTCCCTCCTCCGAGTTCTGGCGCGCTTGCCATCGGACAAATTCTGGGCATTTTGGGCAACACAAGCGCAGGCCACATGGGGCTGGACCAAGATGGTTTACCTACGGCCGACTGGCTGCACTTGTACACGGAGGCATCGCGCTTAGCCTTTGCAGATCGCGCACTGTATGTTGCCGATCCAGACTTTGTCCAAGCGCCTGGTGGCGACTGGCTGAATTTGCTGGACAGCCGCTACTTGCAAGAGCGCTCGCGCCTGATAGGACAACAAAGCATGAAGATGGCGCAAGCAGGCAATCCTGCCAAGTTCAAAGTCAGCCATGCCCCTATGCCTGAGCAACCGGAATATGGCACCAGTCATATCAGCATCGTCGATGCTTACGGCAATGCATTGGCCATGACGACCACGATTGAAGACCAGTTCGGCAGCCGTCAAATGGTCAAGGGGTTCTTGCTTAACAATGAATTGACAGACTTCAGCCTGTCACCCCAAGCTGCTGACGGGCAGCCCATCGCCAATCGCGTGCAACCGGGCAAACGCCCGCGCTCCTCCATGGCTCCGACTTTGGTGTTTGACAAGTCCACAGGCCATCTGGTCATGAGTGCAGGCAGCCCAGGCGGGGCGCAAATCATTCACTACACAGCCAAAACACTGCAAGGCGTTTTTGGGTGGGGATTGACGCCGCAACAAGCTATTAACCTGCCTAACTTCAGCAGCTTGAACGGCCCAACTTTGCTGGAAGCCAAGCGTTTTCCGGCCTCTACCATGCAGTCTCTGCAGGCACGCGGCGCTGAAGTCAAAGAACAAGATTTAACCAGTGGCTTGCAAGCCATCACCCGAGGTGAAGCCCATGGCAAGGTGTTCTGGTTTGGTGGCGCCGATCCTCGACGAGAAGGCGTGGTGATGGGGGACTAATCCTCTGCTGTATCTGACGCGTCAACCGTTTGTTATCGCTCGCAGATAGAGATTGCGTCTGCCCGTGAAGTCTCGCTGGTAGCGGGATGCCAGCTTGCACGGGCAGGCGCAATCTCTAAGCGCTAGGCAAAGCTGGTATCAAATTCTTGAGCGGTACAGCCGGTGTGGAGCGGCACAAATACTTGGGCAAGATTTTTGCGGCCTTGGTCAGAAATGCAAACTCACTATCGCTAAGTTCGTGATCTACCTCATCAAAGTGGCACAAAGTACCCCAAAGAGAGCCGGTATTGTCTAGCAATGGAACGCCATAGTAGGCGCCCAGCACACCTTGGTACTTGTGGCCATCAAGGCGCTCATACTTGGCCGTGCTAGAGGTACAAAAATGACCGTCCCTCAGCACAAACTGGCAAAAGCTCTCACCCAAAGGCACGGCTTTTAAAAATTCAGGAATGATTTCGCCTTGCTTGTCATGCAAGGAGACGTTGTACATCACACCAGCTTCAAGGCGATAAACGCCAGTGAACCTGTGAATGACTCTGGCATTTAGAAAGTCCAAACCCGCAGGTCCATTCGTTTCTAAGACGATGGTGTAGGCTTGTGCCGCCTCCTCAACATACGCCGCTAAGTCCATTCATCCCCTCCTTTGGATCAGCAACAGATGACTGCTAAAGATCCGTTTATAACGGCGAATGTCTGCAATGCGCACCACAGCGCCATACCGGGATAGATTTGCACGATTACTTTTTTTGAGAAATCGTGGGCATCCACTCATCCTCAGCGCTGTCATGGACTGAAATTGGCAAAATTATCAGCATCCATACTATCTTTGTTGCTACAAAAACTTCTTTGTTGATCCATGGGACACCCGACGAACGGTACTAATATCGTCGGCATGCCTCGCCAGAACACCAGTCCTGTTAACTTTCCTGCTTTCATACGTACGCAGATCGTCCAGATCGCTGAACGCATTGCTGCCACACGCAAAGCGCGCGGTGAGACCCAAGCCCAATGGGCCGCACGGCTGGGCATTTCGCAGCCCACCATGGCTCGCATTGAACGTGGCGATCCTGGCGTCGCCGCAGCCACCTATGTGATGTGTTTGTGGCTGGTCAACCCTGAACTGGATCTTTTGCAGTTACTGCCTTCGTCCCGCATTCTTGATGATGCAGCTCAACAGCTTGTGCCCCCTGACATCCTTGCCAATTCAGACTCTCCCTCGGTTGCCGATGAATTTGCTGCGTTGCTGGCTCAATGGCAGGTGCCTGCGTTGTAGTCCCTAATCCTTGGGGCTTTGCGGCAAATACGCAATCTTCTGAGCCACGACTTGGCCTACAGTCAGGGTTTCGCCAGACACAGCCCCTAAAAACTGTGTCTATGAGCATCTCCTATTGAAAGTTATTCCCATGAAATCTCGTGCTGCCGTTGCCTTTAAAGCCGGAGAACCCCTGCAAATCGTGGAAATTGACGTCGCGCCCCCGAAGAAGGGCGAAGTGCTGATCAAGATCACTGACACCGGGGTCTGCCACACCGATGCCTTCACCCTGAGCGGTGAGGACCCCGAAGGCCTGTTCCCCGTCGTGCTGGGCCACGAAGGCGCAGGCGTGGTGGTGGAAGTGGGTGAAGGCGTGACCAGCGTCAAGCCTGGTGACCACGTGATCCCGCTGTACACCGCCGAGTGCGGCGAGTGCCTGTTCTGCAAGAGCGGCAAGACCAACCTATGCACCTCTGTGCGCGCGACACAGGGTAAGGGTGTGATGCCCGATGGCACAACGCGCTTTAGCTACAACGGCGAGCCAATCTACCACTACATGGGCTGCTCCACATTCAGCGAGTACACCGTGGTGGCCGAAGTGTCACTGGCCAAGATCAACCCCGAAGCCAACCACGAACAAGTGTGCTTGCTAGGCTGCGGTGTGACCACCGGCTTGGGCGCCGTCAAGAACACTGCCAAGGTGCAAGAAGGTGACACCGTGGCCGTGTTTGGCTTAGGCGGCATTGGCTTGGCTGTGATCCAAGGTGCCAAGCAGGCCAAGGCGGGCCGCATCATTGCCATCGATACGAACCCCAGCAAGTTCGACCTGGCCAAGACATTTGGCGCGACCGACTGCATCAACCCCAAGGACTATGACAAGCCGATTCAGCAAGTCATCGTTGAAATGACAGGCTGGGGTGTGGATCACAGCTTTGAGTGCATTGGTAACGTCAACGTCATGCGCGCCGCTTTGGAATGTGCCCACCGTGGCTGGGGCCAGAGCGTGATCATTGGCGTGGCAGGCGCTGGCCAAGAAATCTCTACTCGCCCCTTCCAGCTGGTGACTGGCCGCAAGTGGCTGGGCACAGCATTCGGCGGCGTCAAGGGCCGCAGCGAGCTGCC
>JBJEZV010000266.1:0-2362 GCA_051887595.1 Comamonas sp.
GCCAGCCAGTTGCTGAGCATGCTGCCCTACATTGCAACCATCGTGGTGCTGGTGCTGATTTCGCGCAATCCTGCCTGGATTCGTGCGAACATGCCGGCCTCATTAGGGAAGCCGTTTTATCCCGGCTCATAATTGAGCCTATTACCATGACGCCGGCGTCCTTTTGGGGCGCGTCAGGCGCAAGGCGGACTTTTCAAGCCCGCCTTTTTTATATCCACGTCGAGGAAATACGCATGTCCAAACTGCACAAACGCACCGTGCTGAAGATGGTGGCCCTGTCGGCCATCACCGTTGCCACTCTCGCAGCCTGTGGCAAAAAGGAAGAAGCCGCACCTGCCCCTGCTGCTGCGCCTGCTACAGATGCTGCTGAAAAGGCCCAACCCTTGAAGGTCGGCTTTGTGTACGTGAGCCCTATCGGAGATGGCGGCTGGACATTCCAGCACGAGCTGGGCCGCAAGGCAGTGCAAGACAAGTTTGGCGACAAGATTGAGACCGCTTATGTGGAGAGCGTGGCTGAAGGTCCAGACTCCGAGCGTGTGATGCGCGACATGGCCAACCAAGGCACCCAGCTGATTTTTGCGACCAGCTTCGGCTACCAGGAATACGTGCAAAAGCTCGCACCTGAGCTGCCAAAGGTGAACTTCCAGCATGCCACAGGCTACAAGCAGTCGGCCAACTCGGCTACGTATGACACCAAGACTTTCGAAGGTGCATACATGGCCGGTATTGTGGCCGGTGGCATGACCAAGACCAAGACCATTGGTGTCGTGGCCTCGGTGCCAATTCCTGAAGTGGTGCGCAACATAAACTCCTTCGTGCTGGGTGCGCAAAGCGTTGATCCTTCGATCAAAGCCAAAGTGGTGTGGGTCAACGAGTGGTTCAGCCCACCCAAGGAATCTGAAGCTGCCACCAGCCTCATCAATGGCGGTGTGGACGTGATGTACCAAAACACCAACTCGCCCGCTGTGCTCAAGACAGCCGAAGAGCGCGGTGTCTATGCCTTCGGCAAAGATGGCGACATGAGCGCTTATGCACCCAAGGCTCACTTGGGCTCGGCTGTCATCGACTGGTCGCCTTACTACACCAAGGTGGTGCAAGACGCGCTGGATGGCAAGGTCGAAAATGGCGGCAACCACTGGTGGGGTGTGAAGGAAGGTGCGATTGACTTGGTCAAGATCTCTGATGAAGTGCCTCAAGAGATCAAGGACAAAGTGGCCCAGGTGCGCCAGGGTTTGAAAGATGGCACATTCCAAATTTGGAAGGGCCCTCTGAAGGACAACACCGGCAAGGAACTGCTGGCCGATGGTCAAGTGGCAGACATGCCATTCATCACCAGCATCAAGTTCTATGTGGATGGTGTTGAAGGCACCGTACCTGGCACAGGCAACTAATTTTTAGTTCTTCTGCTGCGCAACCTCCGTCCGTGACGGAGGTTTTTTTTGGCCGTGAGGGGGCTGAAATAGCGCCACGGAAAGACATTCCCGATATCGATGGCATACATCTTGCGATGCTGCAGGAATGCAACGTATGCCAAGCACAAAGCTGCGCATCTGAAAGATGCAGCGATAGGATATGAAAGTTCATCTCCAACACGTGTAATTTGTGCAACCATCACGCCTTTGCGGTGGATGCATAAACGCTGGCTGTGTGTGCTGGTGAATGGTGTTGCTGCAGTGCTTGCTTACTCCCTACCTTGAATCTTAAGGACGATCCATGACCGATCTGAACAAACGTTCGATGTTCAAACTGGCTGCCATTTCGGCGCTCACCGTGACTGCGCTGGCAGCCTGCGGCAAGAAGGAAGAAGCGGCGCCCGCGCCTGCTGCTGCTCCTGCCGCTGAAGCACCTGCCAAGGCTGAGCCGCTGAAGGTGGCCTTTGCCTACGTGGGCCCTGTGGGCGACGGCGGCTGGAGCTTTGCACACGACACCGCCCGTAAAAAAATCCAAGAAGAGTTTGGCGACAAGATCGTCACTTCTTACGTGGAAAGCGTGCCTGAAGGCCCAGATGCGGAACGCGTGCTCCGCGACCTGGCCAACCAAGGCAACAAGCTGGTGTTCGGCACCACCTTTGGCTACATGGACACGCTGCAAAAGATTGCGCCGGATTACAAGGACGTGAAGTTCGAACACGCGACCGGCTACAAGACCTCAGAGAACGTTCGCACCTATGACAGCCGTACCTATGAAGGTGCCTACATGGCTGGCATCATTGCAGGCGGCATGACCAAGTCCAATACCTTGGGTATCGTGGGATCGGTGCCAATTCCTGAGGTGATCCGTAACATCAACTCGTTCACACTGGGCGCCCAGTCTGTGAACCCCAACATCACCACCAAGGTGGTGTGGGTGAACGAATGGTTCA
>JBJEZV010000266.1:2462-4286 GCA_051887595.1 Comamonas sp.
CCTGTCGGCGTGCGCCTGTTGGACGAAGATTTGGTTGTCTGGCGTGACGCTGATGGCGTAGCCAAGGCGTTTGTGGATCGTTGCCCCCACCGTGGCGCGCGTTTGTCGCTGGGCCGCGTCAACGAAGGCCAGCTGGAGTGCCCCTACCACGGCTGGCAGTTCGCTGCTTCGGGCCAGTGCGTCAAAGTGCCTGCTGTGCCTGGCTTTACGCCACCACCCCAGCACTGCGTGAAATCTTTTGGTGTGCAAGAAGCCTATGGCCTGATCTGGGTGCAACTGGAAGCAGCTGATGTAGCGCTGCCTGCGTTTGAGGCCGAAGCCGATGACCGCCTGCGCAAAGTCATGTGCGGCCCTTATGACGTGCAAGCCAGCGCCCCACGCATCATTGAAAATTTCTTGGACATGTCGCACTTTGGTTTTGTGCACGAAGGCTGGCTGGGCAGCCGCGACACCACCGAGATGGCGCCCTACAACGTGGAAAACACCGAGCACGGCGTCAAAGCCACCAACTGCAAGGCGGTGCAGCCACTGTCCAACTTGCACTCGACCAAGCCTGCCGAAGTCCACTACACCTATGAAGTCACAGCGCCATTTACCGCCTTGCTGACCAAGATTCCCGAGGACGGCACCACCAAAGAAGGCTGGCGCGAAGCCATCGGCTTGTTCATCTGTCCCGTCACGCCGACCACCAGCCGTGTCTGGTTCCGCTTGGCTGTGGCAGACTTTGATTCCAGCGATGCGCAGTTGCAAGCCTTCCAACACACGATCTTCACGCAAGACCAGCCTGTGCTGGAGTCCCAACTGCCCAAGGAACTGCCTTTAGACCCGCGCGCGGAGCTGCATTCAGCAGCCGACCGCATGTCCTCAGCCTACCGCCGCTATCTCAAAACGCGCGGCGTGACTTTCGGAGTTTGTTGACCTTATGCGCTACGCCATCCCTGCCGCTGTCCAGTCCATCACCGCCGCGCAACTGCCCCAGCTGCTGCGCACCATGCCCAAGGCCGAGTTGCACATGCACATCGAAGGCTCGCTCGAACCCGAGCTGATCTTCGCACTGGCCGAACGCAACGGGGTGAAGCTGGCCTACGACAGCGTGGAGGCCTTGCGTAGCGCTTATGCGTTCACCGATCTGCAAAGTTTTCTCGACATCTACTACGCCGGGGCCAGCGTGCTGCTGCAGGAACAGGACTTCTACGACATGGCCATGGCGTATCTAGAGCGCGCTGTGGCCGACCACGTGGTGCGCACCGAAATCTTTTTTGATCCCCAGACCCACACCGACCGTGGCGTGCCCATGGCTTCGGTGATTCTGGGCTTGGCGCGGGCGTGCAAAGACGCTGAGCAGCGCTGGGGCATCAGCAGCGCGCTGATCTTGAACTTTCTGCGTCACCTCAGCGAAGAGGCCGCTTTTGCAACGCTTGAAGCGGCCTTGCCTTATCGCGAGCACTTCATTGGCGTGGGGCTGGACAGTTCAGAGTTGGGCAATCCGCCCGAGAAATTCCAAAACGTGTTTGCCCGCTGCCGCGATCTGGGCTTGCGTCTGGTCGCCCATGCGGGCGAAGAAGGCCCGCCCGACTATGTTTGGAGCGCGCTGAACTTGTTGCGGGTCGAGCGCATCGACCACGGCGTGCAATCCGAAAAAGATTGGTCGCTGATGCAGCGTCTGGAGCAGCTGCAAATGCCGCTGACCGTATGTCCGCTGTCCAACCAAAAGCTGTGCGTCTTCCCGGATCTGCGCGATCACAATCTGCCGCGCTTGCTGCAAGCCGGGCTGAACGTGACCGTGAACTCCGACGATCCCGCCTACTTTGGCGGCTACATCAA
>JBJEZV010000267.1:0-8879 GCA_051887595.1 Comamonas sp.
CCTTCACGGCCGCCACGGAAGCCGCCGCCAGCAGGACGCTCTTCACGAGGACGTGCGATGTTGACCATCATGTTGCGGCCAGCCAAAGGCTGCTCGTGCAGACCTTCGATCGCAGCTTGAGCTTGGGCTTCAGAAGCCATTTCCACAAAGCCGAAGCCCTTGGAACGGCCAGTGTCACGCTCCATCATGACCTTGGCGGAAGTCACTTCGCCGAATTCAGCAAAAGCTTGTTCCAGATCGTTGTCACGGACTGCATAGGCCAGATTGCCGACGTAGAGTTTGTTGTTCATAGTGATATTCAGAAGTTTTTGCCTTCAGCCACAAGGCATCAGGCAAGGAATGGGAGTCAGTGCCCCCAAGGTTTAACGATGAGCAGGACGACGGGCGTGCGAAGGAGCAGAGCCCGAGCGTGTCTCGATGTGGCGGAAAGTAATGCGGCCTTTGTTCAGGTCGTAAGGTGACATTTCCAGCGTCACCTTGTCGCCTGCCAGGATGCGGATGCGAAACTTGCGCATCTTGCCGCCGGTATAGGCAACCAGTTCGTGGCCGTTGTCTAAGGTGACGCGAAAGCGCGAATCAGGCAACACTTCCATCACCTGTCCACGCATTTCAATCAGGTCTTCTTTAGACATATCGGGCTCCTTTAATAGTCATTGGGTGGGTCGCCGTTGCATGCAGTGCAAATCGGCGCACAACAGCCTGTACAGGTGCTGCCGCGATCACGCGCAGGAACAGTACAAGTGCTGTAGAAGAAAAAAGTGGGGATTGCCATGGCGCTGTAGGCACGGCATGCAATCGCGAGGGGGTGCGGCTGCTAATCAAGCTGCAAAGCTGGTTGGGGCGCTGCATAGGCCCAGGCCAGCGGAAACGAAGGGACAAGTTTTCAAGCGAGAGGTGCAGTGCTCAAGGGCACATGCCAGAGAAGATGGCTCAAAAGCAAGCCGCTATACGTTTCTATGCAAAAAGCTGCAAAAGCGTAGAAGAGTGCTCAACACCGAGTGTTTGAGCCAAGTGCCTCAATGTTCAGTGCACTGAGGAGAAAAAGTAAGGACAGAAAAAAAATCGTCTGAAGCGATTCGGTGTGCCCGGCATCAACGCTCGGATGCACAACCTGTGTATTGCAACTCACGCTGCGGAGTCAATACAGCGCCCACTTTAACAGCTTTTGGCAAAGCGCAAAGTTTGGTGTGCATTTGACTGCATGGCGCACGCGTGTATCCGTATGTACATGAGGCAAGCCAAGCTCAAGGCTGCTGCGCATTTTCTGCGCTGGCCGCGGATTTGCTACGTGGAGCTGCTGCAATGCCCCGTGCCTGACGGGCGTTGTAGACCGTTAAGCGTGTCAGACCGAGTTGCTGCGCTATTTGCGCATCGGGTCCAGTACCCAGCAAAGCGACGGCAGCCTCGGTCCATACAAAGCCGCCGCCCTGCTGGTCCGTACAAGAAGCAATGCCCAGGGACTGGCGCTTAGCCACGACGCTGGCTTTGCTCAAGCCCCAGCGCTTGGCCAGCTCCGCATCGCTGTCCGTACCCAATGCAGCCAGCATGTCAGGCGTCCACTGCACATGGCCGAACGCAGGAATACCTAATGCATTGCGCTTGAGGTTCACGGTCTTTGGCGTGGTGCCCCAACGCTCAGCCAGCACCGCGTCTTTTTCTTTGCCCAGTTGGGCCAGCATCTCATCGGTCCATTGCAGGGCTGCTTTACCCATGTGCACTCCTCATTGCGGCGAATCAGCATTAATGGGTGTGACCCCAGTAAATCAACGCATCACGCCCTTCGACCGACAGCGAGACTTGGGCGCCCACGGGCAACAACACTTTGGTAGCGACATGGCCATAAGGCAAGCCTTGCAGTACCGGAATGCTCAACTGGGTACGCAACCAATCAATGACGCTTTGCAACTTGTAGCCCTTGTCGTGGCTGGTGAGTTTGAATTCCGTGAACTGCCCAAAGACAATGGCTTTTTGCTGAGCCAAAACACCGGCATGCAGCAATTGGGTGAGCATGCGCTCGACGCGATAAGGATGCTCACCCACGTCTTCCAAGAACAAGATGCCACCTTGCACTTGAGGAAAGTACGGCGTGCCTAGCAACGACACCAGCACTGCCAAATTGCTGCCCCACAGCGTGGCACCACCTTCGACATAAAAGTCATCGGGCACAGCACCTTCAGGCTGCTTGGGCATGCGCCAGCCAGCACCTTCACCATGGCCGTACAACATGTCCTCAAAGCAGTCGAGCATGATGTCATCGACTTCATCCTTCTGCCCAAAATCCGCCAGCAACGCAGGGCCGGCCCAGCTCACAGCACCAGTTTGGGCCAACAAGGCATTTTGGAAAACAGTGAAATCGCTCACGCCCACAAATTGGGTGCCCTGCTCTACGGCCTTGGCCACTGATTGATAGTTGATGCTCGGCAGAATGCGCGACAGGCCGTAACCGCCACGGCTGATCAGGGCTACGTCCGCACCGCTGGCTGCTGCGCGATGGATGGCAGCGATGCGTGTGGCATCGTCTCCTGCAAAACGCTGGTGGCTGCTTAGAGCATCGATATCCACTTCCACTTCGTGGCCCATGGCCTCCAAACGCTTGACCGCGCGCTTGAAAGCTGCCTTGTCGCGCACAGCGCCGGATGGCGAGTACACATAGATGTGCTTGGGACCGTGGCTGTGGTCGTGACCGCAGCAACCATCGTGATGGTGGTAATCGTCTTCGTGGTGGTAGCCGTGGTCGTTTTCGCAATGCTCGCCATGCGCGTGATCGTGCTGGCAGCCGTCATGTGTGTGGACTGGCTCAGAGGCGGAAGAGGCTTTTTTCTTGGAAGTCACCACAGCGTGTCACGCAGCCGCTGGGCTGCATGCTCCATAGATTTTTTGAGAGGAATTTGTTTGGCTAGGGCACTGTCGCCCCGGCGCTTGACCCAAAGTATTCCATAGCCTGTTGCGCACTGATGGCGGCCTGCGATGGAACCATAGGGAAGATGGGGGTCTGTTGTAAGGCCTGCGGGTAATGCGCCAGCGCTGGTACAGCCGCATGCCATGCAGCATGCCACGCAGCATGAGGCAACAAGGTATTGGTGAGGCTGCGTGTGATGAGACAGCGCCCGCTCTCCAGCCAATGTTCCAGCCATTCACGGGGAACTTCGGGCCATTGCGCTTGCACCTTGGGCCATGCCTGCAAGGCTGCGCGGTGTCCGGGCAATGCAAACGGCAGCGCCAACGGGCTTTGCCCCGGCTGCTGTGCAGGCCAAAAACCTGCTTGCAGCATGGCCTGGTCCACGTCCCAACGCGGTTTGTTAGCCGCCGCTTGCAGCCATTGCGCAAGCTGCTGGGGCACAGGCCCTTTCGGCCAGCAATCCATCGCCCACACGCCCGCAAAGCGATCCGACATGGCTTGCGCCACCTCCAGCCCTAAACGTGTCCCGTCGCCCTCCCCCACCAGCACAACGCGGCGCAAGTTCAGAGCCTGCACCAGTTCCCGCACCACATCGATGTGCCACTGCGCACTGTGCGCCTTGTCACGCTTGGGCTGGTCGCTACGGCCAAAGCCGGGCAAATCAGGCAGTACCACGCGGTGACCGACCCGCAGCCAAGGGGCGATCAAATGCCGAAAGCCATAACCCCAGCTGGCAGCCCCATGCAGGCACAGCCAAGTCATGGGTGCGTCTTTGGGCCCTTCATCGACCACAGCCATGCGCAAGCCGTTCAAGGCAGGAAGATCACTGCGCCACTGCGGTGCATAAGGCCAGTCGGGCACATTCGCAAAAGCACTGTCGGGGTTGCGCAGCGCCGTGTCTTTGAGGGGATAGTTGGCAACAGCTTCAGCCCTTTGCTGAGCGCGGCGTTGCTGGAAAAAATCTGCGAGCACGGCCGCGCAAGCATCGGCCAGCACACCGCGCACCACCTGCGTGTGGTGGTTGATCTCGGCGTAGCCAAACACATTGAGCACCGAGCCTGCCGCGCCCGTCTTAGGCTCGGCCGCGCCATAGACCACGGTGTCCACGCGCGCATGCAGCAGCGCACCACTGCACATGGCGCAAGGCTCCAGCGTGACGTACAAAGTACAGCCATCGAGCCGGTAGTTGCCGAGCTTTTGTGCCGCCGCGCGCAAGGCCAGCACTTCTGCATGTGCCGTCGGATCGTGGCTTGCACGAGGCGCGTTGGCGCCCTCGCCAATCACTTGCCCATCTTTGACCACCACGGCGCCCACCGGTACTTCGCCCGCAGCAGCGGCTTGCTGCGCCAGTTGCAGGGCGTGGCGCATCCAATGTTCGTGGTCAGGTAAGGGGCTCGGCATTTACCAATTATCTGCGGCCTGGGCTGCCAATCACCCGCAGATGCGCAAACCCCGACAGACTGGGATAATCCGCGCCCTATGTCTCTCTTGCCCCACCAACTCGAACTTTTATCCCCAGCCCGCAATGCCGACATCGGCATCGAGGCCGTCAACCATGGCGCGGACGCTGTGTACATTGGCGGTCCTGGCTTTGGCGCACGCGCGACGGCGGGCAATGAGATTGCAGACCTGGAGCGCTTGGTCAAGCAAGCCCACCGCTTTGGCAGCCGCATCTTCATCACGCTCAACACCATCTTGCGCGACGACGAGCTTGAAGGTGCCCGCAAAATGGCCTGGGATGTCTACAACATTGGCGCCGATGCGCTGATCATTCAAGACATGGGCTTGCTGGAGCTGGATTTGCCACCCATTCAGCTGCACGCCTCGACCCAAAACGACATTCGCACGCCCGAGAAGGCCAAGTTCCTGCAGGACGCTGGTCTGTCGCAGATCGTGCTGGCGCGCGAGCTGGACTTGAAGCAAATCAAGGCCGTGCACGATGTGCTGGACCCCAGCACCACCATTGAATATTTCATCCACGGCGCGCTGTGCGTGGCGTATTCGGGCCAGTGCTTTATCAGCCATGCCCACACCGGCCGCAGCGCCAACCGCGGCGACTGCAACCAGGCTTGCCGCCTGCCCTATGAGGTGCTGGATGCCAACGGCCGCATCATCGCGCACGAAAAACATGTGCTGTCGATGAAGGACAACAACCAGACCGACAACATGCGTGCGCTGGTCGATGCGGGGGTGCGCAGCTTCAAGATTGAAGGCCGCTACAAAGACATGGCGTACGTGAAGAACATCACGGCACATTACCGCAAGATCTTGGACGAGATCATCGAAGAGCGTGAGTTCTCTGATTTCCCGCTGGCACGCTCATCCTCGGGCCGCACGACGTTTACGTTCAATCCAGATCCGGACCAGAACTTCAACCGCGAGTTCACCGACTACTTTGTCAACGGCCGCAAGCAAGACATTGGCGCGTTCGACACACCCAAAACCCCTGGCCGCGCCGTGGGCTGGGTCACGCAAGTGGGTGACAAGTGGTTTGAGTTTGAGAGCAACGACAAGGCGACCATCTTTAACAATGGCGACGGCTTGTGCTACTACGACCTGCAAAAAGAATTGGTGGGCGTGCACATCAATCGTGCCGAGTGCGTCAACGCTAAAAAAGGCATTTGGCGCGTGTTCCCCAAGAACGAAATTGCTGAGTTCAAGGACCTGCGCAAGGGCCTGGAGATCAACCGCAACCGCGACATGAACTGGGTGCGCATGCTCGATAAAAAGTCGAGCGATCGCCGCATCGGTTTGTGGGCAGAGTTCAAGGAAACTGCCGATGGTTTTGCGCTGACGCTGACCGATGAAGATGGCTATTCCGGCAACGCCACCATTGCGCAAGCACACCAACCAGCTACCGATACCAGCAAAGCTGAAGCCACGCTGCGCGAGCAACTGGGCCGCTTTGGCGCATCGATTTTTGCGGTCAATGACATCAGCCTGAGCATCAGCCAGCCTTGGTTTGTGCCGGCATCGACGCTGAACCAGCTGCGCCGCGATGCACTGGAATCCCTCGAAGCGGCCCGCGCCGCTGGCTTTGTGCGCCTGCCGCGCGCCAAGCCCGTCGAGCCGCCCGTGGCCTTCCCCGAAGACACGCTGAGCTATCTGGCCAACGTCTACAACCAAAAGGCCCACGACTTCTACATGAAGCACGGTGTGAAGGTGATTGACGCGGCCTACGAGAGCAAGGAAGAGCTGGGCGAAGTCTCGCTGATGATCACCAAGCATTGCGTGCGCTTTTCGATGAGCCTGTGCCCCAAGCAAGCCAAGGGCGTGATTGGCGTGAAGGGCACGATCAAGGCCGAGCCGCTGCAGCTCATCAATGGCAAAGAAAAGCTCACGCTGCGCTTTGACTGTAAGCCCTGTGAGATGCACGTGGTGGGCAAGATGAAGCAGTCGGTGTTGAACCAGCATGCCAAGGAGATGAAAGAGTTCCCCATGCAGTTCTACCGCACACGCCCAGTCACCGGCGCCAAGGCGTAACACTATTCAGTTGCAGCTCGCAAGCTGCACAACGAACCAAGCCCGCTGCTGCGGGCTTTGTGCTTTGATGCGGCATCTGCCAATGGATTTAAAACTCAATAAAGAGAGCTTTCAACCAGCATGCACGCTGGTTTTCAAAGTCTAAACACTTTGAAAACCAATATCCATCTAGGTTAATAGCTCTGCTTTACAGAGCATGCAGTCTCGCCAAAAGCGCTTATTGGGCAATCACAACCTGGTTGCGACCTGCATGTTTGGCGGCATACAGCTGGTTATCGGCCAGCGTTAAAGCATGGGCTACATCGGCAGTCGTTAGGCCCTCAAGCTGCGCCACGCCGATGCTGATGGTCAACACATGGCCTTGCAATTGCGGCAAGGGCAGTTGCTGAATACGCTGGCGAATGCGCTCGGCCACTTGCTGCCCGGCTGCCAAGGGCGTGTTCACCAGCAACACCACAAATTCTTCGCCGCCATGGCGACACACCACGTCTTCACCGCGCACCTGTTGCTGGAACAAACGCGCGACTTGCTGCAACACCTCATCGCCCACTGCATGCCCGAGGCTGTCGTTGATTTGTTTGAAATGGTCGATATCGGCCAGCATCAAGCTGTGCGTTTGGACCGCCTGTGTGCCCTGGGCCTTTTGCAATTGCTCTAGGCGCGCATGCCAGCCTCGTCGGTTGAGCAGCTGCGTCAGCGCATCGGTGTTGCGGTCAATGTGCAGTTGCTGCAGCACATCGTGCAAGACAGCAAAGAACATGCACCCAGCCAAAGACAAACCCGACACCAATGCAAAAAACTGAATCACCGTCCAAAACGTCGAGCCCATGAAATCGCTGGGGCTCGCATGCTCTGTTTGCGGCAGTTGCAGCAAAGTGCGGGCAATATTGGTGAGGATGCACACCACATAAACCCAGCGCAGCAGCTGATCAAAACGGTTGCAAGGCTGCATACGTTGCCAGTAGAGCAATGGCAGCCCCATCAGCAGCAAAGCGCTAATGGACAGCAGTGCGACACGTATGGGCAGATTGGGATCAACGGCAGAAAACCAGATTTGCGCACCCACCACCACCGTCACCAGCAACCATGCCAATCCTCTTGGCATATGCACTTGCAATCGCTGCGCCAATGCTTGGCCTGAAGCCGCTGTGGCCAATAAATAGCAGGCGGTAAACGATAAAACGTGCGCCACCAATGGCCAATCACGTGTTGCTAACTGCACCGTAATGCCGCAACTCAGAGCCATAAAGCTGCTGCCCATCCAAGCCAATTCTTTGCGTGCGCGCCACATCGACCACATTCCCCATTGGCCTAAACCAAGAAGAAGAAAAAGCAGCGCGATAAGTAAGACAGAGACGTTCAGCACGAAGACAGAGCTGCCCGCAGTGTTGGGGCATAAAAGAAATGCATTGGATGAAACTAAATGTATCTAACTTTAGCTTGTTACATATTTACAGACTGTCAAATTCCATTTCCCAATTACGCCTATCTAAGCATTGAAAAATACCGGGCACACTGCGCAACATGCCGCGTTTGAAACCACCCACCAAAGAAGACAGCTTGTTGCTGCCGCCCTTTTGCGCACTGCCCGACAGCGCCATCTATGTACCTGCCACGCCTGCCGCGTTTGATGCTGCACGCCAGGTGCTGCTACAGCAAACGGCACTGGGCTTTGACACCGAAAGCAAGCCGCTGTTTCAGGTCCACCAAATCGACACCGGGCCACACGTGGTGCAACTGGCCACGCCGGATGCAGCTTGGCTGCTGCAACTGCATCATCCTCAAGCACTGGCTTTGGCGCGTGAGATCGTGAGCGCGCACCACATCTGCAAGGTCGGTTTTGGCTTGGACAACGACAAAGCTACGCTGCCGCAGCGACTGGGCGTTGCCATGAACCATGTGCTCGATCTGGATCGCGTGTTCAAGCGCTACGGTTATGGCAGTTCAGTGGGCGTGCGCGCCGCCGTGGCACTGGTGCTGGGGCAGAACTTTCACAAATCCAAAAAACAATCCACCAGCAACTGGGCGCAACGCCAATTGAGCGAAGCCCAGATCCGCTATGCAGCCAATGATGCGCACGGCCCTGCCATGGTCTACGCTGCCTTGCCGCAGTGGGAAGCACGCCAGCCTGCGCCATCAGCCCCCCAAGCTCCACGTGTACGCGATGCGCAACCCGCCGATCCACGCCCAACCACTGCACCGCGCCACAAGCGCCCCACAGCAGCGGCGTTGTTGCAGGCGCCACGCAGACCCCAGGCTGGGCAAGAGCCATAAGCACATAGCGTTTGCATCGTTGGCATGCACGGTTTTCTTCTGAACAATGTCGCCCATTCATTGATGAATAAGGAGACTGTGTCATGCGACTTGAAACGCTGGCTGTGCATGCGGGCTACAGCCCCGACCCCACCACCAAAGCCGTGGCGGTACCGATTTACCAAACCGTGGCTTATGCCTTTGACAGCGCCCAGCATGGCGCCGATTTGTTTGACCTCAAAGT
>JBJEZV010000267.1:8979-22002 GCA_051887595.1 Comamonas sp.
GATCCGCGCGATCCTGCCAGCTTTGCCCAGCACATTGATGCCAAGACCAAGGCGATCTTTATTGAGTCCATTGGCAATCCGCTGGGCAATGTCACCGACATCCGCGCACTGGCAGATGTGGCGCACGCCCATGGTGTGCCGCTGATAGTGGACAACACGGTGCCTTCGCCCTATTTGCTGCGCCCTATTGAGCATGGCGCCGACATCGTGGTGCATTCCTTGACCAAATACTTGGGCGGCCACGGCACCAGCGTGGGTGGAGCGATTGTGGACAGCGGCAAGTTCCCATGGGCACAGCACAAAGAGCGCTTCAAGCGCCTCAATGAACCCGATGTGAGCTACCACGGCGTGGTCTACACCGAAGCGCTGGGAGAAGCCGCCTACATTGGCCGCGCGCGTGTGGTGCCGCTGCGCAATATGGGGGCAGCGATTTCGCCGCAAAATGCTTTTCAAATTCTGCAAGGCATTGAAACCTTGGCGCTGCGCATGGATCGCATCTGCGAGAACACACAAAAAATTGCCGAAGCCTTGCAGCAGCACCCCAAGGTGGAATGGGTGCGCTACGCGGGTCTGCCAGATCACCCCGACCACGCCATCGTGCAAAAGCAATCCGGTGGCCGCGCTTCGGGCATTTTGTCATTTAGCCTGAAGGGCAGCGAAGGCCGCGCTGCGGGCGCACGTTTTCTCGATGCGCTGCAGTTGTTCACGCGCTTGGTGAACATTGGCGATGCCAAGTCGCTCGCCACCCACCCTGCGTCCACCACGCACCGCCAGCTCGACGCCCAAGAACTGGCCAAGGCCGGAGTGACCGAAGGCATGGTGCGCTTGTCAGTCGGCATTGAGCACATCGACGACTTGCTCGCCGATTTGCACCAGGCGCTCGACCAAGTTTAAAAGCCCAAAAAAAGGCCGCAGGACATCTGCTCCAGCGGCCTGCCAGCGTTACGTGGTGAATGCTTTAGAAGCGGTAGCCCACGCCCACACCCACTAGCACGGGGTCAATCTTGAACTTGCCTACGCCGTGAATGGTGGTGTCCATCTGGAGCTTTTTCACATCCACGTTGAGCGACCAGTTACGGTCCAACGCATAGTCCAAGCCCACTTGCACGGCAGCG
Organism: Comamonas sp.; assembly: GCA_051887595.1. Lineage (GTDB taxonomy): Bacteria > Pseudomonadota > Gammaproteobacteria > Burkholderiales > Burkholderiaceae_C > Comamonas. The sequence continues at coordinate 10,095 of JBJEZV010000267.1, forward strand.
CCCCAGCTGTTTTTGTCAATGCTGACGCCCGGCACATTCACGCTGGAAAAACGTGTGTAGTTGATACCGGCACCCACATAAGGCTTGAAAGCACCGAACTGCGTAAAGTGGTACTGCGCCAGCAAGGTGGGGGGCAAATGCTTGAGCGAACCAATGCGTGCGCCTGCGGAGCGTACATCGTGCTTTTGCGGGTAGGTCAAAATCAGTTCTGCCGCCCAGTTGGGGGTCAGGTAGTAAGAGATATCCAGCTCAGGGATGGTCTTTTGGTTGATGCTGATGCCCGCATCGCCCGCTGTACCTTGGTTCATCGCGTCTACGTGCACCGCACGCACGCGCACTTGCCACTTGCCATCTTGCTGCTGCGCTATGGCAGCACCCGAGGTCAAAGCACAAACAGCAGCGACTGCCAGCAGAGTTTTTTTCATGGTGTTTTTGGTCTGAAGTCCCGGGGATGACCCCCGTGACTGCATTCCACCATCGCGGCGCACCCTAGGGTTTGCACTAGGTCAAACACCCATCAACCCACCCGCTGTCAGCGGCCCATGGTTTGCGCTAGATCAAATCAACGCGCGTCAGTGTGCCGGTGCTTGGCCTCGCATGCGCCGGTAAAGATTCACCAGCACCACAATGCATGCGCCAATGGCAGCGCCCACCACCACGTGCACCAGCAAAGGGACCACCGCTGCGACCACGCCGCCTTGGGGAACCAGGGATTGGTCGACCCATGCTTGCAAGGGCCCAATGCCATGTACCAGCAAACTGCCGCCGACCAAGAACATGGCGGCCGTGCCCACAATGGACAGCGCTTTCATCAGCCAAGGGGTAAAAGCAATCAGACCTCGGCCCAAGGCTTGGAGCGCCGCACTGCTTTTTTGGTTCAGCCAGTTGCCCATGTCATCCATGCGCACAATGATGGCGACCAGCCCATACACAAACACGGTGATGGCCAGCGCTACGACCACCAGCACCGCCACTTGTTTGGAGATGGGTTCATCAGAAATGGTGCTCAAAGCAATGGCCAAAATCTCGGCGGACAAGATGAAATCCGTGCGAATTGCACCGCTGACTTTTTGCTTTTCATAGGCCACAGGATCAAGGCCTTTTTCATTCGCCGCCTTCACAGAAGACGGCGCAACGCCCTGTTCCTTGGCTGCATGGGCATGGTCCACGGCATTGCCGGATGCCCGTTTTTTTTGCAATGAGTGCAAGATTTTCTCGACGCCCTCAAAGCACAAAAAGGCGCCACCGACCATCAACAGCGGCGTGATCAGCCATGGAATGAATGCGCTGATCAGCAAGAACGCTGGCACCAAAATCACTTTATTGACCAACGAGCCTTTGGCCACGGCCCAGACCACAGGGAGCTCTCGCGATGATTTCACACCCGCGACTTGCTCCGCATTGAGCGCCAGATCATCGCCCAGCACGCCCGCTGTTTTTTGCATCGCCACCTTGCTCATGGCGGCCACGTCGTCCGCCATTGCCGTTGACTTGCGCGCAGCCACCTTGGTCATCAGAGCCACGTCATCGAGCATGGCTGCGATGTCATCGAGCAGCATTAAAAGTCCAGCACCTGCCATATTTTTTACCTCCGAAGAAGTCGCCATGATGGCGCGAGTGCCTGCACAGTTTTGTAGGAAGCCAGAGTCAGCGTGCGAAGCCGCCCAGCGCGGTCAACATCGCCTCGGCTGGCGATTGCAATGGGGCTACATCAGCTTTTGACATAGGCACAGCCGCAAGTGCCCAACACGACAGCGCCCAGGGTGCTCCATGAAATCAGCCGATGGTTCAAAGCAAACATAAGAAAAGAGAAAAAAAGAAGCCGACCGCCACAAAGCTCGGTTGACTGACAGCCAAGATCATAGGCCTTGCTGCAGCATGGACAGCGCCCCACCCGCACAATCTGCCCACATGTTTTTTGCTGATGACCGACCGCCTGCTAATTTTTTAGAAGCCATCTTGGCGCTGCTGCGCTGGCTAGGCCAACTGCTGCAATGGTTGAGCTTTTAACGGCAAAAGCACAGATTTCATAGCTATCAGCCAGCGTCTACATTGGATTTCAAGCTTAAAAGTATTGTAAACCTTTGATACACAATGGGTAGTAGCTATCTATTTCAAGGTTTTGGGGTTCGGAGACCCCTATTCAACACCCATCAACCAGCGCCCAAGCTGTGCTTGATCGCCTCCAACAGCAGCAGGCATTGCTCATTTTCTAGATCGTCAAAAGCATCGAGCGCTGCTTCGGCTTTATGGCTCCATGGCTGGTTTTGTCCAGCTTGAACCAGCTGTTGCAGCAAGGCATGCGCCGCAAAATTGCCGCTGGCAACCAAAGGCCGCACCTGCTCCAATAAGTGCAGTGTGGCTTCGGCATCCACCGCGTGCGCCTTGGACTGGACTGGGTGTTGCTGCGCTTGTAAGTGTTCGATGGCGTGGCGCACATCCTCCAAGCAGTCTTTCACGTGCTGAACAAAGCTTGGCAAATGCTCGCGCACTGTGGCCGCATGGCCTGCCCGAGCGGCGCTCTCCACGGTGTCTGCGACGGTGCACAGTTCACTGCGATCCAGATAGCTGGCACTGCCTTTGATCTGGTGCGCCAGGGCGGCCACTTCAAGCCAGCGTTCTTGCACTGCCAGTTCCTGCACGCGCACAGGCAACGGCTCAAAGTCTTGCAAGAACCCGCGCAAGAGCTGCGCACGGCGTGCAGGAGAACCTGACAATCGTCGAAATGACTGCGTCTGAGCCTCAGGCGATTGATCGACCAGTCCTTCTGGCTGTGCCCCATCAGGTATGGACCTGTCCACTGCTGCCCCCACGCAGTGCTGCATCAGCGTGGTGTAGAGCGCCACCTCATCGATGGGTTTGGTTAAGTGGCCGTTCATGCCTGCAGCACGGCTGAGTTGCACATCTTCACTGCGGGCCTGCGCGGTCAGGGCAATGATGGGCAAGTGCATCCATCGCAAATGGCGGCGGATCTCGCGTGTCGCCTGCAAACCATCCATGTGGGGCATGTGAATGTCCATCAATACCGCATCCACTGGCTGTGTTTGCAGGCATCGAATGGCATCTTGCCCATCCACAGCGGTCAGCACCTCCACGCCGACACACAACAAAAAGTCGCTGGCAACTTCGCGGTTGAGCGCGTTGTCATCGGCCACCAGTACACGCTTGCCACGCAATGACGTAAACGCCTGTAAATCGCTGGGTACGTAGGCAGCACTACCCGGAAGCGGTGCATCCACGGTTTGACCGGACGATGCCAGCAGCAAGGTGTTGAACATGGCCGATTGCGTCACAGGTTTGATCAACACACCTTGCAACTCCAAGCCTTGCGAGGCTTGCAGCATGGCGTCTTGCCCATAGGCGGTAACCATCAGCACCGCAGGCATACGCTCCAGTGTGGTGTCTTGTTTGAGGGCGCGTGCAGCTTGCAATCCATCCATGACCGGCATTTGCCAATCCAGCACCACCATGTCGAACATCTGGTCACGCGCCAAGTGCTCGCGCAGCAATTGCACCGCTTCGTGGCCATTGGTTGCCAAGCTCGTGTGCATGCCAAAACCCTGCGCCATTTCAGCCAGTGCGTTGCGTGCCAGTGCATTGTCATCGGCAATCAAAATGCGGCGCCCCCGCAAGTTGCTGACAGCGGCGAATGCCGTGTGCGAGGTTGCCAGTGTGTCTTGCACCGGCTCAAGGGGCATCGTGAAATAAAAAGTGCTGCCTGAACCGGGTGCACTGCTCACACCGATGCTGCCTCCCATCATTTCCACCAAGCGCTTGGAAATGGCCAGCCCCAATCCTGTGCCGCCATAGCGGTGTGCGGTGTCTGCCTGGGCCTGGCTAAAGGGCTGGAACAAGGCCTGGATCTGCGCATCACTCAAGCCAATGCCGGTGTCTGTGACCGCAAAATGCAAGCACGGGCTGCTGCTGTCTTGATCGCGCACCTCAACGCGCACGAGCACATCTCCACGCTCGGTGAATTTGATGGCATTGCTCACCAAATTGGTCAGCACCTGGCCCAGTCGCAGCGCATCTCCGCGCACCCTGTCGGGCACATCTGGCGCCATGGAGAAAGTGATCTCCAGGCCCTTTTCTTCGGCCCGCAGCGACGTCACCGAAGCCACCGTGTCCAGCACCGATTCCAGCTTGAACGCGGCTTTTTCCAGCGCCAAGCCACCTGCTTCAATTTTGGAAAAGTCCAAAATGTCGTTGATGATGCCCAGCAAGACATTGGCCGATTCGTTGATTTTTTCCAAATAGTGGCGCTGCTTGGGGTCCAAGTCCGTGCGCATGGCCAGGCGCGCCATGCCGATCACCGAATTCATGGGCGTGCGGATTTCATGGCTCATGGTGGCCAGAAAATCGCTTTTGGCCCGCTCGGCTGCCTCAGCTGCATCTTTGGAAGCCCGCAGCGCATCTTGCGCTGCGCGCTCCAACGTGACGTCTCGTGCAATGCCATCCCAGACAGCACCGCCCGTGCCGGGATAGCGCAACGCAGCGCGGCAATGAATCCACAAGCGCTCGCCGCTGAGGGTGCGCAACGCAAAACTGGCATCCAGCAGCTCACCCGGCTGATCTGCACTCACCAGCATATGCACCATGCGACGTGCGCACGAATCACCCATGGCCTGCAACAGCACCGCCGGATTGCGCAGCAATGCCTTGGCCGCGTAACCGGCTTGCGCCTCCAGCCCTGCGCTCAGAAACTGCAGCACCAACTGGCGCTGCTCGTTGCGCTGCACTCTGAAAATCACGCCTGAAGGCAGATTGTCGGCCAGTGCCTCCAAGCGGTCACTTTGTTCTTTGCGCTCGCTGATGTCTTGCAGCGTCCCAGAAATACCGACGAGGTCGCCTTGGCTGTCATAGACCGGCTTGCCACGCAGGTAGGCCGGAAAACTGCTGCCATCCCGGCGCAGGTGTTCGACCTCCATGGCGTAAGCTTGGCCCTTTTCTTTGCACAGCTTCACTGCCGCTTGCAAGCGCTCAAAGCTGCTGGCCTCTAACCGCAGGCGCAATTCTCTCGCTGGCACAGTGACCGGCTCGTATGCATCGCCAAACAACATGGAGAGCATTTCCGAGCAACGCAGCTGTCCAGTGGCAAAGTCCAAACTCCAGTGCCCCAAGCGCGCCTGCTTTTCAGCGGCTTGCAACACTGATAAATGATCCTGTGCTTGTTGTGTCGCAGCTTGGCTTTCTAACAGTGAATGCTGCAACACCTCATCAGCCTGATCCAAGCTTTGGCGCAGCACTTCAAACTCGGCTACAAAAGACGCAGGGACATCGGCCATCAAGCGCGGCCCGCTGCGCTGCGGATCTGTGGCAATGCGACGTGCGCGACTGGCAAGCAACTGGATCGGTTGCAAAGTTTTGCGCACCAGCAGCAGGGCCAAAAGCGTGGCCATTACGACGGTCACGAGAGAGGCGATGAAAGTGACGCGAATGGGTTGCTGGGATCGCTGGTGAAAGCTCTGCGCTGATTCACCCACCACCGACACCCACCCGGGCGTACCCTCTATGCGCTGAAAAGCAAAGACAATCGATCGACCTTCTAGCGTCTGCGCAGTGAATGAGCCACTGTCCCTACCTTGGGCTTGCAACGTCTGCCAGTCTGGTACAGGCTTGCCAATAAATCGTGCACTGTCGACCGAACGCTCCAAGATGCGCCCTTGGCCGTCGGTAATGGCCAAAATGACGGAGCGATTGCTGTCGCCGTGCCGAGACAGTGCATGGAGCAAATGCTCTGGGGCAGTGGCAAGGACGACAACTTGCCGGTAGAGGTTCGTCCCACCGAGGGGCACTGCCAGCATCACTTGAAGGGATGGATCATCCGCTGCTGCCTGCACCATGTCCGAGACCTGTATGCGCCCTGAAGTGGCTGCCGCTTGAATCAAAGATGCCAAACTTGCCGAAACTGGCTCGGAATGCTCCAACTGCCATTGCCCTTGCACCGCCCGCAGCCCATAGCTGCGCAATTGTCCCTGCGCAAACGACAAAGGCACTGCGCGAGCATCTGCACCTTCGTTGTACTTGCTCAATTGCGCAATAACGTTGCCGGTCAGCTCCAACTCACTCCAAGCCGATCGGGCCACTGTGCGCGCGGTTTCCAGCAACTGGCGAGTACCCGCCTCATGGAAAGAACGGCTGGCACTGTACAAAGTCGCCATGACGACTGCCAAAGTGGGCAACAACACCACCATGACAATGCCAATGATGGTGAGCTTGAGTGAGGGCTGCCGCAACGCAGCAAGCATGCGATGGCGCATGTAAATCCTTTGCACGGAAAGCGGCTGCGCATGAGCCTTCCTGCACTATAGGTGCCGAGTTCTTTGCAGACAATATGATTTTTCGCGCGCATCTTGTGCGTGTGTGGTTCACACATCCAATTGAATTTTCTTTGCAGTTACCCACAAAAAAGCCCCAAGGCTTTGGCTTTGGGGCTTTAGGGTGGAAGCTGCAATCAAACGATCAGCCGAGCCACTTGCGCGCATTGCGCCACACGCGCATCCAGGGGCTGAATTCCGACTTGTCGCCCGAGGTCCAGCTCATTTGCACGTTGCGGAACACGCGCTCGGGGTGGGGCATCATGGCAGTGAAGCGGCCATCTGCCGTGGTCACCGCTGTCAAACCACCCGCAGAACCGTTGGGGTTGAACGGGTACTGCTCGGTAGGCTGACCGAAGTTGTCTACATAGCGCATGGCCTTGAGCACCTGTGCTTCATTGCCACGGAACTTGAAGTTGGCATAGCCCTCGCCGTGTGCCACCGCAATCGGCAAACGCGAACCTGCCATGCCCTGCAAGAAGATGGAGGGCGAATCCATGACTTCCACCATGCTCAGACGCGCTTCAAAGCGGTTGCTCTGGTTTTGCGTAAAACGTGGCCAGTCTTGTGCCCCAGGAATGATGTCGGCCAGCTCGGCAAACATCTGGCAGCCATTGCACACGCCCAAGCCAAAGGTGTCTTGGCGGCCAAAGAAGGCCTGGAACTGCTCGGACAGGCGATCGTTGAACGTGATGGAACGTGCCCAGCCAATGCCCGCGCCCAAGGTGTCGCCGTAGCTAAAGCCACCGCAAGCCACCACACCGGCAAAGTCCTTGAGCTGTGCGCGGCCCGACTGCAAGTCGGTCATGTGCACGTCGACGGCCTCGAAACCTGCCTCGGTAAACGCATAGGCCATTTCCACGTGCGAGTTCACGCCCTGCTCGCGCAACACGGCCACACGCGGCTTAGCACCTACGTTCAGGAAAGGTGCTGCCACGTTCTCTTGCGGATCGAACGTCAGGTGCAGGTGCATGCCGGGGTCTTGGGGTGCGCCCGCTGCTGCATGTTCGCTGTCCGCACACGCAGGGTTGTCGCGCTGCTGACAGATCTTCCAGCTCACCGCATCCCAGACTTGGTGCAAATCTGACAACGTGGCGCCAAACACCTTTTGCGCATCGCGCCAGACTTGCAACTCGCCCTTGCCTGCATCGACAGGCGACGAAGCCGGGCGGGTCTTGCCAATGATGTGGCTGCACTGGATCAGGCCATGCTTACGCAGCACCTCCATGACTTCGCTGCGCTCGGCCGTCTTGATCTGCAGCACCACACCCAGCTCTTCATTGAACAGCGCACGCAGGGTTTGCTCTTCGCGACGGCCTGCGACTTGTTGGCCCCAGTTCTTGCCTTCGCCGGAGTCCATGCGGCTGTCGGAAATGCCATCGCCTTCGGTGATCAACATGTCCACATTCAACGCAACACCGACGTGGCCTGCAAAAGCCATCTCCGCGACCGTAGCCAGCAAACCACCATCGCCCTTGTCGTGGTAGGCCAGGATCTTGCCCGCCGCACGCAACTCGTTGATGGCATCAACCAAGGCAATCAAATCTTGGGGATTATCCAGATCAGGGGTTTCGTTACCTGCCTGGTTGACCACCTGACCAATGATGGAGCCGCCCATGCGCATCTTGCCGCGGCCCAGGTCGACCAGCACCAGCGAGCTGTCTTCCACTTCAGCGTTCAGCTGTGGTGTCAGCGTGCCACGCACGTCGTCAATCGCCGCAAAACCAGTGATGATCAGGCTTACAGGCGAAGTGACCTTCTTGACTTCACCGTTCTCGCTCCACTGGGTGCGCATGGACAAGGAATCCTTGCCCACGGGGATCGAGATATTCAACGCAGGGCACAGCTCCATGCCCACGGCCTTGACGGTGGCGTACAGGTCCGCATCTTCCCCGGCCTCGCCGCACGCTGCCATCCAGTTGGCCGACATCTTGACCTTGGACAGCTCAATGGGCGCAGCCAGCATATTGGTGATGGCTTCGGCCACCGCCATGCGGCCCGAGGCAGGCGCGTTGATGGCAGCCAGCGGTGTGCGTTCGCCCATGGCCATGGCTTCGCCCTTGAAGCCCTGGTAATCGGCCAGCGTCACTGCCACATCGGCCACGGGCACTTGCCATGGGCCCACCATCTGGTCGCGGTGGGTCAAACCACCAACGGCGCGGTCGCCAATGGTGATCAAGAAGCGCTTCGATGCCACCGTGGGGTGTGCCAGCACTTCAATCACGGCCTTTTCCAGCGGCAAGCCCGTCAAGTCCATGGCAGGCAGCTCGCGCTGCACTGTGGCCACATCTTTGGTCATTTTGGGTGGCTTGCCCAGCAGCACACTCATGGGCATGTTGACGGGGAACTTCTGGTCACCGGCTTCGACAGCCGTGTCTTCCAAAATCAGCTCGCGCTCTTCAGTGGCTACACCGATCACGGCAAAGGGACAGCGTTCGCGTTCGCAGAAAGCCGTGAATTCGTCCAGGGATTCGGGAGCAATCGCCAGCACATAGCGCTCTTGCGATTCGTTGGACCAGATCTCCTTGGGTGCCAGGCCCGACTCTTCGAGCTTGACCTTGCGCAGGTCAAAGCGTGCACCTCGACCTGCATCGTTGGTCAGTTCGGGGAAGGCATTGGACAGGCCGCCCGCGCCCACGTCGTGGATGGCCAAAATGGGGTTGCTTGCACCCTGCGCCCAGCAGTGGTTGATGACCTCTTGCGCTCGGCGCTCAATCTCAGGGTTGCCGCGCTGCACGGAGTCAAAGTCCAGCTCCGCCGCGTTCGTGCCCGAAGCCATGGAGCTGGCGGCACCACCGCCCATGCCAATGCGCATGCCGGGGCCGCCGAGCTGAATCAGCAGCGTACCCGCAGGGAACAGAATCTTCTTGGTTTGTTCGGCATCGATCACGCCCAGGCCACCGGCCAGCATGATGGGCTTGTGGTAGCCGCGGGTGATGTCACCCACTTGCTGTTCATATTCGCGGAAGTAGCCCGTCAAATTGGGGCGACCAAACTCGTTGTTGAACGCCGCGCCACCCAAGGGGCCTTCGATCATGATTTGCAGCGGGCTGGCAATGTGCTCGGGCTTACCGACTTCACTGCCCCAGAGCTTGGAGACGGTGAAGCCTGTCAGGCCAGCCTTGGGCTTAGAGCCACGGCCTGTCGCACCTTCGTCGCGGATTTCACCGCCCGCGCCGGTCGAAGCACCGGGGAAAGGCGAAATTGCTGTCGGGTGGTTGTGCGTTTCCACCTTCATCAGCACATGGTTGACCGCTTTTTGCTTTTGATAGCTGGGTGCCTTGATTGCATCAGGGCTAGAGGGCAATTTTGCATCAAACTTGGCCACAAAACGCTCAACTTCATGGCCTTCCATGATGGAGGCGTTATCGGCATAGGCCACCACCGTATGCTGGGGCGAGACCGCTTCGGTGTTGCGGATCATGCCAAACAACGACTTATCCTGCGCCACGCCATCGATGATGAAGCTGGCGTTGAAAATCTTGTGGCGGCAGTGCTCGGAGTTCGCCTGCGCGAACATCATCAGCTCAACGTCTGTGGGATTGCGTTCCAAGCCGTTAAAAGCATTGACCAGATACTCAATTTCATCGTCTGCCAGCGCCAAGCCCCATTGCTTGTTAGCCACTTCCAGCGCTGCGCGACCACCGCCCAGCACATCGACAAACTCCATAGGCTGTGCTGCCAAGGTGGTGAACAGTTGCTCAGCCTCGGCACGTGTGGCAAACACCGACTCGGTCATGCGGTCGTGCAGCAAGGCTGCGATTTGGGCAGTTTGCTCCGTGCTCAACGCGGGCGTGCCACCGAGCAAGCCAGACTTGAGCTGCACGCGGTATTCAGTGATGCGCTCGACACGGAACACATCCAAGCCGCAATTGCGTGCGATGTCGGTCGCTTTGGAAGCCCAAGGCGAAATCGTGCCCATGCGGGGGGTCACCACCAAGGCAACGCCTTCACCCGCACCTTCGTAGGGATCGCCATAAGTTAACAAGGCCGCCAGACGCGCAGATTGCTCAGCGGTCGGGGCGGCCTCGGTAGCAACGAGATGCACGAATCGGGCATCAATGCCCGTGATCTTGGGGTGGATGGCGACCAGGTCGGTCAAGAGTTGCTGGGCGCGGAACGAGCTCAGGGCGTTTCCACCCTCAAACTGAGTCAAATGCAAGGTCACGAGGCGGCCTGTTTATGTGAAGGCTGGTGAAAAGCGCCCATCCCACTGCACGGCAAGCGCAGGTGATGGACGCTGAATCGGTTGGTGGCTTATTTTACCGGGCTGAATACTCTTCATACGGAAAACGATATGACCACGGGGAATAGACGCATGCCTTGCACGCCAGCGCCAACACCCTGCTAGGAACACCAACAAGTCAACGTTGTCAGTGCTGCCCACACGGCCTAGTGGAATAATCAAGGGCTATGAGCATCACCATCAAAACCCCTGAAGAAATCGAACGCATGCGTGTTGCGGGCCGATTGGCTTCGGAAGTGCTGGACTACATCACGCCATTTATCAAGCCCGGCATCACCACTGCAGAAATCGACCGTCTGGGTGCGGAATGCATGGCCAAACAGGGCACGCGCTCGGCCACCATCGGCTATCAGCCTCCTGGATACCCACCGTATCCGGGTCACCTGTGCACCTCGCCCAACCATGTGGTGTGCCACGGCATTCCCAATGACAAGCCTTTGAAGAAGGGCGACATCTTGAATGTGGACGTGACGGTGATCACCGAAGACGGCTGGTACGGTGACAACAGCCGCATGTACATCATTGGCGAAGGCACGATTGCGGGCAAACGCCTGTCCAAGCTCACCTTTGAAGCCATGTGGCTGGGCATCCAGCAAGTCAAGCCTGGCAACACATTGGGCGACATTGGTCACGCTATCCAGACCTACGCAGAAAAGCACAATCTGTCGGTGGTGCGCGAATACTGCGGCCACGGCATTGGCCAAAAGTTCCACGAAGAGCCACAAGTGCTGCACTATGGCAAGCCCGGCACTGGCCCCGTGCTGGAAGAAGGCATGGTCTTTACCATCGAACCCATGCTCAATCTGGGCAAGCGCGAAGTCAAAGAACTGGGCAATGACGGCTGGACCATTATCACCAAGGACCGCAGCCTCTCGGCCCAATGGGAGCTGATGATGGCTGTCACCAAGACAGGCTATGACATTCTGACCTGGTCGGATGGCTCACCCACACCGCCCGAGTTCATCACCAGCATTCGCACCTGATCACGTCGGTCGCTCCCCTATCAGGCAGTCTGCGCAGGCAGGCTGCCTTTTTCTTTGCCGACGCGATGGGCAATGTGCGCATTGAGCTCCAGTTCTCTCCATACTGTGCATATTTCTTGCTTGCTTGAAGCTTGAATGGACAAACAGGTTTATTGCGCTATGAACATTGAACTCGGCTCCCTGCGAAACGCGTATCGCCAAGAAAAAGCGCGCATCAGCGACGCGCTGCGCACGCCGGCGGCCAGCACGCGAGGCATTCGCACGGTGCTACAAAAGCTCTCGCAGCTCACCGACCGGCATCTGTGCGCCATCCGCGCGGCTTCGCAATTGCCAGCCAGCGTCTGCTTGGTTGCTGTGGGCGG
>JBJEZV010000267.1:22102-23208 GCA_051887595.1 Comamonas sp.
GCCACGCTAAGCCTGATACGCGCCAAACTGCATGTGTTGGCCGGTCGCCATGAAGACCGTCTGATTTTTGATTTGCAGACTGCCGTTGCGGAGTCGTTCGGCATCCAAAGCCATACACCCGAGGGCGAACGCATGCCCGTGCGCACCAGTGAAGTGCTGATGCGGCGCTACTACTGGGCGGCCAAGGCCGTGATGCAGCTGCAGCAGATTTTGCTGCTCAACATCCAAGCCCATCTCTACCCCAACAACGCTGAACTCAAATACATCGACGAGCGCTTCTTCGATAAAGATGGGCTGGTAGAAGTCTCCAGCGACGACCTGTACCAAAAAGATCCCCAAGCCATCTTGGCAACATTTTTGACTTACCAAAAGTCGCCCGGGTTGCGCGATCTGTCGGCCCGCACCTTGCGTGCGCTCTACAGCGCGCGCGATTTGATGGACAACAGTTTTCGCCAAGATCCGGTGAACCGCCAGACGTTCATGCAGATTTTGCAAGCGCCCAGTGGCCAGACACATGCTTTCAGGCTAATGAACGCCACTTCGGTGCTAGGGCGCTATTTGTGGTCGTTTCGCCGCATCGTCGGGCAAATGCAGCACGACCTGTTTCACGTTTATACGGTCGACCAGCACACGCTCATGGTGCTGCGCAATATGCGCCGCTTTTTCATGGCCGAGCATGCGCACGAATACCCGCTGTGCTCGCAACTGGCCAGCGGCTGGGACAAGCCTTGGCTGCTGTATTTGGCCGCCTTGTTCCACGACATTGGCAAGGGCCGCGGTGGCGACCACTCCGAAATCGGCGCCATCGAAGTGCGCCGATTTGCGCGCCAGCACGGCATGCAGGCCGAAGACACCGAACTGGTGGAATTTTTGGTGCGCGCACACTTGAGCATGAGCACCGTAGCGCAAAAGCAAGACACCTCAGACCCTGACGTGATCCGTGCGTTTGCTGAGAAAGTGGGCAATGAGCGCCGCCTGACAGCGCTGTACTTGCTGACGGTGGCCGATATTCGTGGCACCAGCCCCAAAGTCTGGAATGCGTGGAAGGCCAAGCTGCTGGAAGACCTGTTTCACAACACCATGCGCGTGCTGGGCGGTCGCGCGCC
>JBJEZV010000267.1:23308-33401 GCA_051887595.1 Comamonas sp.
AGCTGCTGGAAGACCTGTTTCACAACACCATGCGCGTGCTGGGCGGTCGCGCGCCCGATGCCGCGGCGCAGGTGGAGGCACGCAAGCGTGAGGCATTGGTGCAACTGGCACTGAGCGCGCAACCACACGAATCGCACAAAGCCCTGTGGGACACGCTGGACGTAAGCTACTTCATGCGCCATGAGCCAGCCGATATTGCCTGGCATACGCGCCAACTCTCGCGCCATGTCGGCACCACCACGCCCATCGTGCGTGCGCGCCAATCGCTGGGCGGCGAAGGCGTGCAGGTGCTAGTCTATGCACCCGATCAAAGCGATCTGTTCGCACGCATCTGCGGCTACTTTGACAACGCAGGGCTCACCGTGGTCGATGCCCGCATCCACACCGCGCGCAATGGCTACGCGTTGGACACCTTCCAGATCGCGTCCGAGCAACTGCAAACCCACTACCGCGAACTGACGGCGCTGATTGAAAACGGTCTGCCCCAGGCCATCCAAAGCAAAGCGCCGCTGCCTGAGCCCATCAAACGTCGACTGTCGCGCCGTGTGCGCAGCTTTCCGATGGTGCCGCGCGTGGTGTTGTCACCCGACGAAAAGGCGCAAAGCTGGTTGCTCAATATCTCTGCCAGTGACCGTGCGGGTTTGCTGTACTCGGTGGCACGCGTGCTGGCGCAACATGGCCTGAGCGTGCAGCTGGCCAAAGTCACCACCTTGGGCGAGCGTGTGGAAGACAGCTTTTTGGTGCAAGGCGACAGCCTCAACCACACCGGCAAACAATTGCAGATCGAAACCCAGCTGGTGCAAATGCTGCACGAATAATGCTGCCTGCCGCAAGTGCAACCGACGACACACTCGCAGCAAAAATAAAAGCACCTTGCCTTTGAATAGCAAGGTTTTCCGATAGTTTTATATTGGAAAACCTTTATCCACCAAGGCAAGGGGCTATGAATTAAGGCTTTTTTAGCCTTCGTAGCTGCTGCCAACAACAGCTCAATAGTGCGGCGGCAGCTCGTCACGCAAATTGCGTGGCGCGCCCTGCCCGCCTTCGGGCACTTGCTGGCGCAATTGCCGCACTTCATTGATGAGCACATCAATTTGCTGCTGCTGGCGGTAGATGGTCATGTTCAGCTGCTCCAGCAAGTCGTCAGCGTAGCTGGCCTTGACTTCCAGCTCCATGATGCGCGCCTCCAGCGCGGCGTTGCTGATGGACTCGCTCATTGCAAAGCCTTGGCCAGGCGTGCCACGCCTTCGCGGATCTTGTCTTCATCGGCGGTCGCGAACGACAGGCGCAGTGTGGACACATCAGGGTTTTGGCTAAAGAACGGCGCACCGGGCACAAAAGCCACGCCTTGCGCAATCGCGCGTTGGGCCAGCTCGTTGGCATCGGCCAGCTTGCCACCCTTGCCTGTGAGTTTGACCCACAGGAACAGGCCGCCTTGTGGCGCGGTGAAGGACACGGCATCGCCCAATTCGCTGCGCAGCGCCTCCATCATGGCCTTGGCACGCGCGGCATACACCTTGCGCACTTTGGCCAGCGTGGCGGGCATCAAGCCTGCTTGTAAATAATGCGCTGCCGTGGCTTGCGCAAATGTGCTGGTGTGGGCATCGCTGAACTGCTTGCACATCACCGCGCGCGAGAGCAATTCTGACGGCGCAATCATCCAGCCAATACGCAGACCTGGGCTGAGCACCTTGGACAAAGAACCGCAGTGCGCCAGCCACTCGCGGCTGCCGGGTACGTCTGCACTCAGATTGAGCAAACTCGCTGGGGGCGGCGCATCAAAATACAGATCGCCATAGGGGTCGTCTTCGACCACCAGCGTTTGGTATTGCACTGCCAACTCCAGCACGCGCTTGCGACGCTGCAGACTCAAAGTGGCGCCACTGGGGTTGCCAAAAGTGGGGATCAAATACACCAGCTTGGGCTGGTGCTCGGCGATGAGTTTTTCCAGCTCTTCCACCACCACACCCTGCTCATCTATCGGGGCGCTGATAACTTCTGCCCCATACAGGCGGAAACACTGGATGGTCGCCAAGAAGGTGGGGCCTTCCACGATCACCTTGTCGCCCGGGCTGATCATGCTCTTACCCAGCAGATCCAGCGCTTGCTGGCTACCTGTGGTCACGATCAGTTGCTCGGCGTAAACATCTTTGGCTCCCTTAGAAGCCATAAAAGCCGCCAATTGCTCACGCAACGGGCCAAAACCTTCGGTGGCGCCATATTGCAAAGCCAGACCGGCATCTTGAGCCAATGCTTTTTGTGCAGCCGCTTCAATACCCTGCACATCGAACATGGCGCTGTCAGGAAAACCGCCTGCAAAACTAATAATTCCTGGCTTACCCAGCAGTTTGAATAATTCGCGTATAGCGGACGTTTCTACGTTGTCCAGACGTTTAGCGAATTGCATTGAGAATTTCCTTTCATTTAAAAATTCAATGCCCTATACATTCCTGCTTCATGCATCTACTCCTTCTGACATGGTTTCTTTCAAAGGCTTGTTAGTCTTATTCATAAATCCGTGAGGAGGGATAATTGTTTTTCAACAATTAATCTAAAACTATCAATAAAGCAGAAAGTCCTATATTTAAATATCGTAGCAGTTGAATATACCTATTCACACCGCCAGCCTAAAACAAATATCAAATTGGCATACGTTATTTCCCTGCGCGAGCATCCACTTACTTGTTTTACAACGTGGAGCTCACCATGCAACCCCGCACTTCTCAGATTGAAAAGCTGCTTTTCTCTCGTACCGCACAAATGTTAGCTGTTTCTGGCTTGGTTTTAACACTGACAGCCTGCGGCTCCAGCGGTTCAGTCCAAACTTCTGGCGGTGGGGGCGGCTCAATTCCAGGAGGTGGTGGCGGAGTGATCGGCACTACACCTGTCACACCTCCTACCAACGACAACCCTACGGCGAAAACTCCGTTCACTCCCATTCAGGAAGTGGTTCAAAAGACAGCGGATGGCACCCGTGCCTTGCCTGCCATCGGCAATGATGTGGGCGATATTGCAGGTGGGGTACTCGCTAACACCCCATTGGCCGCAGCTGCGGCGCCTACCAAGGACCTGCTCGGCAATGTTGGTAACGCCTTGGATTCTGTCACGCTGGGGCTCGAAAATGGTCTAGGAAAAATTGGCGACATCAACGACCCCGTGGGTGTGACGCTAGCAGGTGCAGGGGGCTTGGTATCCAACACGGGTAAAGCGGTCTCCAGCGCTGGCAATGTGGTGCAGGCCATTGGCGGTGGTCTGCCGGTGGTGGGTCTTGCGACCAATGTCGTCGGTGGCGTGGTCGACAAAACCGGGCAAATTGTGACCAATTTGGGCACTACCGCTGGCAACTTGATCACCAGCGGACCGCTCGGAGGCGTGACTAGTACTGTCAGTGGTGTCGTTACACCCATTGTCGGCACCACCGTTGGTGTTGTGCAGCGTGTAGGTGACACCACAGGTTTGGGACAACCCATTAACAACCTGTTAACCACTGTTGGCGGCATTGTTTCGGCAACCGGCTCCACGGTTCAAGGCACACAGCTGCCGATCGTTGCTCCCGTCGGTCACTTGGTTAACCAAGTTGGCGGGGTGGTCTCCGCACTGGGCGGAGTTGTGACCGCAGGTGGGCAATCGCCCAATGGCGGCTTGCTGGGTGGTGGCGCCTTGGGTGGCAACCTGTTAGGTGGAGGCTTGCTCGGTGAAGGCGGCCTACTTGGCGGAGGTGGCTTACTCGGTGGAGGTGCCTTGCTGGGTGGAGGCGGCTTACTCGGCGGAGGTGCAGTTGCAGGGGGTGGCTCTATCACCGGAGGAGGACTGTTGGGTGGCAATCTGCTCGGCGGCTTGACCAACGGGTTGTTGGGTGGCTCTATCTCGGTAGGCGGCGCAGTCGGTGGCCAAGCATCGGGCGGCCTGTTAGGAGGATTGACGTCAGGCTTGTTAGGCGGCGGAATTTTGACTGCAGGCGCTACCGTGGGAGGGAATACCACAACAGCTACCACTGCTGCAGGCGGTTCCAATACAGCAAGCAATGCACCACGTGGCCCCATCACCACTTTGTTGGGGAACTTGCTGAGTTTAGGTAAGCGTTGATTGGCTCCCAAGGAGGCCTAACAGGCCTCCTTTTTCTGACGATCTATGAAAAAAACAGACTTATTCTTGCCTCCCCTGGTGTGGCTGTGCAGTGCTTGCACAGCCACTGTCGTTTCCGCCCAAACAACGGCGCCTATATTGATGGGCAATCCACTGAGTACCTTGCCGCAGACTCCCTCGCCTCGGCCGGCATCGCCCAACAACAGCCAGTTACCTGGCCAAGCCAACCTGTATTTATCGCGTACGCTGCAGCCCAATCTACAACTCAACAGCCAAATTGCAGTGCAGCGCATCGAGATTGCGGGCGTCCAAGCACTTCCGTTTGAGCAAGTGGCCTCCATCTTTCAGCCCTTGTCTGGAAAAACTGTGACGGTCGAACAATTGGCCCTTGGGGTACAACAAGCGAGCAAGCTCTACCAAGATGCTGGCTATCCGCTGTCATTTGTATATTTGCCTGAACAAGACCTGAGCCAAGGCGTTGTGCGCATTCAGGCCGTTGAAGGACACATTCACCAAGTGCAGATTGTGGGCGACACCGGAAAATCGGCTCGGTTGCTTAGCGACATTGCGCGCCCCATCATGGACAGCAAGCCCTTGAAGGAAGAAGTGTTCACACAGCAAACACTGCTGATGGCGCGGATGTTGAATTTAAAGGTTGGCGCGCAGGCCGCTGTACCTGCTACCACCGACGGCGCCACGCCCATGGTGCTACATGTCAAAAGAGAGCCAGTGGTCTTTAGCGTTGGCGCCGATTTGCGCCAAGATGCGCCCCGTGCGGTGGCCAACCTCACCTTCAATGATCCGTTATGGGGAGGATCGCAGTGGCAACTGTCCGCCTTGCTGGATGACCCTGATGAAGAGCGATATGCCTCTGCCACCCTCCACCAATGGCTTAATGCCAAAGGTACAACCCTGAGGGCCTCTGTCTCAGATTTCAAAGGGCAAGATTTCTTTGCAGGAGGCTTATTACAAGACATCACAACCCAACGCAGGGCCGAGTTAACTGTGATGCACCCTTTACGCATCGCCAAAGATGGCAGCTCTGTCATAGGCTTTGGATGGTTTGGACTTAACTATGAAAAGCGTTTAAGAATTCCAGCAACTGGAGAATCCGCATTTTCCAGAGAAAAAGTGCGTGCGTTACAAGCCCATTGGATCTGGGATAGAAATACGACCACGTCATCCCAATCGCTCAACGCTAGCTTCACACAAGGTTTAGATGCTCTGGGAGCAGGAAGCGAAGGCTGGCAACTGGATGCTGCACGATTTGACTTTTCCAGGTTGTCATTCGATTACACCTACCGCCAGCGATTCACCAGCCAATGGGGCTTCGCTGTGGGCTTGGGTGGACAAGCTGCCAACGACACATTGCCGACCTCCGAACGTATTTCTTTTGGCGGCATGCGCTATGGGCGTGCCTACCTGGCCGGGGAAGCTGCAGGCGACCAAGGTGTTGGGGCCAGCATAGAACTCAACCGCCACTTTGCCTCCCCCAATGCGCAGTGGGTGAAGTATTGGGAACCCTACGTGATGTACGAGGCATCTAAAACCTGGTTCCATACAGCACTGTATGAGGGACAGCAGCTGCGCTCCAGCAGTCTTGGCATGCGCTTTGGCGACAACCGCTACTACGCCTTAGATCTGTCGCTGTCCAAGCCGCAAGGCTTTAAGAGCAGCTTCAATCCTGAGCAAAAGTTGCGTTGGAGTTTGAGTTTGACGTACCAACTCGACATCTGATGCCACTGGGTAGCTAAAGAGACAGCAGTTTCGAAGAGAATCTGCTGTCTCCTTGGGTACCTGACATGAAGAAATCTACGATCACGCCCTTTTTTGCCACCTTGCGTGACGCCAACCCCACGCCGCAGACTGAACTGGAATACACCACGGTGTTTGAGTTGCTTGCCGCGGTACTGCTGTCCGCACAAGCTACGGACGTTGGTGTCAACAAAGCCACCCGCAAGCTGTTTCCGGTCGCCAATACGCCGCAAGCCATTTTGGATTTGGGGCTTGAAGGCTTGGAAAACTACATCAAAACCATCGGTCTGTACCGCAGCAAGGCCAAGCATCTGATGCAAACATGCCGCATGCTGGTGGAATTGCACGGGGGAGAAGTCCCACAAGACCGTGAATCGCTAGAGGCCTTGCCTGGCGTGGGTCGCAAGACCGCCAATGTGGTTTTGAACGTCGCTTTTGGCCAGCCCACTATGGCTGTTGATACGCATATCTTTCGCGTCAGCAACCGCACCGGACTTGCGCCAGGGAAAACGCCTTTGGAAGTAGAAAAGCAACTGCTCAAACGCGTCCCACCCGAGTTTGCGGTGGACTCGCACCATTGGCTCATTTTGCTGGGCCGTTACGTATGCCAAGCCAGAAAACCCAAATGCTGGGAATGTTTGGTTGCACCCTATTGTGACTTCCAGCCTAAAACACCTGCCCCTTTCTCAAAGGCTTGACCCATAGCCTGGTGGCAAGTAGACGCATGTAATCGCCGCTTTCACCCCACGCGAAACCGATCAAAGACCTTACAGGCCATATAGCTTTGACCGTGCCATTGTGGCTAGTCAAAGGGATTGACGCCAAAAGCAGTGGCCTTTGCTCGCTTTACAGCTATGCATTTCAAAGCACTCTTATATCAGATATAGATTGCAATAAACCCATTGCTGCACAACAACTTCAAGCTATAAAAAAAGGAGTCAAAATCTCTTTGGAGTGTCACCAGCACTCCCTAAAAACAGCAACAACAGTCAGCAATCAAGGAATTCAAGATGGGTGTGAAAGAGCAGACACAAGCGGCACGCGTGGTAGTCGTCGGCGGTGGCGTCGCTGGGCTGGAAATTGCTACGGCCTTGGGCAAGTTAAAGGACCCGCATATTGCTTCCGTGACCTTGGTCGATGCCGATTCCGCCCACGTCTGGAAGCCAATGTTGCACACCATCGCTGCTGGGACACGAGATTTGGCTCAGCAACAAACTACCTACTTGGCGCAAGCAACCGATGCACACTTTGCATTTCAGCCTGGCGCCATGTCTGGCCTGGATTGCGAACGTAAAGAGATCATCCTTAACCCCATCATCTCGGAGAATGGCCGTGAGGTCGTACCTGCACGACGCATTGGCTACGACAAGCTGGTGATTGCGGTGGGAAGCGGCGCTAACGATTTTGGTACTCCTGGCGTGCTGGACTATTGCTACATGATTGACTCACGTCGCAAGGCCGATGACTTCAACACGGAGATCCGGCTGCGCATGCTGCGCGGTATGACCGAAGGCGAAACCTTGCAAGTGGCCATTGTGGGTGCGGGTGCCACGGGCGTCGAGCTGGCCGCAGAACTGGTGCAGCTTTCTGAAAGTGCCGAAGCCTATGGGGCATTGGGCAAAGCGGCCAAGTTCCAAATCGTTTTGATTGAAGCAGGTCCGCGCATCTTGGCCAGCTTTCCGGAAGAAATTTCCATAGCTACCCAACAGAGTCTGGAACAGCTCGGAGTGCGTGTACTGACCAATCGCCGCGTCTTAGCAGCCCAAGCAGATGGTTTGCTGCTTGATGGGGAGGAAGTGATTCACTCGGGGCTCAGCGTTTGGGCCGCAGGCGTGAAAGCACCGGAATTTCTCTCCCACCTTGGTTTGCCTACGACACGTGGCCATCAATTGATCGTCAACGACGATTTACAGACTGCTGATCCTGATATCTATGCTGTGGGTGATTGCGCTAGCTACACCTTGCCCGGAGAAAAGGCGCCCTTACCACCTACAGCGCAAGTGGCGCACCAGCAAGCCCGATACCTGATCGAGCTTCTACCCAAAGTGCTGGCTTCAGCGCACCCTTACCAAGGCTCCGGCTTCGCTTATCGCGATTTTGGCGCACTGGTGTCTCTGGCCCACTACGATGCTTATGGCTCTTTGGGCAAATTCGGCGTCTTCAACGGCGGGGTGATCCGTGGTCGCATGGCCATGCTCAGCCATATCTTTCTGTACCGCTCTCACCAGGCTCGTTTGTACGGCTTCTGGCGAGGCGGATTGCTGTGGCTGGTCGATTTAATCAATGCGCGCCTGCGCCCCAGCATCCGTCTGGATTAATCCCGCAGCAGGTGCCAAGCAACTGCTATGCAAGCTTTGGCCTGTGTTGGCTGTGCTTGAGGTGGCCTTAACCGGCTTTGGTTGCCACCCCAGCTGAAGAAAAGCTGGCCATTTCCCGCAAGATGGCGCATGCCGCTGGAAGCATTGGCCAAACAACCGCTGCACCCGAGCCTTCGCCCAAACGCAATTGCCAATCCAGCAAAGGCTGGGCATTTAGTGCCTTGAGCATCAAATCGTGACCTGGCTCACCAGAGCGGTGGGCATAAATGCATCGCTCCAGTACGGCGGACTGCAAGCGGCTGGCCACCAGCACAGCTGCTGTCGTGATAAAGCCATCGACCACAATGACACGGCGCTGCGCTGCAGCTTGCAATATGGCGCCCACCATGGTGGCCACTTCCAGTCCACCCATGGCCGCTAGCACCTCCATGGGCTCATGGACGGCTTGGTGCACATCCAGCACCCGCTCAAGCACGGCGATCTTGCGCTGCACGCCTTCAAGGCTCAAGCCTGTTCCCATTCCTGTGACCTGCGACACAGGAATGCCACACAACTTAGACAGCAATAAAGATGCCGTAGAGGTATTGCCAATGCCCATCTCGCCAAGCAGCAAAGCATTGCCTGGGAGCTTCTTAACCAGTTCGCTGCCATTGCGCAATGCGAGAGCACATTCCTGCGCGCTCATGGCAACGCCTTGGCTGCAATCTTGCGTGCCGTAGGCAACCTTGCGGCGCCATAGTTGCGGTTTCTGAGAAGCCGATTGATCGTCCTGTGCCCGAGCATCGAAATCCCTTGCAACGCCACAATCGACCACATTGAGCGCCACGCCATGCTGGCGCGCGAGCACGCTCACTGCAGCGCCGCCTGCCAGAAAGTTCTCGACCATCTGCCACGTCACATCCACGGGATAGGCCGAGACCCCCTGCGCTGCCAAACCATGGTCAGCGGCAAACACTACCATTTGTGGGGAGGTCAAAACAGGCTCTGTCGTGCCCAAAATACAGGCTATGCGATGGGCCAATTGCTCTAAGCGCCCGAGCGAACCAACCGGCTTGGTTTTCTGGTCCAAAAGCGACTGTACCTTGGCGGCAAATGCGGGATCCTCAATGGAGGACAGTGTGGGAATTTCGTGAATCATCGACATATTGTTCAAGTGCTGCACCCATGGTGCTTGCGTCGAGTATGCACAGGCTCACGAAGCAATCGCTGCACACTGTGCTTTTCCCATGCGACAGTGATGCACACGCTCAAAACTTGGCTCAGGAAGCTGCGGGTGCTACATGACAAATAAAAAGCCAGCGCGAGAAACACACTGGCTTGAAATCGCTCCCAAACAAGAGTCTTTGAGAGAAGGACAGCTTCCTTACAAGGCAGCCAACCCCATCAACCTATCACACAAGTTCAGGGCCGCACTGGCTGAACAGGGGCTGGATGCACAGGCATATGCCCGGAAGGATGCTGCATGTGCGGTGCAGGTGCAACAGGTGCTTGCGACGGCTGCACGGGAACGGTTTGGGTGTACTCGCGGATCACACCTCCACCTTGTACGCTGCCCGAGATCTGAGGATCACGTACCCGGGCTATACACGCGCTGCGATCTTCCTCGGTTTTGAAAATGCCGCAACGCTGCAGAGCATTGCGCTCAAACTCCGTCATCCCTTGAGGATTGGAAGGACCAACACCACGACGGCGTTCACCCGCGACCGCGGCAGCCTCATGTTGCTGTGGATTGGCATATTTGCCATTGCTGCTGCGATGATGGTGTTTTTGACCGTGGTGCTTCTTCTTACCGTCTAGGTGGTGAGGCGCTTGTTTAGATGGCTGCGTCTGCTCCATGGGCTGCGCAGGTGCAGGCAAGGTCTGCTGAGGTTGCGCATGCACCCATCCAGCGGCAGCAATCGCACAGGCGCCTGCAGTCCAACGCAATGTCTTGG
>JBJEZV010000268.1:0-1721 GCA_051887595.1 Comamonas sp.
CCTGACAGCTACGGCGCCGGTTTGCTGGCCTCTGGCGGCATCATTGCCCCCATCATTCCGCCATCGATGCCGTTTGTGATTTATGGCGTGACCACCAATACGTCCATCAGCAAACTGTTTCTCTCTGGCATCGTCCCGGGCCTGATCATGGGGGTGTTCTTGATCATTGCTTGGACAGTCATCGCCCGCAAACACAACCTGGCCAGCGGCACCCGCGTGGGTTGGGATATGCGCTTGAAAGTGCTGTTCAAAAGCTTTTGGGCGTTGATGATGCCGGTCATCATCCTTGGTGGACTCAAAGGTGGCATCTTTACGCCCACAGAAGCTGCTGTCGTTGCAGCTGTGTATGCCTTGTTTGTATCGATGGTGGTGTACCGCGAACTGACCTGGTCAAAGCTTTATCACGTTTTTTTGTGTGCAGCCAAAACGACCTCGATCGTGATGTTCCTGTGCGGCGCAGCCACCGTGACCGCTTACATGATCACACTGGCCGATTTGCCCAATATGCTGGCTGACACTTTCTCAGGTGTGCTTGATCAGCCTATGTTGTTCATGGCCCTGATGATGTTGTTCCTGCTGGTCGTTGGCACTGCCATGGACTTGACCCCCACCATCTTGATTTTTGGACCCGTGTGCGCGCCGTTGGCCATGAAGGCTGGGATTGACCCCATCTACTTCGGCTTTATGTTCATCTACGTGGGTTGTATTGGCCTGATCACACCACCGGTGGGCACAGTCCAGAACGTGGTGGCGGGGGTAGGGCGCATACGCATGGAGACCGTGATCAAAGGCACCAGCCCATTTTTGATTGCTTATGTCTTTTTAGCCATCTTGCTGATCATCTTCCCTCAAATCGTGACAGCGCCTCTGCGATGGATGTACTGACACGACGCACCGCGCAATGTCCTGCAGCGGCTTCAATAGCTGCAGGCTTTGTAGAACCCCACTTTTACTTTCCCACCCTGGGGCATTCGCCCTTCATAACCAGAGGAGACAAGCATGCGCATTAAATTTGTTTTGGCCGCTGTGGCAGCCACCGTCTTGGCCAGCACAGCTGTACAGGCGCAAGACTTCAAGCCACGGATTGTCCGTTTCGGCTACGGTCTGGTCGATGACTCCAACCAAGGGCGCGCCGTGCGCTACTTTGCCCAGGAAGTGGAAAAAGCCACGGGCGGCAAGATGAAGATTCGCCCCATTGGCAATGCGTCACTGGGGTCTGACACCCAGATGCAGCAGGCACTGATCGGTGGTGCGCAGGAAATGATGGTGGGTTCTACGGCGACCTTGGTAGGTATCTCGCCCGCCATGGCTGTATGGGATACGCCATTCTTGTTCAACTCTGCCAAAGAAGCGGATGCTGTGCTGGACGGCCCGGTCGGTGAAAAGATCAAAGCCACTTTGGAGCCCAAAGGGCTGGTGGGCTTGGTCTATTGGGAAAATGGTTTCCGCAACCTGACCAATAACAAGCGCCCCATCAACAAGCTGGAAGACATGGATGGCGTCAAGCTGCGTGTGATGCAAAACAATGTGTTCCTGGACAGCTTCAAGGCGCTGGGAGCCAATGCTGTACCACTGCCATTCTCAGAGCTGTTTACGGCGCTGGAGACCAAGGCTGTCGATGGTCAGGAAAACCCCTTCAACACGGTGCTGTCGAGCAAGTTCTATGAAGTGCAAAAGTTCTTGACCGTCTCCAACCACGTCTACAGCCCCTGGATTGTCAC
>JBJEZV010000268.1:1821-4175 GCA_051887595.1 Comamonas sp.
CCGCCGCGCGTGGGGCAGATGGGCTGTGCCAACGTCGCCCATGCATTTGCCGGTTTGCCGGTGCCCGACAAGCTGCGCATCGTGGAAGAAAAAGGCCCGAACGTGGGCATCGTCACGGCGTACAACGATGTCTTGTCAGCCCACGCGCCTTTTGCACATTACCCCGATATTTTGAAAGACGAAGCCCGCCGCCACGGAGCAACCGCACAGGTCGCAGGGGGCGTGCCTGCGATGTGCGACGGGGTAACCCAGGGCGCGCCCGGCATGGAGCTGAGTCTGTTCAGCCGCGACGCCATTGCCATGTCGACGGCCGTTGCGCTCAGCCATGACGTGTTTGATGCGGCATTGATGCTAGGCGTGTGCGACAAGATCGTGCCCGGCCTGCTGATTGGTGCCTTGCATTTTGGCCATCTGCCCATGGTGTTTGTGCCAGCGGGACCTATGACTTCAGGTCTTTCCAACAGCGACAAAGCCAAGGTACGTGAGCAAGCTGCGCAAGGCCTAGTGGGCCGCAGCGAATTGCTGGCCGCCGAATCTGCCGCCTACCACAGCCCCGGCACTTGCACCTTCTATGGCACGGCCAACAGCAACCAGATGCTGCTGGAAGCCATGGGCTTGCATGTACCTGGCACGGCATTTATTAACCCCGGGCAATCCGAACGCGAAGTGCTCACCCGCGAAGCCATGCGCACCGTGCTGCGCATCACTGGGCGCACCAGCGCGCAGGGCTTCACCCCAATTGGGCGCGTGGTGGACGAGCGCTGCATCGTCAATGCCATGGTGGCCTTGTTGGCCACCGGCGGCTCCACCAACCACCTGATTCACTGGGTGGCGGTAGCCCGCGCGGCAGGCATCGTGATTGACTGGAATGACTTTTCTGAGCTCTCAGCCGTCGTACCGCTAGTCGCCCGCGTCTATCCCAATGGCAGCGCCGATGTGAACCAGTTTCAGGCTGCCGGAGGCCCAGCCTATGTGATCGACCAGATGCTGCGTGCAGGCCTGATGCATGCCGATGTGCTGACGGTCCGCCCTGAAGGGCTTGCGGCATTTACGCAAACGCCCGCATGTGAGCAAGGCCAGCTGCGTTGGACACCGGTTGGCCCATCCGGCGACCTTGCGGTACTGCGCCCGGCCCATGATCCCTTCAGCCCCACAGGTGGACTTAAGCTGCTCAGTGGCAATTTGGGCCGCAGCGTCATCAAAGTCAGTGCCGTGCCCGATGACCGACACACCATCGAAGCTCCTGCCCGCATTTTTGATTCGCAAGAAGCCATGCTGGCCGCATTCAAAGCCGGTGAGCTGGAGCGCGATGTGGTCTGCGTCGTGCGCTGGCAAGGGCCGCGTGCCAATGGCATGCCTGAGCTGCACAAGCTCACGCCGCCACTGGCTGTCTTGCAAGGCAAGGGTTATCGCGTGGCCTTGGTCACAGACGGGCGTATGAGTGGTGCCTCGGGCAAAGTGCCCGCTGCCATCCATGTCTCGCCAGAGGCTTGGGCAGGCGGTCCACTGGCCAAGTTGCGCGATGGAGACATTGTCCGTCTGGATGCCACCACCGGCGAACTTTCAGCATTGGTATCCGACAGCGAATGGAACGCCCGCTCGCTGGACACCATGCCCGAAGCTTTGCGCCAAGCCAATGGCCGTGGTTTTGGGCGCGAGTTGTTCAGCGCATTTAGACACCATGCACTCAGTGCAGAAGAGGGAGCTTGTACATGGATCAGTCCCAACCCCTGACCGCTTTGGGCATCATGCAAGATGCGCCGGTCATTCCCGTGATCGTCATTCGCGATCTCCAACATGCCGTGCCTTTGGCCAAAGCTTTGATGGCTGGCGGTATCCGCGTGCTGGAAATTACCTTGCGCACACCGCAAGGCTTGCCCAGCATTGCAGCGATTGCCCAAGCCTTGCCAGACGCATGGGTGGGCGCAGGTACGGTGCGCAATGCACAAGATGCGCACGATGCCGCCCGCGCCGGTGCACGTTTTGCTGTCAGCCCAGGCTATACGCCTGCACTGGGCCAAGGCTGCCAATCGCTGGGATTGCCTTTGCTGCCTGGCGTGGCCACCAGCAGTGAAATCATGATGGCCCAGGCCGATGGCTACCAGCAGCTGAAATTCTTTCCCGCCATGCAAGCCGGTGGGATGGCGATGCTCAAGGCCTGGCAAGGCCCGTTTGCCGATGTGCAGTTTTGCCCGACCGGGGGCATCAGCATGGGCAACGCCGCTGATTTTCTGGCCTTATCCAATGTGACTTGCGTCGGCGGCTCTTGGCTGGTTCCCAGTCAGGCACTGCAACTCGGAGACTGGGACCAAATTACTGAACTGGCTCGACAAGCGTGTGCTTTGCGCACTTCG
>JBJEZV010000269.1:0-4174 GCA_051887595.1 Comamonas sp.
CCCAGCAGTTGCACATAACCGTCGCTGGCCTTGGTCTGGCCCAGGCGCGGCAAATCTGCGCGGCTACAGATCAAAGCCGTGGAGTTGCAGTGCTCCAGCCCACCATAGCTGTCATGCATAGCATTGAGCATGAACACGTAGTTGCGGTGCGGTGCGCAGCCCCACATGCGAATTTCTTCTTCACAGATTTTCTGTGTGTCATCAAGCAGTCGCTGACCATCAAAGCTCGCTGGGGCGCCAGCCACGACAAAGCGGTGTTCAATGCCTGCAGCCGTAAAACGCCCTTCCCAGAACAGGCCTAACTCCACCGGGCAGTCCACCAGCTCGTCATAGTTGTGGGCAGCGTAAGTGCCAAAGCCCTGGCTATCGACGGCGACAGCAGTCATGCCGGTGGCCAGCATCCAGTCAGGTGTCTCAGGCGAGCGCTCGACGTGCATACGATGCGCCAGGGCTTCCTGCCCGTGCACACGCAAAAACAAGCTGGTACCGTTGAAAAAGCCCCGGCGCTGGTCCAACCACGCGGTACGCACCGATGTGTCATAAGCACTGACCAGATAGCTCAGCTCCAGCGGCACCCTGGCTTGGCAGTGCACACGCCACTGGTGTTTGCTGCGCTGCTGTACTTTAATGGGCTGCTCGCCCTGGCAAGCCTGCAGCTGCTGCACATTCTTGGCAAATTCGCGCACCAAGTAGCTGCCCGGAATCCAAATCGGCAAACTGACGTCCTGTTCGGCGCAGGGCTCGGCGATGGTGAGCGTGATGCGGTAGAGGTGGGCATGCAAATCAAACAATTGCACGCGATAGTGAAGGGGCGCAGCGGTCAGGGTCATGGCAATTCAGAGCTAACGCCCAGTGGCATGCCAAGGCGGCATGGCCGCTGGGCCAAGGTTCGGGCAGCTGGGCGCCCGCCAACCAACATTATTTTTTGGACGCGGCGGTAAGGTACTTTTCTACCTCGGCCGCAGAAATGGCGCCAGGAACGCGCGTGTCGTCACTGAAGATCAACGTCGGAGTGCCCGTGATCTTGTGCTTGCGTCCCAAGGCCAGGTTGCGCTGGATGGCGTCAATGTCACAGCTGGTGGCTGCGGGCGCCTTGTCCTTGTGCATATAGTCTTTCCAGGCCTTGGCACTGTCCTTGGCACACCAGATGTTGCGCGACTTTTCGGCAGAGTCGCGGCTCAAGATGGGGTAGAGATACAGGTAGACCGTGACGTTGTCCACGTTTTGCATGTCACGCTCAAAACGCTTGCAATAGCCGCAATTGGGGTCTTCAAACACGGCCATCTTGCGCTCGCCCTTGCCATGCACGATCTTGATGGCGTCGCCCACAGGCAGCTTGTCGAAATCAATGGCCGTCAGCTCGTTGATGCGGTCTTCGGTCAGATTGCGCTGGGCCTTGGTGTCGATCAGCTCGCCCTGAATCAGGTAGTCTCCGCTCTCATTGGCATAGAACACATCGGTGCCAATGCGCACTTCGTACAAGCCCTTCATGGGCGTGGCTTTGACCTCATCCACCTTCTGCAGTTGCGGGATGCGTTCAGCCAGTGTCTTGGCAATCTGGTCATTGGGCTGGGCGGCCAAAGCACATCCCCAGGCAGCCGCGCTGAGCACGGCGGTGGCAAGTAATTTCATGGTGTTGGACATTGTTATGCGTGATGCTGGTGAGAGATGCGCTGGGGCAAAAGGTTCCTGCCCGGCTTAGCGCTCCAGCCCCATGGCCTGGCGTGCAGTCCAGTTTTTCAAAAAGCCGCTGCGCTCAAAGCTGCGCAGGCCCCAGTTCCGCAAGGACTGAATGGGTGTTTCCGTGCGAGTGAACAGCTGCTGTATGCCATCCATGGCCAGGCCCAGCGGCGCCAGCCCTGCTTTGCGCTCGCGCTCGTAGCGTCGCAGCAGCTTGAGATCGCCTGTGCTGCGCCAAGCATCTTTGGTTTGCAGAATGCGCGCCAGCGCCTGAATATCGGCCAAGCCAATGTTCAAACCTTGCCCTGCCAAGGGGTGCACGCTGTGCGCTGCATCCCCGGCCAATACCCAGCTGCGTGGTGTGCGTGCTTCAGAAGTGCCGGGCATGGGGCCGCACCAACGCTTGGCCACGGCCTGTTGCAAGGGCCAAGACACCCGTTCACCCTGCAGTTCCAAAGTGCCCAAGGCGTTTTGGCTGAGGTTTTGCAAACGCTCGACAAACGCTGCTGGCTCTGCCTCCAGCCATTGCGCAACTTGGTGCTGGTCGACCGACCAGACCACAGCCACGCTGTGTCCCTCGGGGCCTTCCACGGGCAGCAAAGCCAAAATGCCGTCGGCCGTAAACCATTGCCGTGCCACTTGTCCGTGGGGCAGCTCGCAGCGCAGCCGAGTTGCAATGGCGTGTTGGCTGTAAGGGGTGACATCAAACTCCACACCCAGCTCCGCACGCGTGCTGCTGGCGCGGCCTTCGCAAATCGCGGTCAGGGGTGCATCGACAGGGGTAGCCACCACTTCCACCAGGGGCTGATAGCGCACCGCTTCGGCCAGTCGTTGCTCCAGTGCCGGAACATCCACAATCCAGGCCAGTGCCTCCACATCCTGAGCGGCCGCATCAAAATGCACACTGCCATCTACATCGCCATGCACTTCCATGTGCTTGACCGCAGTGGCAAACGCGGCATCTGGCCAGGCTCGCAGGCCATCGAGCAACTGTTTGGAGTTGCTGTTGAGTGCATACGCACGTACATCGTTTCGGGGGGGCTCCGCCGCTGCAGGCGCAACCAAAGCGACCCGCAGCCGCTCACGAGCCAACAAAAGTGCCAAAGTTCGGCCGACGATGCCGGCCCCGCGGATACATACATCAAAGGTTTGCGCCATGCCAAGCATTGTAGGAGGGCTGGCAAGCATGTTCGGGCAGGACGGTTTCCCGAATCTGCGGCGGTGCGCTGAGCGGCGCAGTAGCTGGCTGCACAATAGTTGCATGAGCACTTTTGTTATGGAACATGCAGATGTCACAGGTCGCATTGCCGAGCTGTGGATTTACCCCATCAAATCCTGTGCGGGTGTGCAGGCGCAAGAGGCAAGGCTAGTGGCCACCGGCTTGGAGTGGGACCGTGCCTGGATGGTGGTGGATGCGCAAGGCCAATTTTTGACGCAGCGTGAGCTGCCGCAGATGGCCTTGATTCGACCCACGCTGGACATGGCAGCGCAGCAACTGCACGTGCAAGCCCCCGGCATGCCCACATTGACCTTGCCTTTGGAGCTTCCCCTGCTGCAGCCCACGCTCCAGCGGCATGTGAAAGTCTGGCGCAGTGAAGTCATGGCCTGGGATATGGGCGAGGTCGCCACGCAATGGTTCAGCCAGGTATTGGGCCAAACTTGCCATTTGGTGCGTTTTGACCCTGCACAAAAGCGCTACTCCAACACCAAATGGACGGCGGGCATCCAAGCCCCAAACCAATTTGCAGACGGATACCCACTGCTGGTCATCACCGACAGCGCAGTGGCGGCGCTGAACCAGCGCCTGCAAGCACAAGGCGTGCAACCCGTCACTGGTCTGCGTTTCCGTGCCAATGTGGTGCTGGGGGATTTGCAGGACCATGAAGAAGACTACATCGAAACCTTGTGGATTGAGTCTGGTGCAGATGCGCCCACTGCCTTGCATTTGGGCAAGCCTTGTTCGCGTTGCCCCATCCCTAATATTGACCCTGTCACGGCCCAATCTTCGCCCGAGGTCATGGCCACCTTGTCACAGTACCGCCAAGACGCTCGTCTGGACGGCGCCATCACCTTTGGCATGAACGCCTGCATTGCGCAGGGTCAGGGCCACGTTTTGCGCGTGGGGCAACGTGTAGGTGGTCAACTGAAATTTGAGGCTTAAACGGTAGATATCGTTAAGATGCCAGTCGTTTTGGAGGAGTTCACCATGAAATTTGTGATGTTGGCTGCAGCAGCCGCCGTGCTGGCCGGATGTGCCATGCCAAAAGACCCAATGGCCAAGGACGCAGCCGCCTACGTTGCTACGCCCGACTACGAGCACGCCTTGGTGTGCGACACGCGCTATGACGATCTGCAAAAGTGCGAAGCCACCATCAAGCAGTTGTGCGGAGAACGTGGTTTCCTCGACCTGCGCATTCGCCCCCTGCGTGAGCCCGGCGCCAGCGTTGACAGCTCGACCCACCGCCTGCTGCAACTGCAATGCAAGCCTCGCGCT
>JBJEZV010000270.1:0-4153 GCA_051887595.1 Comamonas sp.
GGCCCTCGCGTAAGCAAACACCCGGAGTTTCTCGTGCCGAGGAGGTCAATGCCTCCAGCACTATTCCAGCTGAAGTGGATGTGGCCATTATTGGCGGCGGTATTGTTGGCATTATGGCGGCGATGTACCTGAAACAAAAAGGCCAGAATGTGGTCGTTTTGGAAAAGGGTGTGGTGGCCGGTGAGCAGTCGTCGCGTGCTTTTGGTTGGATTTCTTCCTTGGGTGATGATGCACGTCGTTTGGGACTGGCAGCACCTTCTGGTGCAGTATGGCGTGGCATCAATGAGAAGCTGGGCGTTGACACCACATACCGCCAAAACGGCTTGATGTATGAATGCAAGGATGATGCATCCATTGCTTTTTGGGAGCAGTGGGCAAAGGACCACCCTGAGCAAGGTGGTGATTCGGTTCAAATTTTGCGAGGCGATGCCTTGGCAGCTCGTTTGCCTGGTGGCGTGGCTGACAGCTGGCATGCAGCGGTGCTGCAACCTCTGGACGGCAGTGTGGAGCCACCAGCAGGTTTGCCTCGCATTACCAATGCGCTGATTGCGCAAGGTTTGCATGTGGTGGAAGGCTGTGCAGTGCGTGGGATAGAAACTGCTGCGGGTGCCGTGTCTGCAGTCGTCACGGAAATGGGTACGATCAAGTGCAAGTCGGTGGTTGTGGCCGGTGGCGCATGGGCACGTTTGTTCATGCAAAACTTGGGCATCGACATGCCTTTGCTGCGTGTCTACTCCTACATGATGCGATTGCCAGAGTTCGCTAATGCGCCTCTTGGCTCTGGTTGGGGTGCAGGAACGCCATGGCGCAAGGAAGTGGGAGGCACTTATTCGGTGGGACTGCCTGCAAACATCGCACCCATGTTGCTCGATAACTTGAAGTTTGCGCCGACTTTCTATGAGAGCCTCAAGCAAAACTGGAGCAAATTTGAGTTAGACTCTACACGTGAGTTCTATGAGTCGCTGTTTGCGCAAACATCGTGGCGCAATGACCAAGTTTCGCCCTTTGAGCGCGAACGTATTTTGGCTCCGGACCCCAAGTATGTAGACACCAAAGATGCTCTGCAAAAGTTCCAAGCGGCGTTCCCCCAAGCGAAGGTTGAACCTATCGACCAATGGGGTGGTGTGATCGACATCACACCAGACAATGCGCCGATTATTGAGAAGGTTGCTCAGATCCCTGGCTTGGTATTTGCGGCGGGTATGTCGGGGCACGGCCTGTCGATGGCTCCAGCTGCAGGCGAGCTGATTGCACAGCTTGTGCTCAATGAAACGCAGACGATTGTGAATCCAAAGGACTACAGCTCAGCGCGTTTCTAAGAAACACGAGGTCGTGAAGCTTCCTAGCGTCTTAAAATAAGGATATCTGGATATTGAACGATGTAATGAATAAAGCTGCTCCAACCCATCCGTGGGCTGATATTGAAAACGCAAAAGATAATCTCAGTGTTTTCGACTTTCCTTCAACGCTTATGAGTATTGTTGGAAATATCATTCGCAAAGAAGTGACTCAGAAATATATTGATAAATCTGACCTTAACTTTGTAGAGTGGAAAATATTATCTGTTTTGACAGGTGGGCGGGTTTATTCATTTCAAGAAGTTGAGCATCTGGCGTCAACAGACAAATCCTTGGTTTCTAAAACGCTGCGTCTTCTCGAAGACAAGGGATTCATCACGATTAAGGATCGGGGTAATAAAGGCAAGAAAAAGCTCACCTGTGTGATTACATCGCAAGGTGAGCTTGTGAACGCGCAAACGATGCAAGAGGCCCAGTCCTCACAACTGCAGTTGCTGGAACAACTCAGCAGTGAAGAACGGTTGCACTTGTTCAATGCTTTGCAAAAGTGGCACCTGCACTTCACCGGTCAGCCCCTCCCCAATCCACGCAACTTGCAAGATGACACTGAGCAGTCAGAGTCATAAGCCATCTCTGATGCGCTAGCTTGCGCGAGTTGGCGCCTTGCCAGCGTGATCTTCCTTTTTGAATCCGAACAGGGTGGCCATTGCCCTGTCGGGATGGCTTTGCCTGCGCAAAGCCATAACGCAATGGTTGTATTCCAAGGTTGGTTGAATGTTGAATAAAAAAATCGCTCTGGCAGCCGCGTTGGCTGCAGTGTCTGTGTCTGCAATGGCTAAAGGCTCTGTGCAGCTGTACGGCCGTATGAACACAACGATGGAGCACCAAAAGTTGGGTGGCCAAACCGTTACAGGTATGTTCAATAACGCTTCGCGCATCGGTTTCCGTGGCGTGGAGGACTTGGGCCAAGGCTTGAAAGCTGGCTTCGTGATGGAAGGCGGTTTTTCTTCGGACACTGGCGCTGGTGCCAATGCCACCGGCTTGAGCTTTAACCGCGAAAGCGAACTGTTCCTGGAGAGCCATCTAGGTAAGTTGCGTTTGGGTAAGTTCTCTTATGAGTCTTCCATGCAAACTGCCGATATGGTGAGCATGCACAACCATGACACCGGCAGCTCTGCGGACGCACTGTATTCTTACGACACTTTGCGTACTAACAACCAGATTGGTTACCGCACCCCTGTTTTTGCGAACACTTGGGTAGAAGTGGCGCACGGTTTTCATGAAAAGCAAGCAGGCGCTAAGAACGTTTGGGATTTAGCTGTAAGCCACCAAGCAGCTAACTACAGCATCGGTGCAGGCTTTACCGACAATGGTGATAACCGCCAGTACGCCTTGCGTGCCACCTACATGCTCGACCAGCTGACACTGGGGGCTTATGTGCAGCGCGTTGACATGAACAAGCGCGCTGCCACAGCTGAAAAGTGGAATAACTACCGCGTCGCTGCTGCTTACGCGTTGGGCGCTAGTGAGTTGCACGCCAATGTTGGCTACGCAGATCGTGATGACAGCAAGTCCGCACTGCAGTGGACCCTGGGTGTGAATCACAACCTGAGCAAGCGCACCAAGGTCTATGCTTTGTACACCAAGGTTGACAACCGTGCGCAAGGTACTTACGGCTACCGCATTAACAGCAATCTGGATGCTGCCTCTGCAGGTCAGGACTTCAGCTCCTTTGCTGTGGGCGTACGCCATAACTTCTAAGTCTTGCCTTTAAGACTTGGGCGCTGAAAAGGCGCAACGCTTGTACTTTGTCGCCACGCTACATCACTGTCGCGTGGCGTTTTTTGCTTTGGTGTAAGGCCGCTTTTGGCCGATAGCAGACCAAATATCACCCTGCATAACCATTTCTAATCAAAGCACGCAACTGAAGGCTTTGCCCTATATCCAGCGTCGGACCTGCTGGCAATAACGCTCAAAAGAAGCACCAAACCGCTGTTGCAAGGCACTTTCTTCGGGCCGTATTTGAAAGTGTTGCAGATAGGCCATGTAGACGGGCACCAGCAACAAGGCCGATGCTTTACCAAGCCAAATGGCCAAGCCTAACAGCACCAAAGTAAAGCCCAAATACATGGGATTGCGGGACCAGCGGTAAACCCCGCGAATGACCAGCGTGGTCGATGTTTCTGGGTTCACCGGATTGACCGTGGTTTTGGCATTTTTGAATTCCCAAACGCCTGCGACGCAAAAGGCTGCGCCGATACAAGCCAGCACGCAGGCCACCATCCATGCCGCGTTGAACCGAAGGGCGTAGAGGTTGGGCAGTAAGCCCATGAGGGCTGCAAAAACCGCCGTGACCACCACAGGGGGAATTTTCAAAAACAACCTCGAGCAGTGTTGGCGTGCGATAGGTGGGTTGGGCATATAGAACCTCGATGAATTAGCTATAGCCACGCACCTTAAAGATTGAAGTTACTTGAATGTCAACTGTCTTTTTGCAGCATCGAATGCGAGGTGTGGGTGCAGCTTCAAGGTGCGTGGTGCAGACGCTTGTGGCGCTCGGCCCCATGCATCCATCCACAAAAAACAAACCCCGGATAGCTCTCGCCATCCGGGGCTGTCCATCACAACGTTTTTACTCAACCATGCTTAGGCCGGTTGGTAGGGGTGGTGTTCGTGCCAGTGTTTGGCAATGTCCAGGCGGCGGGTGATCCACACATCGGGGAATTGCTGCACATAGTCCAAGAACTTCTTCAGGCCCATGGCGCGTGCGGGGTGGCCCACGAGGCGCATGTGCAGGCCCACGGACATCATCTTGGGCGTGGTGGCGCCTTCGGCGTAGAGCATGTCAAAGGAGT
>JBJEZV010000271.1:0-1469 GCA_051887595.1 Comamonas sp.
ACAGAAAAAGCATAGCTTTGTGCCTGCGCCATACATAGTTTTCCAATAGTTTTATATTGGAAAACGTTGATGTGCAAAGGCTAGAAGCTATGCTTTTAGTTGTTTGGCTTAGGGTGTGATGCTTTCTGCGTTGGCCTCTGGGTTGGGAGTCGAAATATCGACTGGTTCCAGTGGTGCTGCAAGCTCGGGTATGCGCACCGGCTGCGCTACGGCAGGAATTTGGCCGTTGCGTGCAGCTTTCACTTCTTGGCCCAGATCATGCACCGCCATCGCGTAGTAGCTCGACCAGTTGTAGCGCGTAATCGTGTAGAAGTTCTGCGTGCCCACCACGTAGCTGGGGGCCGCATCACCGTTTTTGAGCTCAATCAATGCCAGCAAGCCCGGGTGATCCAGTCCGCCTTGCGGCACCACGCCCAGCGCGGCCATGTCTGTTGGGGTGAAACTGGGCAGAATGTCTGGCGCTAGCAGCGTAGGCAGCTGCAGGCTGTCGCGGTTAAAGAGCGCCGGATACCACACGGGCATGCCGCTGACCCAGCCATGGGCCTTGAAATAATTGGCCACGGAGCCGATGGCATCCACCGGGCTGTTGAACAGGTCAACGCGACCATCACCATCAAAATCCACCGCCCAACGCGCCCAGCTGGTGGGCATGAACTGGCCTAGCCCCATGGCACCCGCATAACTGCCGCGTGCTTGCGTGGTGGGTGTCTGGTTCTGGTACATCATAAGCAAAAACTGCTCCAGTTCGCCTTGGAAATAACGCTGCCGCTCGGCAACACGTGGATGGGCTTGCGGAAAATCAAATGCCAGCGTGGCCAGGCTGTCGAGCACACGCAGATTGCCCATATTGCGGCCGTAAATGGTCTCTACCCCAATGATGCCGACGATGATTTCTGCAGGCACCCCAAACTCTGCTTCGGCCCGCGCCAGCGTATCGGCATGGGTGTTCCAGAACTGCACGCCTGCGGCAATGCGCACGCCATCGATAAAGCGGCGGCGATAGTCGATCCAGTCGCGTGCGGTTGTACGGGTGCGCGGCGCAGGCGTCATCAAACGTGGCACCTGTGGCAAAAACTGGGCCTTGGCCAACTGGGCCTGCACCCAGCGCACGTCCAGCGATTGGCGTTGCGCCATCTCTTGCGCCCACTGTTGGGCATCTGGGCGTTGGCCATAGGGCTGGGTAAGGGCGGGGCGGGAACTGGTGGACTTGCTTTGTGCGCCCACCGGCAGGTGGGTGGCGCAACCAGTAGCAAGGCCCAGACAAAGCAGCGGAGTCAGCAGACGTTTCATGAAATCTCAAACCAAGGCCAATTTGCTGTGATGGAGTGTTCCACTCTGTCGGAGTGGATACAGCTGCACCGCAGCGCGGAAGACGTGGCGCGCAGCCCGCCTTCGAGTGAAACTGCCATTGTGCGGTGTCTTCACGCGCGCTGCTGTAGGTTGCAGGGCTTTTTCTCCGCAACGATGTA
>JBJEZV010000271.1:1569-4148 GCA_051887595.1 Comamonas sp.
ATCGTGGGCAGAACTGGTTATTTTTCGCACCGCATGTGCCGTCAGCACGAGATGGGGCCTGCGCACCCGGAGAGTCCGCAGCGTCTGGACGCTATTGAGGACCGCTTGCTCATCAGCGGCGTGCTCGATGGGCTGGAGCGTGTGGATGCACCGCAGGCCAGCCTTGCTGATGTGGAACTGGCCCATGACCGCATGCATGTGGCTGCCTTGCGGGAGACCACGGAGCGGCTGGTGCAAGAGCAGGCAGTAGGCGGGCCAGCCTATGTGCAGATTGATACTGACACCTCTCTCAACGCTCACACCTATGAGGCCGCTTTGCATGCTGCTGGAGCGGCGGTGGCCGCGACCGATGCGGTGATTGTTGGCACGCTAGAAAACGCGTTCTGCGCTATTCGTCCGCCCGGGCACCACGCTACGCGCAGCAAAGCCATGGGTTTTTGCTTTTTCAATAACGTGGCGATTGCCGCGCTGCATGCGCTGCAGCACCACCGTTTGCGGCGCGTGGCGATTGTGGATTTTGATGTCCACCATGGCAATGGCACGGAAGATATTTTGGCGGGCGATGAGCGTGTGCTGATGGTGGGTTTTTTTCAGCATCCTTTTTATCCGTTCAGTGGTGACCAAAATCCCGCGCACAACATGCTCAACCTGCCTGTGGCGGCCTACACCAAGGGCATGGAAATCCGGGAGCTGGTGGAGATGCACTGGATCCCGCGTCTAGAAGCTTTCAAGCCCGAAATGATTTTTATCAGTGCAGGCTTTGATGCCCACCGCGACGACGACATGGCGCAAATGGGGCTCACAGAAGCAGACTATGTGTGGCTCACCGAACGCATCAAAGGTGTAGCGCGTCGCTTTAGCCAAGGTCGCATCGTCTCGTGCTTGGAAGGTGGTTATGACATGGGGGCGCTGGCACGGAGCACTGAAGCGCATCTGCGCGTGCTCGCCGATTTGTAGCATGCAGCCTGAGCGACTTGGCTGACAGACGCGTGCCAACGCTGCTTTGACAATCGGTTCTCCCTACTGACGCACATCGACCATGGATATCTTTGACAAGCTCATCGACGACTTCAATAACTCCAGCGCTTGGTTGGAGTTTGGCTTGATTGCGGCAGGCTTGCTGCTGTCGTATGGGCTGGTGCGTTGGTTGAGTGCCCACCGTCACGATGCCGGGCGTGGCGCACAAGTGTGGCTAGGTTCGCGCCCGCTCAGTGGTGCCTTGTTTCCGCTGGTGGCTTTGTTGCTGATCTACGCGGCACAAATTGTCGTCATGCGGTACATGCCCGTGTTTTGGCTGCGACTGGCTGTGTCGCTGCTGGTGTCGTTATCGGTCATCCGCTTTGTTGCGCGGGTATTGAGCACCACCTTCCCCAATTCCAACAGCATGCGTTTGGTCGAGCGGGTGTTTTCCTGGCTCGTTTGGGGCATGGCCGTGCTGCACAGCATTGGTCTGCTACAGCCAGTGCTGGAGGAATTGGATGCCATCACGCTCACTTTGGGTAAGTCGCAGATCAGTTTGCTCAACCTGATAGAAGGTGCGCTGTCGGCAGGTCTGATGCTGGTGGTGGTGCTGTGGGTGGCTAGTTTGTTTGAGCAGCAAGTGCTCAACCGCTGGGTAAGCGATTTGTCCATGCGCAAAGTGGCCATGAACATCACCCGCGTGGTGCTGATCACTGTAGGCTTGCTGGTCTCGCTGTCGTGGGTCGGTGTGGATCTGACCACCTTATCTGTGCTGGGTGGCGCACTGGGGGTCGGCCTGGGCTTTGGCATGCAGAAAATTGCATCCAACTATGTGAGCGGCTTTTTGGTTCTGATCGAGCGGGCGCTGCGCATTGGAGACAACGTGCGCGTAGACGGGTTTGAAGGGCGTATTACAGACATCAAGACGCGCTTCACCATCATTCGTGCCGCCAATGGGCGTGAATCCATTGTGCCCAACGAGACACTGATTACGCAGCGAGTGGAAAACCTCACCCAGTTTGACCGCAAGTTTGTGCTCAGCACGACGCTGGTGGTGGGCATGGACAGCGACATTACCCAGGTACAACAGATCCTATGT
Organism: Comamonas sp.; assembly: GCA_051887595.1. Taxonomy (GTDB): domain Bacteria; phylum Pseudomonadota; class Gammaproteobacteria; order Burkholderiales; family Burkholderiaceae_C; genus Comamonas. Next base: position 3,629 of record JBJEZV010000271.1, read on the forward strand.
GATGCTGCGCGAGCGCAGCCACGCGTATTGCAAGAACCCGCCCCTGCCGTGCAGTTGGTCGATTTTGTCGACCATGGCCTGCAATTTACGCTGACCTACTACATCAATGATCCGCACAACGGGCAAGGCAATGTGCGTTCGGATGTGAACACCGCCATCTGGCAAAGCCTGCGCGCTGCAGGCATTGCATTGGCTGTACCCATGCAGACGTTAAAGCTGGAGCATGCAGCTTCAGCAAATGATCGCAACGACACAGGTACAGCATCGGCCAGCGCCTAGGGATGACCCTAGTTTTGGCAATTTTGGGGTCGTCATTTTCATGGGGCGCTGTCAAAATGGCACGGTCGTTCTATTTTGAACTTATGCCCCTGTTTACAGATGTCGCGCAAGTAGCCTGAAGCTTGTGCACCTATGGATCAATGATGCAGGGGCTCCAAGGAGCACTCAATGAAAGCTTTGGTCGCGGTCAAGCGCGTGGTGGACTACAACGTCAAAGTTCGTGTGAAGTCGGATGGCACGG
>JBJEZV010000272.1:0-1279 GCA_051887595.1 Comamonas sp.
CCTGTGCACATGATCGAGACCATCAACAAGATGAACCGCATCTCGCGCCAGCACTTGCAAGAGTTTGGTTTCGAGCCCGATGCGTCCATCTTGGCTGAGAAGATGGAAATTCCTGAGGACAAGATCCGCAAGATCATGAAGATCGCCAAGGAACCCATCTCGATGGAAACGCCGATTGGTGACGATGATGACAGCCACTTGGGCGACTTCATCGAAGACTCGGCCAACACCGCGCCTATCGATGCGGCCATGCAAGCCGGTCTGCGCGACGTGGTCAAGGACATTCTGGATGGTCTGACACCCCGCGAAGCCAAGGTGCTGCGCATGCGCTTTGGTATCGAGATGTCGACCGACCACACGCTGGAAGAAGTGGGCAAGCAATTTGACGTGACGCGCGAGCGCATCCGCCAAATAGAAGCCAAGGCGCTGCGCAAGCTCAAGCACCCCAGCCGCTCGGACAAGCTGCGCAGCTTTATCGACTCGCTGTAAGGCCAACGCCTCACAGCCAAGCACCAATCAAAAGGGAGACCCTCGGGTCTCCTTTTTTTTATGTGGATAGCGTCAACACGACAGCAACTTAGGCAATCGCTTGGGCTTGCAGCAGCTGGGCAATGTCCTGCTCGCTGTAACCCAGAGAGGCCAGCAATTCCTGCGTGTGCTCCCCTGCCTTGGGAGGATGGCTGCGCACGCCCAGGCGTTCGCCGCCCATGCGAATGGGCAACAAGGTGGTTTTGGCCGTAGTGCCCGCCTTTTCGCCATCACTGAGCACCACATCTGCCAGGCCGCCCGTGGCCAGCAGGTGCGGGTCATCAAGCAATTGTTCGGGACGCGAAATCGGCGCGTAAGGCAGCTGGTGCTGCTCAAAGACCTGGGCCAAATGGCTGGCCGAGTAGGCCCGCAGCCGCTGGCGCAGTACGGGCAAGAAGCGCTCACGCGCACGCACGCGGTCGTTGTTGGTCTGCATGCTGGCGTCTTGGAGCCAGTCTTCAAAACCCATGGCCGTGCAGAAGGTGCGCCATTGGGCATCGCTGACCGCTGCCAAAAAGATTTGTTCGCCGTCTTTGACGCTAAAGACGTCATACAGCCCCCACGACGAAATGCGCTCAGGCATGGGCGCTGCGGGCTGGCCTGTGACCGCGTACTGCATCATGTGTTGGCCCACCAGGAACACATTGTTCTCAAACAGGGCCGAGTCGATTTCTTGACCTTTGCCTGTTTGTGCACGCTGCATGAGCGCTGCCATGGCGCCAATGGCGCCGAACATGCCGCCCATGATGTC
>JBJEZV010000272.1:1379-4136 GCA_051887595.1 Comamonas sp.
CTTTTTTTGTTGCGGTTAAACAGCGGGAAAAAGCCTGCACCTGCGCCCAGCAGGTTACGGGTCAGATCGCCAGTGACAGGCTCGACCTTGATGACCTCGGCGCCCAAGTCGGCCAGCACCAGACCACAGGCGGGGCCCATGACCATGTGGCTAAATTCCACCACCCGAATCCCTTGCAGCGGCAACGGCCGGGATGTGGTGGTGCCTAGATCGTCAGAAGGGCTGGAGCTGGATGTGCAAGCGGTCATAGTCAAAATTAGAGCAATGCGGGACGGCGCAGCAGCGCCTAGGGTTTCCCCTTTGTTTAGGCCATTCTAGAAAGAGTGCCCGCTGCGCCCACCCATGTTTTGGGCAATCCGACCATCCCGGAACGTGAGTTCTTGCGCTGACGAGAATGACCCTGGACGTGGCAGCAGTACAACATTCCGCCCCTTTTTGCACAGTTTTGGGTTTTGCCTCCTAGCATTTCTTCAGAGTGAGCTACTAAACTTGTAGCACAAAGAATTCGTCGCTATAGTCGATCCATTGGGTTCTGGGCGCATGGCCCGGCCCTTCCCAACTCAGCGCAAGGAGAAGCGTCCATGAGCTCTAAGGAAAACGTCGCCATCAATCAACTGCTCGAAAAGCTCGAGCGCCGTTATGCACTGCGCGTGCTGTGGGCGTTGCGTGATGGACATCCACAGACCTTTCGCTTGCTGCAAGACAGCGTGGGCGGCATCACGCCCAATACCTTGAACACCCGCATCAAAGAGTTGCGCGAAGAAGGTCTGATGGAGCACGGCAACGATGGCTACACCGTTACCGCCTCCGGCCAGGACTTGCTCAAGCGCCTGAGCGACTTGCAGGCTTTTGCCACACGCTGGGCAGCCGCACGCGCGAAGAAGTAATCTACGCCTTGCCCGCTGCGGCGACCGTGACAGGCACCCGAGGTTTGCACCACCGGTGCCTTTTGTTTTTTCTGCTTCCAACAAGGAATTTTTCATGGCATTGACCACCACTGCCTCCGGCCTGCAATACGAAGACATCGTTGTCGGTGACGGGGCCGAAGCCATCAGCGGCGCTGACGTCAAGGTGCACTACACCGGCTGGCTCTACCAGGACGGCGAGCAAGGCGCCAAGTTCGACTCCAGCAAGGACCGTCGCGAACCTTTTGAATTCACGCTGGATGACGGCATGGTGATCCGTGGCTGGGACGAAGGCGTGCAAGGCATGAAGGTCGGCGGCAAGCGCGTGCTGATCATCCCCGCACAGCTGGGCTATGGCGCGCAAGGCGCGGGCGGCGTGATTCCCCCTAACGCCACGCTGAAGTTTGAAGTCGAGCTGCTGGGCACCAAGGCTGCACCCGTGCTGCAGTACGAAGACACCGTGGTTGGTGACGGCGCAGAAGCCGTGCGCGGCAAGCGCGTGACCGTGCACTACACCGGCTGGCTCTACCAGGACGGCGAGCAAGGCGCCAAGTTCGACTCCAGCAAAGACCGCAACGATCCTTTCGTGTTCTTGCTGGGCGCTGGCATGGTCATCAAGGGCTGGGACCAAGGCGTGCAAGGCATGAAGGTCGGCGGCAAGCGCACCTTGATCATTCCCCCAGAACTGGGCTACGGCGCACGCGGTGCAGGCGGTGTGATTCCACCCCATGCCACTCTCAAGTTTGATGTGGAACTGCTGGCGGTTTAATACTGCTTAAAGCCCGAACGACGGCCTGCTTTGCAGGCCTTTTTTTTTCGCTCATGAAGCGTAAAAACCAAAGATAGGAGCTGCCTGCCTTTTATTGATCAAGTTTTCAAAGTGTTTTATATCTGAAAACCTTGCTACACCAAGGCATCTAGCTCTCATTAGGGTGAGAGTGACGGCTCAATACACTCACAACCACCGTCACCACCACACCCACAGAAAAACCAAACACCCCGGCGGAAATCGGCTGAATGCCCCACCACAGCCCATCGGCCAGCAGCCACTTGGGCACCCATTGTTTGACCCAAGCAGCGTGCGAAAGCATGTAGTACATGGCAACGCCCAAGCCGGACAACATGCCCGCAATCGCGCCATAGCGCGTGACGCCGCGCCAGAAAATGCCCAGCACCATGGCGGGCACAAACGCAGAAGCGGCCAGCGAGAACGAGGCAGACACCATCGGCAAAATGTCAGAGGGGCGCTGCCCCGCGACAAAAGCCGCCACCAGCGCCACGGCCATCAACATGAACTTGGAAACAATCACCCGCTGCTCGGACGTGGCCGTATGCGGCTTGTGCTGAAAGTACAAATCGCGCACCAAGGCGTTGCTGATGGTCAGCAACAAGCCATCGGCAGTCGACAGCGCCGCAGCCAAGCCACCTGCCGCTACTAGGCCCGAAATGACATAAGGCAGCCCGCCAATTTCAGGCGCAGCCAGCACGATCAAATCTGCGCCCATGCGCAGCTCACCAAACTGCAAAATGCCATCACGGTTGACATCTTCTACCGATAGCAGCGAAGCATCCACCCTCGCCCACTGGCTGATCCAAGCAGGCAGCTCATCAAAGCGCACGCCCACCAAATTGTTCATGACTTCGAGCTTGATCAGGGCCGCGAGTGCGGGCGCCGTCAAATACAACAAGCCAATGAAAAACAGCGTCCACGATACCGATCGGCGTGCATCTGCCACAGAAGGCACGGTGTAGTAACGCGTCAGCAGGTGCGGCAAGCCTGCGGTGCCCAGCATCAAGCAAAACATCAGCGCCAAAAAGTTGTTGCGCTCGTCGTGAAACTGCGCGCGCTCTG
>JBJEZV010000273.1:0-4113 GCA_051887595.1 Comamonas sp.
GGTTGACAGTGCGCATCCAAAAAATGTTGCTGCCTGCAACAAGCCCGCTTACACGCGAGCAGGAGAACGCTTGCGGTCGCGTTCGTCTTCGGGCCAGATCGAGAAAATGGTGGTGTTGTGCATGGATTGCTCCTGAGGATGCTCACAACAACGCAGTGCCAACTAGGGGCGTTGACAGGGCAAAGACAAAAAATTGAAAAAATTTTGGGCAGGGATTGGGACGCTGCTGAGTTTGAGTCGCGCTGCGCAGAATGAGTGGTGCGAACGCACTTGCTGGAAGGTTTCAAGTGCTTTGCAATAGGCCGGAATGTATTTTGCTTCTTTATAAGTAGCTGTTATCCAGCGTGTATATAGATTTTCAGATAGAAAAATATTTGAAAATCAATGTTTATGCTGGGTGATAGCTATAAATAGAAGAGATTTTGATTTTTGAGGGGTCTAATCTTGATTTTCTTATTCGGAATGGCCGCTTAAGGCTGGTTGCCGCCACTCGATGCCCAAACCTGCAATGACTGCTTCTTCTCAAAGCAGTCATTGCAACATCCTCTCGTCAGTCGAGGTCAGACGTTGTTGGGTTCAATGTGCCGCAAAACTTACCAGCGCTTCATAGCTACGCTGAGTGGTTTTGGGATCCCCCTCGATAGGCTGTCTGAAGATGGCCTGAATGTAGTTGGTCCCCTTTTGCACTTGCACTTTCACCAGCCCCTTTGCATCAGTGATGGCAGGTGTACCTTTTTCCCCAACACTGACTCGCGCACCCTGCAAAGGGTGCCCATTAAGCTGCACTTTTAGTTCCAACCAGTCACCAGCATGTGGCGTTTTGCCCTGCAGCGGCGTTACCTCAAACTGCTGGCCTAAATCGCGTTGCGTCAGTCCATTCCAGACAATGATGGTTTTATGGAACTTCAACGCATGTACACCGCGCTCAGAGCCTGGGTTTTGGTCCATTGGGACATTTTTCATGGGGCCTGTTGCCGGGCCACTGAAGTAACCGTTATCAAGTTCCACGGCAATCATGGCAGCCTTGGGTGCTGGCAACACACGCAGACCAGAGCCTGCTTGTTCGACTTGTGTCGCTATTTCTCTTCCGCGTAAATCATAGGCTTTAACGCTCTGAAGTTTTGCAGGGTCAAAGCTTTCCAGCTTGCCTTCGTGACCACCGAACTGAATCAGATAGCCGCCTTGTGCATCGGGCTCTAACCATACGTTGTGTGCTTGGGCACTGGCGGCAAAGAGCAAGCTACCGCTAATCAAAGCCATGCTCAGGGTCCGACGACCCCATGCGTTCATCATTTTCATTTCACAAGACCTGCAGACAATTACAAAGAGAAGTTCATACCCAGCATCACAGAACGGGGCGCGCCTGGAGCCACCAAGTGGGTACCACCAATGACGGATGTGTTGGATGCATAGTCTTTGTTGGCCAAATTGCGAACATTCAGGTTCAACACGCCATCTTTCAGACCCCATGCTGCAGGGAGTCTGTATTGCACACCGACATCGGCCACGTTATAGGCTTGGCTCCACAAGGTGTTGTCTGCATTCACGGCCATCTTGCCTACCGAGCGTACAGCGCCATGGACCGACCATTGTGGAGTGACACTCCATCGGGCTTGAACAGTGCTGGTGTACGTCGGCACAGCAGTGACTTGTTTACCAATCAAATTGGCATTGCCGTTGTGTTTGACACGAGACTGCGCACGGCCATAAATCCAGCGCAGCTCTAAGGAATCCGTGGGCGTCCAGATAGCCTGCGCTTCAAAGCCCTTGCGAATCGTGCTACCGAAGTTTTCATAAACGTCAGGGCCTGCATTGCGGATCTCTTGGCTGGACACCATTCGATAAGCGGCAATATCTAGCCATACGTTTTGGCTGGGTCGCAGTTGTGCGCCAATTTCAGTTTGGCGAAAGATGTTGGGCTCTAGGTTCGCTGCGCCCAAGCTGTACTTAGCGAAATTGCTAGGCAGCGCAAAGCCTTCACTCCAACTGGTACGCAGCGTGACTTGCTCATGCACCTGAGAGGTCAAGCCCAGCTTTGGGCTGGCATGGCTTACAGTATTCATGCCTGTGCAGGGATTGCTTCCTGTTTCTGGCCCCAGACGCTTGCAGTCACCTGTAAAGCGGTCCCAACGCAGGCCAAAACTGGGCTGAAACAATGGATGGGCTTGCCATGCCAGTTGGCCAAATGCCGCCACGTTGTTAAGGGTGGCATTACGGTCATAGTCAGCCGCTGCTTGGCGCTGGCGTTTTTGCAATCCTTCCCAGAATGCATAGTCCGTGGATTCACGCAATGTTTCTGTACCCACAGTCCACTGCACAGGACTTCCTAGCCATTGGGCTTTGCTACTTAAATTCACGCCCACACCTAATACATCACGCTCATAGCGCTCTTCACGCTGCTTCCAAGTTGTGGAGTTGGTTGGACGTGAGAACCAACGGACAAAGTCTTGTTGTGTTCCATAGGCATAGGCGAGCAAACGTGTGTCTGTGCTCAGTTCGTAGTTCACATCCAAGCGCAAAGTCTTGAAATGCTTTTGTGAGCCATCGCCTTGTACACGGGGGTCTTTGCCTTGTGGGTCTACTTGCCATTGTGCAAACGTCAGATAGCTGGGGGAGTCACCTTCTGCTTCATGAATACGCCCAGAGACAGCCACATTCAAGTCAGCATTGATTTGACGCTGCCAGCGTGCGCTCAAAGTGCTGCGGTCATTCGACGAGTCTGGCCTATCACCATCGGTTCGGGCATGCTGTGCCGCAATAAAAAGTTGGCTGGCTTCATCGAGCTTAAAACCCAAGGCTGCCTGAGCATCAGCGGTGGCATCGCTGCCAGCCTGTACAGCCACCTCTTTGTACTCACCACTGCGGCGGGTTCGAAGCTCTACCAAGCCAGCACGGTTGAAGTTGCCCTGCAATACGGAAACTGGCCCTTGGTGTACAGCGACTTCTTCCAGCTCCAGAGGCACCACCACATTCAGGTCAAAGTACCCATCTGCGTGGGACATTGCTTCATTGAGCGTGATGCCATCCAACGTTGCGGCAACGTCACCCCCGTGACCACCTCCGGAAAAACCTCGAAGAATCACGCTGTTGGCTACCCCACTGAGTTGGTACTTGTTCACGTGCATGCCAGGAATGTTGCGCCATAGTTCTTCTGTTTCAGACACATGGGCTGCTGCTATTTCATCACGGCCCAGCGTAGGCACCGAATAAGCAGAACGGCTCGTTTGCAACGTTTGGCCTTTGACAGTGAGCGCTTGAAGTTGAGGATCAGATGCTTGGGCCGCAGCCCCTAGGGGCAAGAACAGAGCAATAGCAGTGTGCGTAAAAAAAGGAGCAAAACGCAAAGGGTGCAGAACAGATTTCATTGAAATTATTGGTTCGAAGCTAATGTGTATGAAGATCTGAGCAAACTTCATACCAACCAATACATCAATGATTTGCACCGAAATTGTGCATTCAAGAACTGCTCACGGAATCCTTAGCAGTTCGATGAACAGCTATGGTGCAAGCAATGCACTTAGTGATGGTGATGATGGTCGTGCGCTTCGTCTACATTCACCATCACCAAATTCAGCTGACCGTGATGTACGCCGCGCTCAGCAATGATTTGGTTTGCAAGATGCCGTACCTGCTCCGCAGGGCCTTTGAGCATCACCGTCTCTAAGCATTGCGAATGGTCTAGGTGCACATGCGTGCTGGCAATCGTGAGGTGATGCTGGCTGTGCTGCAGCTTTGCCAAGCGCTCTGACAATTCCCGCTCGTGATGGTCATAAACGAATGACAGATTGGCGACGCAGGTACCAGTTGCTTCTTGGGCTTCACGTTTTTGGCCAAGATGGGACAGCAAAATATCTCGTACCGCTTCGGAACGGTTGGTGTAGCCCGTTTGCTCAATCAAAGCATCAAACTCTTGGGCCAAAGCGTCGCTAAGGGAAATGGTAAATCGCTGCATACTGGCAATGCTAGCGTTTTACTCATCCATGCACGCCAAGTTTTTTGATATTGGCGTGCCGTCCGGCGAAGTCGAGGGAGTCTTTCAACGAATGACTTCTATCTGCCAGAAAGCATAAGTTACACCTGCACAGAGGGCTGACAGCAATCGCTGCAAAGCAG
>JBJEZV010000274.1:0-4078 GCA_051887595.1 Comamonas sp.
GCCTAGTTGGTGCACTGCTTCAAGCTCTTGGAGCAGCGTTAAACGGGAATCAGGAAAGGTGCCTTTCAGCGCCTCAACCTGAACTGCCCCCGCAACAGTAAGTGAGGCGCGCTGGTCTTTTGCGGCCAGTGCACAGTGACACAAATAGCCACTGGAGTTCGCCTTCGGGAAGGCGTGTTACCTAAGCCCACAGTCTGGATACCGGCCAACAAGCTGTACTGCGTAAGCAGTGCGTTTTCTTCAACCCTACAGGCGGGGACGCCTGGGTGGCTGTCATGCTTTTCGTGCGCACTGGCTGTTCACCGGCATTGCTATGGCAATGGCCGGCAGCTTGCACTATTGGCGATCAGAACCTGCTTCCCTAGCCTGCCATGGCGGTCAGCCGGCGACATGATCAAAATTTATTCCAAACCCAACTGTGTTCAATGCTCGATGACCATGCGCACCTTGGATCGTCAAGGTGTGTCCTACGAAGTGGTTGATGTCTCTCAAGACAATGTCGCCGCCGAACAACTGCAGGCCTGGGGCTATCGCCAAGTTCCAGTGGTCCAAGTGGGTGAAGAACACTGGAGCGGCTTCCGCCCCGAACGTCTGGCCAGCATCAGCGCCACGGCATAAGGCCATGGCCGCCTGGGTGTACTACTCCTCCAAAACTGGCAATACCGACAAACTGCTGCGCAACGCAGGTTTGCAGGGCATTCGCATCCCTTCGGATGTGGATGCGGACATGCCCGTCATCGACGGGCCTTTTGTCTTGGTCACGCCATCGTTTGGGGACCACACCGGCAAAGGCGCTGTGCCCAAAGCGGTGATTCGTTTTTTGAATGCCCCCGAGCGACGGCAGTGGCTGCGCGCGGTCGTGGCCTGCGGAGATCGCAACTTTGGCGCCAGCTTTGCCCAGGCCGGAGCGATCGTCGCCCACAAGTGCCAAGTTCCTTTGCTACACCGCGTCGAAATGGCAGGCTCGCCCTCGGACTGGCAGCGCCTGCAAGCCATCGATTTGGCCTTTTCGGCTCCCTCTATCCCTTTAAGTATTTAAGTTGCCGACGGTGCCCTTTGCGCCTTCGCCTCTGCTATGACCCAGCTCACACAATCTAAACTGGACTTTCACGCGCTCAACGCCATGCTGAATCTGCCCGATGCCGAGGGCAAGATCCAGTTCGATGCCGACCGCATGGCCGCACGCCAGTACTTCCTGCAGCACGTCAACCAGAACACGGTGTTCTTTCACTCGCTGGAAGAAAAGCTCGACTACCTGCGCAGCGAAGACTATTACGAAGGCGACGTGCTGGACGCTTATTCGCCAGAATTCGTCGAGTCCATCTTCAAAGCCGCATTTGCCAAGAAATTCCGTTTCCCGACTTTCTTGGGTGCTTACAAGTACTACACGGCCTACACGCTGAAAACACGCGACGGCAAGCGTTATCTGGAGCGCTTTGAAGACCGCGTGGTGATGGTGGCATTGGCCTTGGCACGTGGCGACGAAAAGCTGGCCATGCACTTGATGGATGAAATCATTGCCGGTCGCTTCCAGCCTGCCACCCCCACCTTCCTCAACGCGGGCAAAAAGCAGCGCGGCGAGTTGGTGTCGTGCTTCTTGCTGCGCTTGGAAGACAACATGGAGAGCATTGGCCGCGGCATCAACTCGGCCCTGCAGTTGTCCAAGCGTGGCGGCGGCGTAGCCCTGCTGCTGAGCAACCTGCGCGAACTGGGCGCCCCCATCAAGGGCATTGAGAACCAGTCCTCGGGCGTGATTCCGGTGATGAAGCTGCTGGAAGATGGCTTTTCCTACGCCAACCAGTTGGGCGCGCGCCAAGGTGCTGGTGCGGTGTATTTGAACGCCCACCACCCTGACATCATGCGTTTCCTCGACACCAAGCGCGAAAACGCGGACGAGAAAATTCGCATCAAGACACTGTCGCTGGGCGTGGTCATTCCCGATGTGACCTTTGAGCTGGCCAAGAAGAACGAGGACATGTATTTGTTCTCGCCCTACGACGTCGAGCGCGTCTATGGCAAGCCTTTTGCTGACATCTCCGTGACCGAGCACTACAAGGAGATGGTGGACGACCCCCGCATCAAAAAGACCAAGATCAAGGCACGCGAGTTCTTCCAGACCATTGCCGAGATCCAGTTTGAATCGGGCTATCCCTATATCCTGTTTGAGGACACGGCCAACCGCGCCAACCCGATTGCGGGCCGCATCAACATGTCCAACCTGTGCTCGGAGATCTTGCAGGTCAACACACCTTCCGTGTTGGGCGAAGACCTGAACTACGAGACCATCGGCAACGACATTTCCTGCAACCTGGGCTCGCTGAACATTGCCAAGGTCATGGACGGTGGTGATCTGGGCACCGCCGTGGAAACCGCCATTCGCGCACTGACTGCCGTGTCCGAGATGAGCAAGATCCACTCTGTGCCATCGGTGCGCCAAGGCAATGATGACAGCCACGCCATTGGTCTGGGCCAGATGAACCTGCACGGTTACCTGGCACGCGAACGCATCCACTACGACAGCCCGGAAGCAGTCGAATTCACCAGCGCCTACTTTGCGGGCGTGGCCTTCCACTGCCTGCGCGCTTCGTGCCTGCTGGCGCAAGAGAAAAAGCAGCGCTTCGTGGGCTTTGAAGACAGCAAGTACGCCACGGGCGAATACTTTGACAAGTACGTCAGCCGCGACTGGCTGCCTACGTCTGAGTCGGTGAAGGCCTTGTTTGCCAAGAACGGCATGCAACTGCCCACACGCGCAGACTGGGAGCAGCTGAAAAAAGACGTGATGCAGCATGGCCTGTACAACCGCAACCTGCAGGCCATTCCGCCCACAGGTTCGATCAGCTACATCAACAACTCGACCTCGTCGATCCACCCGATTGCCTCGCGCATCGAGATCCGCAAGGAAGGCAAGATCGGCCGTGTGTACTACCCCGCGCCTTATCTGTCGAACGAGAACGCTGAGTACTACCGCGACGCTTACGAAATCGGCCCTGAAGCCATCATCGATGTCTACGCCGCTGCCACCGAACACGTGGACCAGGGCCTGTCGCTGACGCTGTTCTTCCCTGATACCGCCACCACCCGCGATATCAACAAGGCGCAGATCTACGCCTGGAAGAAGGGCATCAAAACCATCTACTACATCCGCCTGCGTCAGCTGGCGCTGGAAGGCACAGAAGTCAAAGCGACCTGTGTCTCTTGCACGCTGTGATGGAACGCGAAGGAAACACCACCATGACCAAGCTGACCCAAGCTATCAACTGGAACCGCATCGAGGACGACAAAGACCTCGAAATCTGGAACCGCGTGACCGCCAACTTCTGGCTGCCCGAAAAGGTGCCACTGTCCAACGACATCCCGTCGTGGGCTACGCTGCGCCCCAATGAGCAGCAGCTCACCATCCGTGTGTTCACCGGCCTGACGCTGCTGGACACCGTGCAAAACCAGGTCGGCGCGCCTTCGCTGATGCAAGATGCTGTGACGCCGCACGAAGAATCCGTGCTGTCGAACTTCACCTTCATGGAAGCCGTGCACGCGCGCAGCTATTCGTCGATTTTCTCGACGCTGTGCTCCACGACCGAGATCGACGAGGCCTTCCGCTGGTCTGAAGAAAACCCCTGGCTGCAAAAGAAGGCCGAACTCATCTTGAATGAGTACAACGCCCTGGAGAACCCCTTCAAGAAGAAGATCGCCTCGGTCTGCTTGGAAAGCTTCTTGTTCTACAGCGGCTTTTATTTGCCACTGTACTGGTCCAGCCGCGGCAAGCTGACCAATACGGCCGACTTGATTCGTCTCATCATCCGCGACGAAGCCGTGCACGGCTACTACATTGGCTACAAGTTCCAGCAATCATTTGCCAAGCTGCCCGCCGATGAGCAAGAAAGCATCAAGGCCGAAGCCTACGCCATGCTGTACGACCTGTACGAGCTGGAGTGCCACTACGCGGCGGAGCTGTACGACCCCGTGGGCCTGACCGAAGACGTCAAGCGCTTCATGCACTACAACGCCAACAAGGCACTGAGCAATCTGGGCTTTGAGCCCATGTTCCCTGAAGACATGTGCCAGGTGAACCCGGCCATCA
>JBJEZV010000275.1:0-5838 GCA_051887595.1 Comamonas sp.
CTGTAATTTGCAGAGGACTGCTGCGATAGGGAACATGGGTCATGTCCACGCCAATAGCTTCACTGAATTGGTAACCCAGAAAGTGCGCTGGAGTGCCGGGGCCAAACGATGAATAGGTGGGTGGCTGCTTATGTTCCTTAAGCCATTGCTTGAGACTACTCAAATCCTTGGCAGGTACGCTAGGGTGGCTGGCCAGAACGAAACTGGTATCTACGCCTTGGCAGATGTGTGTGAAATCATTGGGCACATATTTCGCCAAAGGGTTAGCTGCAGGTGTGATGGCCATGACCCCTGCCGTTGATACGAACAGCGTATAGCCGTCAGCCGGCGTGCGCAGTAAAGCCTGTGCAGCGACCATGCCGCCTATGGCTGGCGCGTTTTCTACAACGACGGGTTGTTTCAACGCTTGGGCCAGATGATCGGCCAGTGCGCGGGCATATGCATCGGGTGGGCCGCCAGGAGTGCCGGGAGTTACCAGTTTGATAGATTTACTTGGCCACGTCGATGCATATACGTGTTGCGTAGGGGCCAGTAACGTGAAGGCCAAGCTGCAGGCAAGGTAAATGGCTTTTTTCATGGTGTCTCCTAATACTTTGATAACTGCCCCAGTGGCTGTACCTTGACCGTGGGGCATGCAACTTTCAGCGTTGCGGCATATCTGCAGCCGAATAGCCTAGGCTCACAGCAGCATCCTCTGGGATGGCAGGAACTTCCTGCTCCCACTGCAGCCATTGGTGTTGCAGGGCTTGAAACTTTTCCGGATGCACCGCTTTGAGGTTGGCCCGCTCGCGCGCATCCTGTTCAATATTGAAAAGGTATTCGTGCTGGTCTACCTTGAGATACTTCCAAGGTCCCACACGCAACGCACGCTGCTGTCGGTGGTTCATGCGCCAGTACAAGGGGCGCTCAAAAGTGGCTTCAGGCTTTTGCAGCACACCAGCCAAAGACTGTCCATCTAAAGGATAGTCAGGGTCAGGGTTGGCACCAGCAAGCTTTAGCATCGTGGCGGACCAGTCCATTGTCATGCAATGTTGCTGGCTGACCGTGCCAGCAGGAATAACTTGTGGCCAGTGTGCAATCCATGGCACGCGAATGCCACCCTCCGTGAGGTCCATTTTTCCACCGACCAAAGGCCAATTGTCTGAGAACCTTTCGCCACCGTTGTCGCTGGTAAAGACGATCAAGGTGTTGTCCAGCATGCCATGTTTGCGCAAGGCTTCTGTAATCCAGCCAATACCTTCGTCCATGTGGTGGATCATCTTCTGATAAGTCGCGACATTGCCGCTGTCCAAATCAAACAGGTTCTGAATGTTCTGCGATTTCTCGTAGTCTTCTCGAGTTTCCCAAGGCCAATGTGGTGCCGTGTAATGCAGGCTGATAAAAAAGGGCGTTTGTGCGTTATGTGCAGCTTGTTCATCAATGAACTGCACGGTGCGTTTGGACAACAGGTCGGTCAGATAGCCAATCTCATGGTGTGGATCTTCGTTACTGTACAGATCGTGCTGCCCGGCGCCAGAGCGGTGTGAGAAGTAATCAACGCCGCCGGCCATGATGCCGAAAAAGTGTTCGTAGCCTGATTTACGAGGGCCAAAATTGGGTGGGTAGCCCAAGTGCCATTTACCAATCAAGGCGGTGGTATAGCCGGACTTTTGCAGCAAAGAAGGCAAAGTTGGCACTTCGGGTGGAAGGCCGAGTACAGGACTGTTTTTGGCTTTGCTACTAATGGGTTCATCCATGCCGCCGCGCAAACGGTATTGGTAGCGCATGGTCATTAAAGCAAAGCGTGTTGGTGAGCAAACGGGCGAGTTGCTGTAGCCATTGGTGAACAACATGCCCTTTTTGGCCAGTGCATCGATGTTGGGGGATACCGGACCAAATGCCGCAGGGCGGCCTCCATAGCAACCAAGGTCTGCGTAGCCGAGGTCATCCGCGACGATGTAAATGATGTTGGGACGTTGCTTAGGCATAAATGTGGGAAGAGCTTTAAAGCGTTAGAGCGCTGATGAATGTGGATAAAAAGGCCAGAAAGCTCAGTCCTATCAAGCTTGCGCAGTGAACGGTGACAGGATCGTGGCTCTCAAGCAAAAGCTTTCTGCGCTGTAGATATTGAGCTGTTAACCCAAGCGCGAGCAATGCCCAAAGACACAGCACTAACGATGTTTGTGCGGAGATTGGTTGGTCGAGACGGGCTCGCAAATGCAGCAAAAAGACTACCCATGCCACAGCTGTTGTGCGTAGCCAAGCTAAGGCCGTGCGTTGTGGCTGCAGTCCTGGATCTATTGCCGAATACATGGGCCTTACACTCCGAGCAAATGCATGACCGAGGCCATCGCAGCGACCAAGGCCATGACCAGCACCAGTAGCAATGCACGGTTGTGAGGAAGGGCTTGCCGAAGGCGCATGGCAATTTCACTGCGCTTCCACTGCAAATAGGCCATCACACTGAGCATGGCGGCCAGTAACGACAGCCCTATTACCAAGTAATGGAAAAAAGGCTTGGCACTCTGGGTCACTTCCGCCAATAAAACGCAGCCCGCTGTAATCGCGAGACTGGTGCGAATCCAGGCCAAATACGTGCGCTCGTTAGCAAAAGAAAAGCGATAGTCGGGATCTTCACCAATCTGTTGCCATGGTTTTTTGTTGAGGCCCATGTGTGTTCCCATCAATCGACTTTGAGCCCAACGGATTGCGCGACACCTTGCCAATAGTTATAGAGGTGGTCGTATTTCTGCTGCGCTGCTTGCTGTGTACTGCCATGAATTTTCATGTCGAGCGCATGTGCCTTTTCATGAATGTCAGGGCGTTGTAATACCTGCTGCAGTGCGGCGTGCATCTTGGTTTGAACAGATGCAGGGACCTTTTCGGAGACCGCCATAAATATCCAGAAGCTGCCTTCAAATCCTGCGAGCCCAGATTGGGCAATGGTGGGGACTTCGGGGGCTAAAGGCGAACGCTGCTCGCCAGAGGTGGCCAGAGCAACCAAACGCTGATTCTGAATAAATGGAATCACGGTTGGTCCTGCCAAAAATCCGCAATCCACTTGTCCGCCAACCAAGCTTTGCACCGCCTGAGGGGCACCGCGATAAGGTACATGGGTCATCATGATTTGGGACTGTTTGACAAATGCCTCCATCAACATGTGGCCTGGTGATCCCGAGCCTCCCGACGCGTAGGTGATGACTTTGTCTTTACTGGTCTTCAAATCTTCTATGGTTTTGAGGCCGGCTTGTGGATGGCAGGCTAAAAATTGAGAGAAACTTGCTGCAATATTAATTGGTTTAATCTCGCTATTTTTATAACCAATTTTTTGATAGATATGCGGATTGATGGTCATTGGGGTATCCATAGACCACAACCATGTATAACCATCTGGAGCTGATTTAATAACTTCTGTAACCCCAATGCTGCCATTGGCACCAGGTTTGTTTTCTACATAAACTGGTTGACCTAATATCTTCTGCAATTCCGCTGCAACAGGTCTCAGCAAGATATCTGAAGGGCCGCCAGCTGTCAGTGGAACCACTATTCGAATAGGTTTTTCAGGCCACTTATCATTAGCATGGGCTGGATTCGAAATCGCAGTTGAAAATCCAAGGAATGCAATAGCTGGGATCCAGCGGTGAAGTAATTTGAATGGCATGGTTGTCTCCTTTGTTAAATATTTTAGAAACGGAGTCAATCATGCACCTAATGCATCAAAATTGGTGTTTACCCTAGCATCTCTCCAGAATACTGCGAGGCGCGCTCAAGCCAAGGACTCCTCAGTCTTCGGTGTTCATGATCGCCGCAATTGTGTAACTTCAGGATTTGGTATAAGCACAGCATGACTGTTCAATCCTTGCTGCTGTATAAAATTGCGACTCTGCACTGGAGAGCTGGGGGCCAAGTGATTCGGCTTTGTGAAGAGAAGTATGGAATCACTCGCAGAGAGTTCCGAATCATGGCTTTGCTGTCGCAGCGAGGCTGCTTGCAGTCCTCCGAGATCGCAGCAGCATCGGATTTGGAGCGAACTCGTGCTTCACGAGTTTTGGTAGCTTTGCATCAGAAAAAAATCATTCAACGCGCGCATGCAAGCAATGACCAGCGTTTAGTTTTTTATGAGCTTTCTGAAAAAGGTCAGTTAATCTATCAAGAGCTGATGCCTCAAATAGAAAAAATTAATAAAAAAATTCTGAGTGTTCTAGATAATGATGAAGCAGATCAATTAATTGTAAGTTTAGATAAAATTATTTTTAATCTTCAAGACTAAAGAGAAATTTGAGGGTGAGGAATTAAATAATTTTTGATCTGATAAATATTTATAATTTATCTTCTTCTATCTTTAACAGCGGATTGGTACAGCGTCATCACTTTTGGGACATAAGTATCGAGCTTGGTAATGCGATCTTCCCCAGCGGGGTGCGTGCTGAGAAAAGCGGGTGATCGCTGACCTGATTGTATTTTTTGCATCTTCTTCCAGATAGAAGACGCGTTGCGCGGGTCATAACCGGCACGTGCCATAAGCTCCAAGCCAATGGTGTCTGCTTCCAGTTCCATGGAACGCGAGTTGGGAAGATGAACCAGCATTTGTGAGCCAGCATCCATCAACTCACCCGGCACGCCCGATGCTGCTGACACCACGCTGGTGATCAGCCCTGAGACTGACTTTTGCGACAGTTGTTCGCGTGAATGTTCACGCAAAGCGTGTGCAATTTCATGGCCCATGACCGCAGCCAATTCGTCGTCGGTCAACTGGAGCTTGCGCACAATGCCGGTGTAGACACCAATCTTGCCGCCGGGTGCGCAAAAGGCATTGATCTCATCAGACTCAAAGACATTGATCTCCCAGTCCCACTGCAAAGCATCTGCGCGAAAGATACCCACATGTGCGATCAAGTCCTTGCCAATGCGGCGCACACGTTGGGTCAGTGCAGCATCGGTATTGAGTTTTTTCTTGCTCAAAGCCTCTGCGGTGAGTTGCTGAAAACCAATGGCTGCTTGTTGGTTGACGGTTTGGCTGGAGAGCAGCAACAGCTGGCTGCGCTGCAAGCCAATGGCGCCAGATTGGGTGGTGTTGGCGCAGCCTTGCAACGTCAAGGCCACGGCCAATGCCGCTGTGTAGCGCCAGCTCCCGCTTATCGCTTTACTTGCCATGATGGATGTTCCTCCCGCCAGTTTTGTCAATACTGCGGCGCATTCAAGCATAGGCAGTGCGGTGGATCAAGCAGTGGCTATATTGAAAATTCAAGAACACATCGCTTTGAATACGACAAAACCGCACAGCTGATAAAGGCTGTGCGGCCTATTGGGAAAAGATCAAAGATTCAGCGTGTCAGTGCTGCTTAGTCAATGTTAAGCACCACGGTTTTGTCTACCGGCTTGCGACGTGCCAGCGTGAGTGTCAGCACGCCCAGATCCAGCTTGGCAGAGGAAGCAGCAGTGTCGATTTCGTGGGGCAGTTCCCAGCTGCGGCGCACCTGTCGGGGCGCGTCTTCCACACTTTGCAAGTGCACCATGTTGTCTTCCAAACGCAATTGCAGTTGGTCACGGCGCAAGCCTGGAACATCCACTGAGAGCACCGTGGCTTCTTCATTGCTGCTGAACGTGAAATCTGCTGCCAAAGGCTGCACAGCACTGGTAGCCGCTTGCATAAAACGCTGCAGGGCAGCATCAGAACGGCTGACGTGACGGATGATAGGGGTAGCGAGAAACATGCAACAACTCCTGTGTAGTGGGGCGCACTGTTTGCGCCTGGATGTTCCCCAGATATCACCGGTTGCAGCAATTTCAAGCCATTTTTTTGCAGAATAAATTTTGTAAAAAAGACTTGAAAAATGGCTATCTGCCTTTAAAGCGCAG
>JBJEZV010000275.1:5938-11446 GCA_051887595.1 Comamonas sp.
AGAATAAATTTTGTAAAAAAGACTTGAAAAATGGCTATCTGCCTTTAAAGCGCAGGCATTGAACTGTATGCCGACGCAGGGCTGTAATGGGTACACCCATTTCTTGCGCTTTTGGATTCTTGAGATTGATGTTGCTCGTGTACATCCAAGCTCTACACCAGATCAAGGCTATGCCTACGGCTTGAATGCCAGCCCTACATGTGCCAGATGCGTGGCACAGTGGCGGGTAGATGCCAATGTTGTTCACGCCAAACGGCGCGTACTTGCTGCCACAGTTGCATCAGTGGCTCCACCATAGGTGCCAAACCGCGCAGCACCAGCATGTGGTCATTGGGGGCAGTAATGCCGCACAGCGCTCCTTGTGGATGCGCATCCAGCACCTCGCGCGTGGCTTCCAGCAAGTGCTCTCGCTGCGTGCGGGTCAGTGGCGTGCCGCAAGCCAACACCATGCTGGCCAGGCATCGATGTCCAGCCAACCCCAAGGGGCCGTCGAGCAATCGGGCATCGCTGGCATCGATGCGTCCACGCTCCAGCCATCGTCCTGGCCACTCCATGTGCTGTAGCAATCGGCCGCTGGCAAATGGCTCGTTAGCGTGTGGCAAGCCCAAAGCCGTGATGTCCCAAGCCATGAGCTCTGCACCTTCTGCCATCTCAAAAGTCAGAAGATTGTGGGCATCGCAAGCGTTGTAGGCAATGGTTTCCAAAGGCAGCCATTCCAGGCGTGCACCCGCATCCAATTGCAAATGGGTGCGCTGTGTTGCCACATCACCCGTAGTTCTATAAAAGCGCGTAGCCCCTGGCGTGGTTACAAGGGCATGTGCATCGGGTGCGACCCGGACGCGGATGTCTAAGGTGTCTCCACCGACGAGTCCTCCAGGTGGGTGGACCAGCACGTTGTGGCAGACGCCGTCACCTTCGGGATAGAGACTGCGCAGCACGCGCAGCGGGCCATCGTGGCGAAAATGCAAGCGCGTGCGTGATGCTGCGCGGGAGTAATCAAGTTCAAGTTGTGCAAGCCAAGCCATGTCGGAGAGGCAAGCAAGAATTGCGCCTGTTGCACCAAATTAGGGCGATGGGCGCGTCAAACTGGCGTGCTGGGTGAGACGCGTTCAACGCTCGTTGGCAGGGGGCTTTTCAGGGGCGAGCCAGCTGTCTTCATAGACGGCGGTGGCTTCTTCGATCAAGCAGGGGCCCACACAGGTAATTTCTTCTGCCGCATGCGCAAATACATCGTGGCATGACAGGCTGCAAGGGCGCAGATCAGGCCGTAGATGGTGCAAGCGGGGGGCATCCACCCCGTAGACCACACGCCGCAGGCCGCAGCCGCAGATGGCACCGGCGCACATCAGGCAGGGCTCGGCGCTGCAGTAGAGCGTCGCATTGGCAATGATCTCAGGTGCCAGTTTTGCCGTGCCCAATTGGCGAATGGCATTCATCTCTGCATGCCCCGTGCTATCGCCCGTCTCTTGGGTGTTGCTAAAGGCTTCAGCCAAGATGCGTCCGTTGTCCGCCACGATGATGGCGCCAAAAGGGCGATTGCCGCGAATGCGTGCTGCGTTCGCCCATACAAAAGCTTGGCGCAGCCAGTGTTCATGGTGCTCAGACAACGGGAATTCGTCATCGTGCAGCTGCGGATGGGAGTGGCCGGGGCTCTGAAAAAATGGTGCTTGCATCAAAGACCTTTGCATGTCGATGGCAGCTGGAAAGAAAGCCGCAGCTGCGTTGGGCGTTAAAAGCGGGGGGTGGCTATTGCAATGCACACGCCGTGCCAGCGCCTGTAAGGATTTGTAGGTAAGTGCAGCGTGGTTTTGTCGGCGTCTGAGCTGCTGACGGCAGGATTAACATGGCATTTGCACCCTGTCCGCCCAAAAAAAAAGGCCTGCACAAAGGCAAGCCAAAGTCGAGGTGAGAAAAATGGTGTGGCGTGCTGGCTCAGAGGTTTTGCGAGCCGCGATGCGCCCATCCTGTGGTGCGTTTTTCGATCCAGCTGAACAGCTCGTACATGAACATGGCCATCACGCCCACGACCAGCAGGCCAGCAAAGGCCAAGCCCATTTGCATGGAAGAGCCTGCCGAGATCAGCAAATAGCCAATACCTTCGTTAGCTGCCGTCATTTCTGAGACGGTGGTGCCCACAAAAGCCAAGGTGATGGCCACCTTCAGAGATCCATAGAAATATGGCATGGAACGCGGCAGGCCGACTTTGATCAGCACATCCCAGCGCTTGGCGCCCAGCACCCGCAGCACGTCTTCCAGCTCAGGCTCTAGCGTGGCCAGCCCCGTGGCAATGTTGACCATGATGGGGAAAAAGCTGATCAAGAAAGCTGTGAGGATGGCCGGCCCCACGCCAATGCCAAACCAGACCACCAAAATTGGCACAAACGCGGCCTTGGGCAGTGCATTAAATGCTGTCATCAAGGGGTAAACGGCTGCATAGGCCAGGCGCGAGCTGCCAATCAAAAAGCCCAGCAGCACACCCACCACAATGGCCAAACCAAAGCCTGCCATGGTGACCCAGAACGTGCGCCATGCATGTCCTGCAATGACAGCGTGGTATTCCAAAAAGTCCTTGAGGATCAACCAGGGGCTGGGGAAGATGAATTCCGATACGTCGAATGCCGAGCAAACGACTTGCCACAGCACCACAATGGCCAGCAGCAGCACCCAAGGCGACCATTGCTCCAGCAATTTGTTGTTGAATTTGTTCATAGCAAATGTGGCTTACTGGTTGATCACGGCACCGACTTTGCGTAGCGCACCAATGTGGCCACGCAATTCATGCACGATGTCGGTAAATTCTTTGGTGTAGGTCAGCTCCAGATCAGGGGGGCGTGGCAAATCGATGTCACGACGCACCACAAAACGTCCGGGGCTCTTGCTCATCACATAAACCGTGTCAGCCAAGAACACGGATTCGCGCAAATCGTGGGTGACCAAAATCACGTTGAACTGCTGTTCGGCATGCAGATCGCGCAAGATGCACCACAGCTCTTCGCGTGTGAAAGCATCGAGTGCGCCAAAGGGTTCATCGAGCAGCA
Source organism: Comamonas sp. (assembly GCA_051887595.1). Lineage (GTDB taxonomy): Bacteria > Pseudomonadota > Gammaproteobacteria > Burkholderiales > Burkholderiaceae_C > Comamonas. Next base: position 8,977 of record JBJEZV010000275.1, read on the forward strand.
GCATCTTGGGCTCGTGGATCAGCGCTCGGCAAATGCTGGCACGCTGTTGCATGCCGCCGGACAGCTGCCAAGGAAATTTGTCTTCGTAGCCGCCCAAGCCCACTTTCTGGAGCAGGTGACGCGCGCGTTCTTCGTAGTGCTTGCGCTGCGCTTTGAATTGCGAGCGGTGTGGCTCCACAATTTCCAATGGCAGCAGCACGTTGTCCACGGTGGTGCGCCAAGGCAGCAACGATGGTGACTGAAATGCCATGCCCGAGATCTTCAGCGGGCCAGTCACAGGCTGTCCGTCGATGTGGATCTTGCCCATGGAGGGCATGCGCAGCCCTGTGGCAAGCTTCATGAAGGTAGATTTGCCGCAACCCGAAGGGCCGACGATGGCGATGAACTCGCCCTTTTTGACCTGCAAATCAATGGCTTCTACCGCGAAGTGGTTCTGGGCCAGCAACTCATCGTTGTAGGCCAACCAGACATCACGGAAGTCAACGAAATGGGAATCGGCAGCACTTTGCATGCAGTTCACTCACAGAGCAGCCAAGCACGGAGCCTGGCTTCGGGTTGCGACAAGGATTACTTCTTGGGGAAGACGTCCAGCTCAGCGGCTGCAGGCAAGAAGCTGCCGTTCCAGACGGTCTCGGGATTGACGCGCGTCTTGGTGCCGAAGTTGTCGGAGATCTCCGAGGCCATCAGCGACAGGCGTGCGGGTTCCAGTCGACCAAAGCCTTCGCGGCGCGCATCGGCGCTGGCCACCACGGTGTCAATCGCCAGTTGCAGGCGGCGGGTCTCCAGTGCCGTGTTCACGATGCCATCGCGGGCTTTGACATGTTCGATCGAAGTGGCTGGATTGGCCATGACTTCCTTGGCGCCTTTGGCAAATGCGCTCAGGAATTTTTTGATGGCTTCGGGGTTCTCCTTGACCATCTTGGGGCTGGCAATGATGACGTTGCCATAGTGCTTGACGCCATGGTCGGCGTACTGCATGACCACCACATCGCTGGTCTTGGCGCCACGAGCTTCCAGGTTCAGCAAGCTGGTGAAGGTGAAACCGGTAATGGCATCGACATCGCCACGGATCAGCATGGTCTCGCGCAGCGGTGGGTCCATGGAGGTCCAAGTGGCGTTTTCGACCTTGTTGGCTTTGGCAAATACCGGGAATGCTTTGCGGCCCGAATCAAAAACGGGTGCGCCCAGTTTTTTACCACTCAAGTCACTGGCATTGGCAATGCCGCTTTTCTTGAGTGCCATGACGGCGGCAGGCGTGTTGTTGTAGACCATCATCACGCCCACGGGCTTGTTGTTGGCGTCCGGGTTGTTGGCATGGAACTCCATGAGCGAGGCCATGTCGGCAAAGCCCATGTCATAGGCGCCCGAGGCCACGCGCTGCACGGCGCCGCCGGAGCCATTGCCGGCATCAATGGTCACATCCAACCCAGCTTGCTTGAAATAGCCCTTGGCAGCAGGCTGCAAGAAAAAGGCCGAAGGGCCTTCAAAACGCCAGTCGAGCTGGAACTTGATCGGCGTGCTTTGGGCGTGGGCCAGACCGAAGCTGCTGGCCAGCGCCAAGGCAGCGGTTGCTTGCAAGAAAGTGCGTTTATGCATGAAGACTCCTGATAGAAGGTGGTCAGAAACTGCCGCGCGCAAGTGCGGATGCCCTGCTAACAGCAAAAACAGTGCCTGCTTTTTTGTATGCAGTTTTTGTATAAGGCTGTGGCCGCACGTCTGCCTTAAGGGGAGGCGGCAACTGCCGGTGCACCCTTCAAGCATTGCGCTGGTTATGCCCCAAAAGGGCGGTTCATTGCACGGCGTTGCGCCGTTTTGGGGCATTTCCATACCGTTGGTCGCCGACCATCGCTACCTGCGTGCACGCTTGTAGTGAAGCGTCGACATTTGCGGGACAGTCCCGGTTGTCAGGGCGTAAGTGCTTTCGTTCAGAGCTGACAGCGAGCTTGCAATGCGCCCGTAAAGAAGCGGCGCCGCAATGTATGTATGTTTTAAGAGCTGCTAGCCAGTATCAGTGCTTGTTTTTGAATAGTTTTTATACGTAAAGCATTGATGCGTATAGGTAAGCCGCTATGGATTGATGTATTTAGAAAGCTGGGTGATGAAGTTTTGCAAGCTGCGGTGCCACGACTTCATCGAAGCAGCCCATGGCAGAGAAGAGAAAAATCATCAGTACGATCGAAATTTTGGCTTTCTCTTTCTGTCATGCAAGCACTGCACCACACACTGATGGCTTATGCCCAGCAGCAACTCACTACGTTACCCCAAGACTATCGTTGGAAGTTAAAGCCTGAACATGTGGAGCAAGCTTTTGGATTGGTGTTATCCGCTGGCAGTCCGTATGCCATGACACGAGCGCTGAAGCGGGGTTTGGCCCAGCAATGGCAGACCATGCCACAGCGACGGCTGGCGCTGGCTGATTACGCGGTGCGTGAATGGGGCGGCGTTCGCACCAATGCGCCAGCAACCTTGC
>JBJEZV010000275.1:11546-17771 GCA_051887595.1 Comamonas sp.
GATTACGCGGTGCGTGAATGGGGCGGCGTTCGCACCAATGCGCCAGCAACCTTGCACAGCTATGTGGACATCATTGCGCAAGGTCGCGTGCCTGAGACCGTCAAAGGGATCGCATCATGGTCCAAGGTGGCCGCTTTCTCAGATCCACAGGCACATGCCATCTTTGATGCGCGCGTCGCATTCTCTTTGAATGCGCTGCAGTGGCTTGCAGGCCAGGAAACATGTTGGTGGTTTCCACAACTGCCGGGCCGCAACAAGCTGCTGACGGCCACCTGGCCTTTGCTTAAAGCACAGCGTGTCAAGCAAGGCTGGCTGCGCCAAGCCGATGATGTGGTGTATGAGAACTACCTGACATCGCTGCGCACCGTGGCACAGGAGTTGGGTGCGGAGATCGACGACATCGAGATGATTTTGTTTGCCAAAGCCGAAGCACTGGCGCAGCAAGTGCGCGAACGCTTGAATGCGCCCAGTCTCTAAACACAACAAGCACCGTGCAGGTGCTTGGAGGGGGGTGATGTTGGTATCCCGGAGTGGAATCGAACCACTATTTATTTCTTAGGAGGAAATTGTTCTATCCATTGAACTACCGGGACTACGACGCTGGCAATGCATGTGTATGCACATGCAGCGCATGATTTTAGCCTGCCTTGCAGTATGCGCTGCGCGATCTTGATGGATTGATATGCGCACTTGGTCTGCCCCGCTGTACGCACAACGGGGCAGAGTGCTTAGTCCTTGCGGCGTGTGTAGATCAGGTCGACCGCCGTTTGTTCACCAGTCTGGCCTCGCAGGGTCAGGCGGCGTGAAAGGTCGTAGAAGATATACAGCGTGCCCATGGCACCTGACAAGCTTTGTTCGTAGGCCACGTAAAAGTCCTTGGACAAGCGCTTGCCGATGGTCAACGCCGCACCTTCTTCGCCATCTTCGCTGGGGCCCTTGAGACCAATCTCGTCCAGTCCCAATTGACCTGCGAAATTGCCGGTACCTCCACCGCCGCTGAGCAGCGCCAGCGCAGCTTGCTGCAGCAAGGCAGTTTCTGCGCCACCGGCGGCAGCGCTGCGGCCCATGACCACCCACGAGAGCTTTTCAGCGTCCGACATGTCAGGCTCCGAGAACAAGGCCACGCGCGGGCTGTTGGCTGTGCCCGTGACCTTGACGCCCGCCTTCACCTCGATGTTGGGGCGGATGGCAATGATGTCAATGGCCGGATTGGCGTAAGGCCCGCTGAAGCGGATCGTGCCTTGCTCCACATCCAGCGATTGGCCCCAAGCACGGTAGCGGCCGTTAACGGTGTGGATTTCACCTGTGATGCGCGGTCCGTTGGCGATATTGAGCTGACCTTCTAGGCGCGTGGTGATGCCATAGCCTTGCAATGCAAAGTCACGGCCCAAGTCGAGCTTGACCTGAATGTCTGGTGGCTTCACCGCCTGCACCGATCCTGCCGCTTCTGCTTTGGCGGCCTCTTTGGCTGCCTTAGCTTCGGCTTCTTTGCGGCTGGCTGCGGAAGTGACATACACGTCTGAATCCAGCGTAGGCGCAGAAGAATCGGCCAAGATGATGGCGGCGCGGTCAATGGTCAGTTCGCCGCGCAGGCTGACCTGTCCATCATTCATGCCTGCTTGCAAATTGCCACTGACGCTCAGTTGGCGATCAGCTCGCACCAGCACCTGCAGACGATCAGCCACTGCACGGATGTCCATGCGCATGCCGGAGCTGCCTGCGGGCGCTTGCGGGTCATACAGCACATAGCCGGTCCCGGTCAGCGTGCCGCCATCTTTGGGTGCGGCAGTCAAGTTGCCGCTTTGACCCAAGATCCGCGTATTGCTGCCTTCGCCGCCGCGCAAAAACAATTCGGTAATGTCCAAACGCGTGCCTTGCAGCCGAGCGCGCAAGCGTCCGTCTTTAAGGTCAATGCCATCCAGCAGCGACAAGATGCTTAATTGATCGGCACTGAGCTGCCCATCCCACTGCGGAGCTGAGCGCGTGCCGGAGATGGCGACATCGGCATTGAGCGTGCCCCCCACGCGCCAGCCTGGCGGTGCAAACAAGGCCCAAATGCCGATATTGGGCATAGCCGCGGTCAAACGCCCAGAAATGGGTGCAGTGGCGGGCCAGCTAAAACCTTGGGCATCTTGGCGAAAATGGCTACGCACATCAGCGTGCAACTGGCCCGCGCGTTGCGACTGCATGTCTAGCTGGGCTTGCAGTGCATTGCCACGAGCGGTGACTTGCAAGCGCAAGTTCTCCAGGCGGGCGCGCATGCCTCGGGTAGTCAAAGTGGCACGCGACTGCACTTGCTGCGTCTGCGCATTGACCTGGCTAGCACCACTGCTGCGCACCACGGTCACGGGCGCTGCATCGGCATCTTCTACCGACAAGCGAATGTCACCACTGGCACGCTCTAGCACCACGTCGGCCTGCAACTGGCGACCCGTGTTGTCAATGTCCCAATGCCCTTGAACGATCAAGTCGCCGCCCAAGCCTGCAGAGGCCAGCAAGGGCTGGCGTGCGTCAGGGCTAAAGGCATCGACCCATGACAGCGGCACGCCTTGCAGGCGGCCTTTGCTTTGCACCAGCCAGCTGCCATTGGGCGCCTGGCGCAGTTGAAGGGGCTCCCACTGCACAGAGGCAGTTTCGCTGCCAGCTTGTGGTGGTGGCGTAATGGCCAAAGCCCCTGCGCTGGCTTGAATGCGCAGCGTGCGCGTGGGGTTGCCGGTAGTGCGTTGTTGCACAGTGACGGGCTGGTTCAAGCGCACACGCCATAGTTGATCTGGCTGGTTCTGGCCATTCCAGCCGGCCTCCAGTGCGCGCAACTGCGCTTGCCAGTCCATATGGGCGGCATCTTTGCCCAGACGCAGGCCGGCGTTGAATGTGGTGTCCAGCGACAGGCGCTGCGTGCCCATCTGCGCCTGGGTAGCGAGTTCAGTTTGCAGTTGCTCGGGCGTGCCCTGGGCTTTTAACGACAGTTGCTGCAAGCGGGTGCTGGCGCCGTCTGCTGTGCGATAGATCAACTCGGGCGATTGCAGACGCAGATTCAATTGCAAACCGCTGGCTTGTAAAGGAGCTGCAGGGTTTTGCAGGCGCTGCTGAAGCTTCGCCCAGCCACCACGCCATTGCAGCTGTGCTTGGGCTTGGCCTTGCAACGTGGCGCCGCCCAGCGGATCTTGCGCCAAGGGCAATGTCGCCAGCCAGCGGCTGAATTGCTCGGCCGATGCCAGTTCCACATCCAAGCTGCCTTGGCCTTGGTCTGGTGCAGCATTGATGTTGGCGCGGAGGCTAGTGCCTGGCACGGTGATATCCATTTGCGTTTGCACTTGCTGCGTGGACGTGTCGAACTGCAGGCTCGGTGTTTGCACCTTGGCGCCTAGGGCATCCAGATACAGCTGACGCACCTGTAATACAGGCGAAGCCCAAGTGCCTTCAGCGCGGGCTGCACCGATGTGCAGCTGCTGTGCCTTGCGCGGTGCTGCGGACTGGATATCCAGCGCAAATTGCACCCGCTGCTGTGCATCGGTGTGCGCTTGAACTTGTCCGTTCAAAGGGGCTGCATCCAAGCTGCTGAGCACAGCAGCGGGATTGAGCTGTAGCAGGGTTGCTTGGCCTTCAAGCGCCTGGGTCTGTGTGTCAAAACGCCCTTGTGCTTCAATCTGTCCTTGTGATTTGGGGCTGACTGTTAGGCGTGCCTGCTGTAGCTCCCAGATATGGCTGCCATCAAAAAGCGCTTGGGCCTGAAGGGTATGCAGGGGAAGGGCCTGGCGATCCCAAGGGCCTGCCAAGTTATTCGTCACATCCGCTTTCAGTGCCCATCCACGGCCCTCTGGCCCGGCTTGTACTTGGCCATTGAGATCGGTATGGGGCCCATCGGGCATAAACAATGCCAGATCAACATGCTGCAAATCGGCTTGGGCTTGCTCGACGGGTTGCGCGAACCAAGGACGGATCACTGCCTGGATATCGGCAGACAAAGCTTGGGAAGCTTGCTTATTCGGTACTTCAGGTGTTTGTGCTTCAGCTTGAATTTGCAGACGGGCGGCCTCGCCGGAGAGGGTGCCGTCCACCTTGGCTTGCGCAAGGATATTCAGTGTTTGCTCGGGTTGCTGGGGCAGCGGAGCGTTGACGTTGCCTTTGAGCTGTGCCTGCAGCGCCATGGGTGCCGCCGCTTGCAGTTTCAGCTCGGCCTCATAAAAGCCTTGTGCGTAACGTAAGCTGCTGACTTCCAGATCATGGTGACTGCCGGTGTAGCGATAGTGGCCATGCAGTTCGGTGACCACTGTCTCAGGCGGCCCCTCCCACACCAGACGCTGAATGCGCACAGGCACATCCAGACGCATAGGCAACTCCAGCGATTGCAAAGGCTCGGTGGGCGTGTCGTCTTTAGGTTGAGGCGTGCTGCGGATGCGCATCTCATCCATGTCGATCTTGCCAAAGCGCAGCTCACGCTGCAGCAGCGGTTGCAGGCGCCAGGCTATGTCGGCACCTTTGATCTCTACTTGCAGGGCTGGGCTCGTCCAGCGCAGCCACTCAATGCGGCCGCCACTGCGCAAACTGCCTTCTACGCCATCGGCTTCAAGCTTTTGGTCGGGTGGCATCCAGCTGGCCACGCGCGCCAGTGTGCGACCCAGTGAGTCGCTCTGACCCGACCACCACCATGCTGCGCCGAGCAGCACACACAGAGTAATCAACAGCAGCGCAACAGCCAGCATCAGCGCGCGCACCAGACGACGGGTACGCGAGCGGCGCAGAGGGGCTGGTGCCGCTGCAGTTGCAGCGGCTTGGGATTCGTCCAGCGAGGGATCTTGTCGTTCTTGCATGCAATCAGAAATTGAAGCCTAGGCGCAGGTGAAGGCGCAATTTTTTGGTTTCCAGTCCATAGGCCAAATCGGCCTGCAACGGGCCCACCGGGCTACGCCAGCGAATGCCCGTGCCCACACCCACAAACAAGGTGTACACATCCCAAGCATCCGTGACCGTGCCTGCATCGACAAAGGTCGCGTGTTCCCAGTCGGTGCGGTTGCCCGCAATCGTGATGGGACGTTGCCACTCCACACTGCCTGAGGCCATGTAGCGACCGCCAATCAGCTTGCCATTGTTGGTGCGAGAGCCAATGCTTTGGTAGCTGTAGCCGCGCACGGTGGTATCCCCGCCAGAGAGAAACAACTGCGTGATGGGCACGATGGCATCATCGCGTGCCACTACAGCACCACCGTTGGCACGAAAGGCGAGACGGCTGCGGCGGCCGGTGTCTTCATCTACTTTGTCAAAAGGTACAAAGTAGAGCCAACGCGCCGAAATGCGGCCAAACGGCTCTTGGGCCGGAGTGATCGTGGTGCCTGCGCCTACTTCCCAGCCGAGGCCATAGCCACGTGTTGGATTGGTCGGGTTATTGAAGTAGCGCCCTGTCCAGCCGTAGTTGGCCGTGATGGCCGAACTGCTGGGTGGAGCGTCCTGGCCTTCGGCTTTGGCCATGTCGTACTGCAAGAAGTAGGTGCGATCGATCTTGTCTTCGCTCTTGCTGCGGCCTGTGACGACCGAGATGCTGCTGGCGGTGTAATCGGCCAGCTCTTCACGCGCAGCCTTGCCGCCAAAAAAGTAGTTCCAGCCGCTGTAGTCGGGCAGCGAGGACACGCGCGTAGAAATCTCTGGATTTTTTTTGTCGAGCTGCAGCTTGCTGACGGCACGCCAGTCCAGAAACGGCACGCGATTGTGCGTGTGGTCGATCGAAAAGCGTGGGCCCGTGTCGGTGCTCACGCCCAGACCATAGACCCACTTTTGCAGTTTGGCCTCGCGCACTTCGGCAATCACCGGCGCATGCACTTCGGTATCGCTAGGCTGGGCCACGTCGGTTGCCAAGGTCAGGAACACGGAGTCGTAATAGCCGCTGTTGGCCAGGCGTTGCTGGGCATCCAGCAAAGTGTTTTGGCGGTACTCCTCGCCCACCGGCAAGCGAGCCAAGCGGATCAAGCCAGCAGGGTTGTAGCGCTCGGCACCTTCAATGACCAGGGGCCCAAAGTAATAGGCTGGACCAGGTTCGTAACGCACCTTGAGCTCAGCTTGCTGGGTATCAGTATCAATGTCGGCGCGGCTGTCCACCAAGCTGGCTGTGGGATAACGGCGGTTTTGCAATCGGCGCACCCCTTCGGTTTTGGAACTGCTCCAGGCTGACTGGGTAAAGGTTTCGCCTTCCGGCAGGCCCCAGTTGCGCCGAATGCTCTCGCGCATGCCCAG
>JBJEZV010000275.1:17871-21949 GCA_051887595.1 Comamonas sp.
CAACCAGTCAGCAACAGCGCACTGGTCAACAAAAACGCCGACCTCAAGGCCGGCGCGTTTGTAAAGAAGGGCTTGGGCATAGATTTATTTTGACAGCAGCCTTATGGTTTCTTCCAAACCTTGCAAAGTGAGGGGATACATCCGTCCACCCATCAGTCGGCGAATGATGTCGATGCTTTGGCGGTATTCCCACACGCCCTGTGGTTCAGGGTTGATCCAGGCATGGTGAGGAAAGGCGTGAGTGAGCCTTTGCAACCATTCTGCCCCGGGTTCTGCGTTGTGGTATTCGACGCTGCCACCAGATTGCAAAATTTCGTAAGGACTCATGGTGGCATCACCCACAAAGATCAGCTTGTAGTCTTTGTTATACGTACGAAGAAGGTCCCAGGTGTCGAACTTCTCGGCAAATCGACGCCGGTTGTCTTTCCACACGTAGTCGTAGACGCAGTTGTGGAAGTAATAAAACTCCAAGTACTTGAACTCACTTTTGGCTGCTGAGAACAGCTCCTGCACGCGCTGCACATGCGCATCCATGGTGCCTCCAACATCCATGAGCAGCAATACCTTCACCTGGTTGCGGCGCTCGGGCTGCATCTGAATATCAAGCCAGCCAGCATTGGCAGCAGTGCTGCGGATGGTGCTTGGCAAATCCAGCTCCATGACGCTGCCTTGGCGCGCAAATTTGCGCAGGCGCCGCAGGGCCACTTTGAGGTTGCGTGTGCCCAGCTCCTGGTTGTCGTCATAGTCGCGAAACGCGCGCTGCTCCCAGACTTTGACAGCGCTGCGCTGCTGGCTTTTGCCGCCGATACGCACGCCTTGCGGGTGGTAGCCGCTATTGCCAAATGGGCTGGTGCCGCCCGTGCCAATCCAGCGGTTGCCACCTTCGTGGCGGCCTTGCTGCTCTTGCAAGCGCTGCTGGAGGGTTTTCATCAACTCGTCCCAACCCATGGGCGCCAGCGCAGCCTTTTGCTCTGGCGTGAATTCGCGTTCTAAGAGCTGGTGCAGCCACGATTCTGGCAGCGATGGGTTGTGCACCGCCACTTGTTCAACGCCTTGAAAGTAGGTGGCAAACGCACGGTCAAACTTGTCGTAGAGTTTTTCGTCCTTGACCAGTGTCGTGCGGGCCAGAAAGTAAAAATCCTCCTGGCTCCAGTGCCCATCGCTGCGCGGCCCCACCACGCCAGCTTGCAAGGCCTGCAGCAGCACCAGCAGTTCTTTGACCGAAACCGGCAAGCCCGCGGCACGCAGCGTGTAGAAGAAGTCAATGAGCATGGAAAAACACTAAAAAGCGAGCTGCATGCCTTGGCAGAATAAGGGTTTCAAAGTGTTTTAGCTTTGAAGATGGCTTACATCAAGGGTAAGCAGCTCTAGTTTTTCAAGCAAACGGGCTTTGGCGTAGGTCCATTCGCTGGCCAGCATGCTGTACATCACGGTATCGCGCACGCTGCCGTCGTGGCGCACGGCATGGTGGCGCAGCAAACCGTCTTTGCGTGCACCCAAGCGTTCAATTGCTTGTTGGCTGCGCGTGTTCAGGCTGTCTGTGCGCCATCCCACAACGGCGCAATGCAGGCTCTCAAAGGCGTGCTGCATCAGCAAAAATTTACAGGCCGTGTTGACGTGGCTGCGCTGTGCGCTGCGTGCATACCAGGTGTGACCGATCTCCAGCCGCGCGGCGGCAGGCACGATGTCGTGGTAGCTGCTGGTGCCCAGTACGCGGCCCGACGCGGCATCCAGCACGGCAAACGGCTGGCGCAGCCCCTGCTGCTGCATCGCAAGCGCGTGGGCAATGTAGCGCGGCACATCGTCGGGCGCGGGGATCCACGTCAGCGCAAATTGCCACTGCGCATCTTCCAGTGCCGCTGCTGCCAGTCCTTGGGCGTGTGAGGCCTCTAAAGGCACCAGGCGCACGCCCCAACCTTGCAGTTCGATTGGGTGCAGGAAAGAAAAATCAGGCGTGCAAAGCTCAGGCATGGCAGTTCATATCAATCCGCTTCCGCTTCATCGAGCGTGTCTTTGGCGCGCTGGCGGCTGCGCCAGATACGGGCCAGGTGCAGGCCGGCGCCACCGCCTAAGCCCACCATCAGGATACCGACAATCCCCGAGCCGCTGTAGCCGCTTTCGAAGATGTCGATCCCCACGGCTTGGCTCAGTCCATAGCCTCCGAGTGCGCCCAACATGAAGCAGACCGCGTCAGAGACACCTTCAAGTAGTAGTTTTTGTACAGAAGCCATGCGCCGTTCCCCTCTAGCGAAGTGGTGAAAATCCCAAAGCTACGACAGGCGGCGATTTTGCGCATTGGGGCAAATCTGCACCGCAGGGGTATTGGCGCTCAGCGGTTGCGCTGGTTCAGGGCCACGAGTTTTTCGAACAAGGTGAGGTCTTGTTCGTTCTTGAGCAGCGCACCCACCAGCGGCGGCATGACCACTTTGTCGTCGTGCGAGCGCAGTGCCTCGGGGCCGATGTCTTCGGCTAGCAGCAGCTTGAGCCAGTCGATGAGTTCGCTGGTAGAAGGCTTTTTCTTGAGCCCCGGCACCTGGCGCAGGTCATAAAACGTTTGCAGTGCAGCGGCCAGCAAATCGCCTTTGAGCGTGGGAAAGTGCACTTCCACAATCTGGCGCATGGTGGCAGGTTCAGGAAACCGGATGTAGTGGAAAAAACAACGTCGCAAAAACGCATCTGGTAATTCTTTTTCGTTGTTGGACGTAATGAACACCAGTGGCCGATGCCGGGCGCGCACCAGCTGGCGGGTCTCGTAGCAGTAAAACTCCATGCGATCGAGCTCGCGCAGCAAATCGTTGGGGAACTCAATGTCGGCCTTGTCGATTTCGTCAATCAGCAGCACGACAGGCTGCTTTGCCGTGAAAGCCTGCCACAGCACCCCCTGAACGATGTAGTTCTCAATGTGCTGGGTGCGAGCATCGCCCAGCTGGCTGTCACGCAGACGCGAGACGGCATCGTATTCATACAGCCCTTGTTGGGCTTTGGTGGTGGATTTGATGTGCCACTGCAACAGCGGCATGCCCAGTGCTGCGGCGACTTCTTCCGCCAGCAGGGTTTTGCCCGTACCCGGCTCGCCCTTGATCAGCAGTGGCCGCTGCAGTTGCAGTGCGGCATTCACTGCCAATTTCAGATCGGGCGTGGCGACGTAATTGTCAGAACCTTGAAATTTCATGGTCGTACTATCAGCGTAAACATTGATGGAGGCACTGGGCGACTGCTTTCATAATGATTTTTGCTCTGCAGACCGGGCACGCGCAACGAGGGGGCGCACCGAGTTTGCAAGAACGCTGACCACAATAGATTCCACGGCTGAACTTGCAAAGGATTTTGTGCGCAAAATGATGAAAACATGGACCACGGTGTTTGCAATGTTTGTCGCTTGTGCGACGTCCGCGGCCTATGCACAGCCTGTGCAAGGTGATGCCAAAGCAGGAGAGGGCAAGGTTGCCATGTGCATCGGCTGCCATGGCATTCCGGGCTATCAAGCCAGCTTTCCCGAGGTGCACAAAGTACCCATGATCTCTGGTCAGTCTGGCGCTTATATTGCGGCTGCCTTGGAGGCCTATCGCAAGGGTGATCGTCAACATCCTTCCATGCGCGGCATTGCCCAGACGCTGACAGACCAAGATATTGCCGACGTGGCGGCCTATTACCAAGCGCATCAAGCGCCTGCGAAAGCTGCAGCCAAGCCGCAAGATCCCCCTGCCCAAGTTGCAGCCTTGATCCAAAAGGGCGCCTGCATCAGCTGCCACGGTGAAGGTTTTGCCAAGCCCATCGACGCGACCTATCCCAAGGTTGCTGGTCAACATGCGGACTACCTCTACGTGGCCCTGAAGGCTTATAAGACCACGAACAACCACGTCTTAGGGCGCAGCAACGGCATCATGGCGCCGGTGGTGCAGCAGTTCAGCAACCAAGAACTCAAAATGCTGGCCAACTACATCAGCCAGCTCGATGGAGAGCTGACCACCGTCGCGCAGCCGCGGTTTCGTTAAGCGAGCATCATCCACAGAACAAAGCCCGCAAGTTGCGGGTTTTGTTGTTAGGAGGTGGTTTTTTTAGTCGCGCGTGGCACGGC
>JBJEZV010000275.1:22049-23782 GCA_051887595.1 Comamonas sp.
ACATCGCTGAGCTCGGCAAAGTATTCCGGGTGTTCTGCAATCCACAGACTGGCCAGTGTCTCGATCGCCTCCATGGGGGCGTTCTGGTTCATTTTGCTGCGCACATTGCAGAAAAAACGGCGTACGTCAGCTTGGGTTGGGTTGAAAAGCATGGTGCACAAAGCGTAGCATGCGCGCGCAGTCTGCGGCAGACTGCGCGCGCATGCCCATAGGTTGCAGCAGACGTAAGGCTGCGCACAATAGCCAGCTTAGTGGGCTACGCCTTGTGGTGTCAAAAATCCGTTTTGGCGCCAAGCTTCAAACACGGTCACAGCCACGGCGTTAGACAGGTTCAAGCTGCGCTGGCCTTGCACCATGGGTAGACGCAAGCGCTGGCTAGGGGGAAACGATTCGCGCAACTCAGGGGCCAGTCCACGCGTCTCGCAGCCAAAGACCAACCAGTCGCCGGGCTGAAACTGCAGGCTGTGGGCAGGCTGACTGCCATGGGTGGTCATGGCAAACATGCGTTCGCGCTGGGGCTGCATGGTATCCAAGAAGGCTTGCCAATTGGCATGGCGGCGCACGCTGGCGTACTCGTGGTAGTCCAGACCTGCGCGGCGCATGTGGCGGTCTTCCATCGAAAAACCCAAAGGCTCGATCAAATGCAGCTGGCAGCCGGTATTGGCGGCCAGGCGGATCACATTGCCCGTATTCGGTGGAATTTCGGGCTCAACTAAGACGATATGAAACATGGCGGCGTATTGTCCGCTTTTGTGCTTGACCCTTGCAGGCTTTAAGGCGTGCGCGCCAAGCTCAAGACCTGCACTTGGTGCGCACCCGCTTGCAGCAGACAGCGGCTGGCAGCAGCCATGGTGGCACCGGTGGTCATGACGTCATCCACCAGCACAATGCGGCGGCCCGCTACGCTGGAGCGCTCCGATGGGGCAACAGCAAAGGCATGGCGCAACTGCCGTAGACGTTGCGCTCGCGTTGAGGCGGATTGCGCTGGAGTGAGGTGGGTGCGCAGCAAGACGTGGCGGCAATATTGACTGGGTGCCAAGCGCTGGCTTAGCAAAGCAGCTTGGTTGTAGCCACGCTCACCCAGGCGCTGCGCGCTCATGGGCACAGGGACAACCCAATCCGCTTGCTCCAGCATTGCAGCGATGTGGGGATCGCTGCGCATCCAGCGTGCAAAGTGCCTTGCCAGCGCAGGTTGCTGGGCAAATTTCCATTGGGTAATGAGCTGGCTCCACGGGTAGGCATAGTCCATCCATGCATAGGCGTGTTGCCAAGGCTTGGGGTCGCGCAAACATTGACCGCAGACGGTGCGCTCAGCGCTGAGGCTGGGCAGCGCCAGAGCGCAGCCTGTGCAGCGCTGGTGTGCATGTGCAAAACGTTGCCAGCAATCGTGACACAACACATCAGCGCTGGGCCAGCGGTTGCAGGCCATGCATTGGCTGGGTAAATGCCACGTCACAGGCCATGCAAAGGAAGGCCACATAGGGCGGTGCGCAGGCATGAAATCAATATACTGCGCCCAAGTCTGCAAGGCCTACGCCGTACAGCAGGCCCAAACACCACAACGTCTGATCCATGTCTGAGCTCCATCCCCCCACCATTGATCCCGTAGCTGCCCAGCGCTGGCAGCGCGCAGCGCCTGCCGTATCGCCTTGGCTGCATGAAGAAGTCGGGCGCCGTATGCAAGAGCGTCTGCAGTGGATCAAACGCACTCCAGCCGTGTGGTGCGATTGGGA
>JBJEZV010000275.1:23882-25637 GCA_051887595.1 Comamonas sp.
CCTGCAGGGCAAAGCTATACCGACATGCACGATTGGGGCGATATGCTGGTGCAAGCAGGCTTTGCAGAACCTGTGATGGACATGGAGCACATCACCCTGACGTTTGCTACGCCCGAGCGCTTGCTCCAAGAGTTGCGCGAGTTGGGCTGCAACCTGCACCCACAGCGCTTTGCCAGTTTGCGGGGCCGTGGTTGGTTATCACAACTGCACGATGCCATGGATCAGCATCTGCGTGTCGATGCCAGCGAAGGCCAGCTGGCTTTGAGTTTTGAGCTGGTCTACGGCCATGCCTTCAAACCGGCTCCCAAGGTGAGTCTGGAAGCCCAAAGTCATGTGTCGCTGGAGCAGATGCGGACGATGCTGAAACAAAACCGGCAACAGGGTTTGCGATAGGCTAATTGGACTTTTTAGCTGCATTGCTTTGCAGCAAAGCACACTACAATTTTTTCAAACTACTGATAGCGAGCACTGTTGCAGGACACTGGTCCGGACACTGCAAAGCCAACGGCCGAGGGCCGTCAGGGGAGACAAAAATTGGTGTGTCGTGATGCCTTGCAGACAGGCTGGAGCGCAAGCCTTGCGTCAGCCTGCCGTGTCTTTTTTTCTTTGCGCCCATCAAGTCCAAAGACTTGCGGGCAGCAATTGTCTTTAGCGCAACATGTGGTGACTGCCGAGCGGCATAGCACCGCGTCTGCCTCTTCTGGTTTGCAACTGCTCAATCAACGTAGCCTTGGTGCTGTGTTTGAGTCCGTTCGTCGGTACGGAGTAGCGTTGCAAACGGCTTGATTTTCCCCTTCTTCGCAAGACTTCGCACGGTATTGCGCAAGGCAAGCGTGCTGGATGCCCGGAGGCTTATTTGCAAGTGAGAACTATGAAAAGCAGATACTTACCACTGGTTTCTCTGTGCACGGCTGCCACCACATGGATGGCAACAGCAGCACACGCGGTGCAGGACTTGCCTGGAGGACCTGCTGTCAAGCAATTGAACTTGCACCCTCCGGTCACGCGCATTGCGCAGGAGCAGCACTTTTTGCATTGGATGATGTTGACCATTTGCTTGGTCATCTTCGTCGGTGTTTTTGCGGTGATGTTTTATTCCATTTGGAAACACCGCAAATCCCAAGGTGCCAAGGCGGCGAACTTCCATGAATCGGCCACAGTGGAAGTGGTCTGGACGGTGATTCCGTTCATCATTGTGATCTTGATTGCGCTGCCTGCCACCAAGGTCTTAGTGGCCCAAAAAGACACCACCAATGCCGAGTTGACCATCAAGGTCACGGGCTACCAGTGGAAATGGGGCTACGACTACCTCAAGGGACCCGGGGAAGGTCTGAGCTTCTTGTCGACCCTGGACAGCAGCCACCGCGCGATGTCTGACTCGGGTGATGTCAGCAACGCCCCTGCCGACTACCTGCTGCGTGTGGATAACCCACTGGTGGTGCCGGTAGACAAGAAGGTGCGCATCATCACCACGGCCAATGACGTGATTCACAGCTTCATGGTGCCTGCTTTTGGTATCAAGCAAGACGCCATTCCAGGCTTCGTGCGTGACACCTGGTTCCGCGCCGAAAAGGCCGGTGACTATTACGGCCAGTGCGCGGAGCTGTGTGGCAAAGAGCACGCCTATATGCCCATCCATGTGAAGGTGCTGGAGTCTGACGCCTACGCAGCTTGGGTGGAAGAGCAGCAAAAGCTGGCAGCTGCCAAGCAAGACGATCCCACCAAAGAATGGACCATGGCCGATCTGATGGCGCG
>JBJEZV010000275.1:25737-32284 GCA_051887595.1 Comamonas sp.
GCGCTGTTCACTGCTGCACGCACGGGCAAGTTCCCTGAAGGCCAAAGCACCTCTGGTGCTGCACCCAGCGCGCCTGCAGACAATCTGAGTGCCACCCAGGTGGCCGAAAGTGCAGCTACTTACGCAGCGCCTGCCGGAGGTGCAGTGGCTGCCGATATGGCGGACCAGGGCATGCCCTTCCAGATCTTTTTCGCAACGGGCCAAAGTGCACTCGATGACAAAGCACAAGCTACGGTGCAACAAGCCGTGCAATGGTTGAGCGCCAACACCAACGTCAAGATTGCCTTGTCGGGTTACGTGGACGCCACTGGCAGTGCCGATGTCAACGCTGACATTGCCAAGCAACGCGCCCAGGCCGTGGCCAAAGCCTTGACCGATGCCGGTATTGCGGCCGAGCGCATTGAGTTGCGCAAGCCTGAAACCATTACCGACAGCAGCGGTGCCAGTGAGCAGGCCCGCCGTGTAGACATTGTGGCCGCGCAGTGAGCGCATCGACAGGACAGAGATCGGGAGACACGCACATGAGCGCCATTTACCCACCATCGCACGACGCCGCCCACGCAGCGCACGACGATCACCACCACGACCACCACCACGCCCCGAGCGGGTGGCGGCGCTGGCTCTACGCGACCAACCACAAGGACATTGGCACGCTGTATCTGCTGTTCAGCTTCACCATGCTGATGATTGGCGGCTTGCTGGCACTGCTCATTCGTGCCGAGTTGTTCCAGCCTGGCTTGCAGGTGGTCAATCCTGAGCTGTTCAA
The DNA here is from genome assembly GCA_051887595.1 of Comamonas sp. Classification (GTDB taxonomy): domain Bacteria; phylum Pseudomonadota; class Gammaproteobacteria; order Burkholderiales; family Burkholderiaceae_C; genus Comamonas. The sequence continues at coordinate 26,504 of JBJEZV010000275.1, forward strand.
TCAGCTGACCACCATGCATGGCCTGATCATGGTGTTCGGCGCCATCATGCCGGCTTTTGTGGGATTTGCGAACTGGATGCTGCCACTGCAAATTGGCGCATCTGATATGGCCTTCGCCCGCATGAACAACTTCAGCTTCTGGCTGATGGTGCCTGCTGGTATTTTGCTGGTGTGCTCGTTCTTCATGCCCGGCGGTGCGCCTGCAGCAGGCTGGACCTTGTATGCGCCCTTGACGCTGCAAATGGGTCTGTCCATGGACACTAGCATTTTTGCGATGCACATCATGGGTGCCAGCTCCATCATGGGCTCGATCAACATCATCGTGACCATCTTGAACATGCGCGCGCCTGGCATGACGCTGATGAAGATGCCGATGTTTGCGTGGACTTGGCTGATCACTGCCTATTTGCTGATTGCTGTGATGCCCGTGCTGGCAGGTGCCATCACCATGACGCTGACTGATCGTCACTTTGGCACCAGCTTCTTCAACCCCGCAGGTGGCGGTGACCCGGTGATGTACCAGCACATCTTCTGGTTCTTTGGTCACCCTGAGGTGTACATCATGATCTTGCCGGCCTTCGGCATCATCAGCCAGATCGTGCCTGCGTTTAGCCGCAAGAAGCTGTTTGGTTATGCCTCGATGGTGTATGCCACGAGCTCCATCGCTATTTTGAGCTTTATCGTCTGGGCGCACCACATGTTCACCACCGGCATGCCGGTGACCGGGCAGCTGTTTTTCATGTACGCCACCATGCTGATTTCTGTGCCCACGGCCGTGAAAATCTTTAACTGGGTCGCCACGATGTGGCGGGGTTCCATGACGTTCGAGACCCCGATGCTGTTCTCGGTGGGCTTTATCTTTGTGTTCACCATGGGTGGCTTTACGGGCCTGATTTTGTCCATGGCGCCCATCGACATCCAGCTGCAAGACACCTATTACGTGGTGGCGCACTTCCACTACGTGCTGGTGGCGGGCTCGCTGTTCTCCATGTTCGCGGCCTATTACTACTGGGCGCCCAAATGGACCGGCGTGATGTACTCCGAAACGCGCGGCAAGATCCACTTCTGGGGCTCGCTGATTACGTTCAACATCACCTTCTTCCCTATGCACTTCTTGGGCTTGGCAGGCATGCCACGTCGCTATGCCGACTATCCCATGCAGTTTGCTGACTTCAATGCTTTGGCGACTGTCGGTGCCTTTGGCTTTGGCTTAATGCAGGTGTACTTCTTCTTGGCGGTGGTGCTGCCAGCCATGCGTGGCAAAGGCGAGAAAGCACCGCAAAAGCCCTGGGAAGGTGCCGAGGGTCTGGAGTGGGAAGTGCCTTCTCCTGCGCCATTCCATACCTTTGAAAATCCGCCCAAACTCGACAGCACGGCCACCCGCGTGATTGGATAAACCATGATCCATCCCAAACACAGCAATTCCATGCCGGATCGCACGGAGGCCTGGCAGCTGCAGCGCCACCGCAATACCCGCATGGCCTGGATTTTGGCGTCGATTGCCTTGGCTTTCTTCTTGGGCTTTCTGGTCAAGATGACTTGGCTGGGTAGCTAAGGGGCTGAGCAGCATGAACAAGCGGCGCGCCAATGTGCAGATGGTCACCAAATTGCTGGTGATCACCGTAGGCATGTTTGCCTTTGGGTATGCGTTGATTCCGATCTACAAGCATGTGTGTGAGGCCTTGGGCATCAACATCTTGACGATTTCGGAGCGCCAGGTGCCGGGCAACGGGGCCGTGGGCGTGTTGCCGGTGAACACGCAGGTCGACACCAGCCGCACCATCACGGTGGAGTTTGATGCGAATGCGCGAGGCCCTTGGGATTTCAAGCCCGAGCGCCACTCCATCGAAGTGCATCCAGGCGAAATGGCCACGGTGATGTATGAGTTCCAGAACATCCAAAACCGTGCCATGGCCGCGCAGGCCATTCCCAGCTATGCCCCGCGCCAGGCGGCGCCGCATTTTGTGAAGATGGAATGCTTTTGCTTTAACCAGTATGAGCTGCAGCCGGGCGAGAAAAAAGAATGGCCCGTGGCCTTTGTGATCGATCCACGCATTCCCAAAGATGTGACCACGATCACGCTGAGCTACACGTTTTTTGAAGTCGGTGGCCGCGTGCCGCCAGCACCGGTGGCATTGCAGCCAGGCTCTGATGTGACAAGGAATGCGTCTTGAGTGAGCCACAGCACAAGCCGTCGTTTTGGCGTTCGATTCGCGCAGTGGCGTGGTCGATGTTTGGTGTGCGCAAAGGCAGTGAATGGCGCGAAGACTTTGCGCAGATCAAGCCTTTGCACATCCTGGCTGTGGGTGTGGTTGCGATTTTTGCGTTGGTGATTGCGTTGATTGTGTTGGTGAATTGGGTGGTCTAAGCACACCAGTGCTGGGCCGTATCGCAACAATTGGATGAGTGATGACAGGAGCTGATATGAGTGCACCTCAAGCGACAGGCACACCGTACTACTATGTGCCCGCTGAATCAGGTCACCCTATCTGGGCGGCAGCAGGGCTTTTCTTTGTGATGCTGGGCGCAGGCACGTGGATCAACGGGCACACGTGGGGCAAATGGAGCTTTTTCTTCGGCCTGACGTGGTGGCTGGTGGTGCTGTTCCGCTGGTTCCGCGAAGCCGCACACGAAAGCGAGCGGGGCCTTTTCGGTCGCAAGATCGATCTGTCCTATCGCTGGAGCATGAGCTGGTTCATCTTCTCTGAAGTCATGTTCTTCGGTGCCTTTTTCACCGCCTTGTGGTGGGCGCGTGCGCACTCGGTGCCAGAACTGGGGAACCTAGAAAACAGCTTGCTGTGGCCCGACTTCAAGGCCGCTTGGCCCAGCGTGGTGCAAGGTGCGACCGCATCGCCTGCAGGAACGGTCGAGCCATTTGAGACCGTTGGCCCCTTCTGGCTGCCCACCATCAACACGGCCTTGTTGCTGACTTCGGGTGTGACTTTGACCGTGGCGCACCATGCTTTGCAGGCTGGCAACCGCGCCAAGACCATTGTGTGGATGTGGGCTACGGTGCTGCTGGGATGCATTTTCTTGTGCGTGCAAGGCTATGAGTACTACCACCTCTACACGGACCTGAACCTCAAGCTCAATTCCGGCATTTTTGGCTCGACCTTCTACATGCTCACGGGCTTTCACGGCTTTCACGTGTTTGTCGGCATGTTGATGTTGCTGTTCATCACGTTGCGATTGCAAAAGGGCCATTTCAGCCAAGAGCGTCACTTCGGTTTTGAAGGCGCCGCATGGTACTGGCACTTTGTGGACGTGGTGTGGCTGGGTCTGTACATCCTGGTGTATTGGATGTAAGTGCTGGGGAGATTACCCACCATTGCGTCCAAGCGCGGGGTGGGCCAGAAAGCGAATTTTGAAAATTAAAGAGCGGCTTACCTTGTGTTCATGCGGTTTTGCAATAGATATCTATTGCAAAAGCTTATGTAGCCAAGGTAAGCCGCTCTTTTTAATGACTTATCTCCCTACATTCAGCCCTGTGGGCTGGATGTATCCGAGCTTCCAAGCCAGCAACAGGCACACAAACAACACCACCGAAAGCACCACGCGCACTGTCAGTGCGCGAGCCATATTTTTGCTGCGCTGGCCGTCGTGCTGGGCATCAGGTTTGCGCAGCATGAAAAATCCTGCTGTGGCTAAACAGGCCAAGATGGCAAGAACGAACAAGGCAATCGCATATGTCATGCAGCCCATTATGAAGGGCGCCCAGTGATGCGCAAGAGGTGGAGTACGCCATCATGGCGCACCGTTTGCGTGATGGCCGCCGGTGTGCTGGGTGTGGCGATTGCCACCAGCCTGGGTTGCTGGCAGCTTGACCGTGCGCAGCAGAAAATGGATTGGCAGGCGCGCATGCAGGCGCAGCAGCAGGCCGAGCCACTGTTGAATGCTGATTTGCAGCAACTGCTGCAATCACCCAACTCCATGCAGCAGTGGAATACCCAGCTTCACCGCCGCGTGCAATTGCAGGGGCGCTGGTTGGCAGAGCACACGCTGTACCTGGACAACCGCCAAATGCACGGGCGCCCTGGGTTTTTTGTGCTCACACCGTTGCAGTTACCCAATGGCAGCGTGGTGCTGGTGCAGCGCGGCTGGATTCCGCGCAATTTCCAAGACCGCCATCAGCTACAGCCCATAGATACGCCGTCGGCATCAGTCGAGATCCACGGCTACGTATCTGGCCCTCCCGCACGTCTGCTGGCCATGGGGGAAGAAACGTTGTCTATGACGACGGACAACCCTATTCGCCAGAACGTAGATTTGTCAGCGCTGACACAGTCCACGGGCTGGTTGCTGGCGCCGGGAACGGTCGTGCAAGTGGGCGCGGCCAGCGACGGTTTGCAGCGCGACTGGCACCAGCCTGACAGCGGCGTTGCCACGCATCACGGATATGCCTTTCAATGGTTTGCAATCGCCACAGTGCTGGCTGGCATGCTCATGTGGTTCCATGTTTTGCGGCCCGCCCGCGTGAAAAGAAATTTGCATGACGACTCGCCATGATCTTCAGCCGCTGGAGCTGACCGTTCACACCCCACCTAGTCCCCAAGAGTTTTCCCAAGCGGTGCATCCAGCGCAGCGCCGCCAGGGTCGCTGGAAGATGCTGTTGGTGCTGGCCGTGTGCGCAGCTCCTGTGATTGCCTCGTATTTCACTTATTACGTCGTGCGGCCCGAAGGCCGGCGTAATTTTGGTGCATTGATCGAACCGCAACGACCCATGCCCGAGGCGATGATGGTGCGTGACCGCGAGGGTCAGCACCAGCCCCTGACGCACTGGAAAGGGCAGTGGCTACTGGTCAGCACGGCAGCCCCCGATTGCGATGCGGCTTGCGAGGAGCGCCTGTATTTGCAGCGCCAATTGCGCGAAAGCCTGGGCCGCGAAAAAGACCGCGTCGATTGGGTGTGGCTGGTGCAATCGCCCGCGGCAAAGCCACGCGCTGAACTGGAGCCTGCTTTGCAGCAGGCTGAGGTCATGGCCGTGAAGCGCGATGAATTGGCCCAGTGGCTGGCGCCCGCCGAAGGGCAGCAACTGGAAGATCATTTGTACTTGGTTGACCCCTTTGGGCATTGGATGCTGCGCTTTCCTGCGCATTTGAGCAAAGACCAAGCACCCAAAGCCAAGCGCGATCTGGAGCGTGTGCTGCGCGCTGCCGCATCCTGGGACCAGCCCGGCCGTTAAAGAACCCGTCTCGTTCGTTCTGGCAATTCCCGATGGGGAATTGCTTTGCGGTTATGGTTGGCCCACTCTTGGACTGAAATTGCCATGCACAGAAGACACGCTTTGCACTCCATGCTGGTGGCTGCCAGCACACTTTCTGCCGCCGCTTTGCTGGCGGGCTGTAAACCTAGCCCAGTCAGCTTTGAAGGCGTTGACATCACCGGCGCGCAGTACGGTAAAGACTTTCCCTTGACCGATGCCCACGGCAAGCAGCGCTCCATCCAAGACTTTGCGGGCAAAGTAGTGGTGGTGTTTTTTGGCTTTACGCAATGCCCCGATGTGTGCCCCACCACCTTGCAGGAACTGGCAGAGGTCAAAGGCATGCTGGGTGCGCAAGGGGATCGGCTGCAGGGCGTTTTTGTCTCACTCGACCCCGAGCGCGATACGCCCGAAGTATTGCGCGCCTACACCGAAGCTTTTGATCCCAACATGGTGGCTTTGACGGGCTCGCCGGAGCAAATCGCCGCAGTGGCCAAAGACTTCAAGGTGTTCTACAAAAAGGTCGAAGGCAAACAACCTGGTAGTTACTCGCTGGACCACTCTGCAGGCTTGTATGTCTA
>JBJEZV010000276.1:0-4039 GCA_051887595.1 Comamonas sp.
GACGAGATCCACACCATGGTCGGCGCCGGCAAGGCCGAAGGTGCGATGGATGCGGGCAATATGCTCAAACCTGCGCTGGCACGTGGCGAGTTGCACTGCATTGGCGCGACGACCTTGGACGAATACCGCAAGTACATCGAAAAGGATGCTGCGTTAGAGCGCCGCTTCCAAAAGGTATTGGTGGAAGAGCCATCCGTCGAAGACACTATCGCCATCTTGCGTGGCTTGCAGGTGCGCTACGAAGCCCACCACGGTGTGGACATCACTGACCCTGCGATTGTGGCAGCAGCCGAGCTCAGCCACCGCTACATCACTGATCGCTTCTTGCCCGATAAAGCCATTGATTTGATCGACGAGGCTGCCGCCAAGATCAAGATCGAGATCGACTCTAAGCCTGAAGTCATGGACAAGCTTGAGCGCCGGATGATCCAGCTCAAGATCGAGCGCGAAGCCATGAAAAAGGAAAAGGACGAGGCTTCGCAAAAGCGCCTGCAGCTCATCGAAGATGAATTGGGTGAGCTGGAGCGTGAGTACGCCGATCTGGAAGAAATCTGGAAGTCCGAAAAGGCCAGCGCCCAAGGCTCTGAGCAAATCCGCAAGGAAGTGGACGCCATTCGCACGCAGATTGAAGACCTCAAGCGCAAGGGCGATTTCAACAAAGTGGCGGAACTGCAATACGGCAAGCTGCCCGCTTTGGAAAAGCAGCTCAAAGAAGCGCAAGCCAGCGAGGCCGATGGCGCGGCGCCCAAGCACAAGCTGCTGCGCACGCAAGTCGGCGCCGAAGAGATTGCGGAAGTGGTCAGCCGTGCCACGGGCATTCCGGTGTCCAAGATGATGCAGGGCGAAAAAGACAAGCTGCTGCAGATGGAAGGCAAGCTGCACGAGCGTGTGGTGGGCCAGGACGAGGCCATCAGCGCCGTGTCCAACGCCATCCGCCGTTCGCGCTCAGGTTTGTCCGATCCCAACAAGCCGCTGGGCAGCTTCCTGTTCTTGGGTCCCACGGGGGTGGGTAAGACCGAGCTGTGCAAGGCGCTGGCAGGATTCTTGTTCGACAGCGAAGAGCACTTGGTGCGCATCGATATGTCAGAGTTCATGGAAAAGCACAGCGTCGCTCGCCTGATTGGTGCGCCTCCCGGCTATGTGGGCTATGAGGAGGGGGGCTATCTGACGGAAGCGGTTCGTCGCAAACCTTACTCCGTGTTGCTGCTCGATGAGGTCGAGAAGGCGCATCCTGACGTCTTTAACGTGCTGCTGCAGGTGCTGGACGATGGACGCCTGACCGATGGTCAAGGTCGCACCGTAGACTTCAAGAACACCGTCATTGTGATGACCAGCAATATTGGCTCGCACCTGATCCAGGCCATGGTTGGCCAAGACAGCGAAGAGATCAAGGAAGCGGTCTGGGGGGAACTAAAAACCCATTTCCGACCCGAATTCTTGAACCGCATCGATGAAACCGTGGTCTTCCATGGTCTGGATGCGGCCCATATTGAGTCGATTGCCAAGATCCAGTTGCAGTTGCTGCAACGCCGTCTGGAGAAAATGGATCTGGAAATGGACATCACGGCACCCGCTTTGGCAGAGTTGGCTAAAGTGGGGTTTGATCCGGTCTTTGGTGCACGGCCCTTGAAGCGCGCAATTCAGCAGCGCATCGAGAATCCGCTGTCGCGTCTGTTGCTGGAGGGCAAGTTCCCTCCCAAGAGCCGCATTGAGGTCACAGTGAACCCTGTACTGGAGCCTGGAGTGTTCCACTTTGACTTGCAGGACGCGCCACGTCCTGACTGAGTCAAGGCGGCCAGCGCCTTAGGCGCTGGCCTTGTGAGAAAGGCATAGCTTTGAACGAATTTTTGACATGGGTCACCCGCTGGACTGTGCGCATCGTCATGTTGATGCTGGGCATGGTGTTCTTCTTGAGCCTGTTGGCCGTGGCCTGTGTATTGGCCGCCGTATGGGGCTTGCGCGCTGTGTGGGCCAAGCTCACAGGCCAGCCCGTCACCCCTTGGGTGATGCCATTGCACGCTGCCAGCAGTTGGGCCAGCATGGCGCAACGCGCAGGCGGCTTTGCCGGCATGCAACGCAAGGCGCCTGCGGCAGATGAAGAGCCCTCGGCCCCCTTTAGCCCACCGTCTGGCAGCAAACGCGGCGGCATCTTGGCCAAGGTAGCGGGCGAGGTCAGCGACGTGCAGCCGCGCCAGGTGCACGAGCGTTAATCCGTGCCCTTTGCTGGGTGTGAGGCTTTCAAAGAAGATTGTGGAGATTGTTGAGCATGCCGCTACCCAGTGCCATCGAGCAAGCATTTGAATTACAGCGGCAAGCCAGTCGCCATCAGGTAGACGTTCCTTTGCTGGTGCGCAAGGAACGCTTGCTGCGGCTGAAAAAACTCTTGCACGAGCATGGCAGCACCTTGGCGGCTGCGGTGCAGGCAGATTTTGGCGTGCGCTCTCCGCAGCTCACAGAGATGGCCGATCTGCTGACCCTGCGCACCATGCTGGACCAGGCGCTCAAGCAATTGGCACGCTGGATGCGTCCGCGCCGCGTGTGGACGCCTGTGCACTTGCTGCCCGCGCAAGCGCGCATCGAGCGCCAGCCCTTGGGTGTGGTTGGCGTTATCGCGCCCTGGAACTATCCCTTGCAGCTGGCCTTAGGCCCAGCCATCGCAGCCTTGGCGGCAGGCAATCGCGTCATGCTCAAGCCCAGCGAGTACACGCCGCACACATCGGCCCAATTGGCTTTGCTCATTGGCCAGTTTTTTGCAGCCGATGAGTTTGCGGTGATTCAAGGCGACGCCCAGGTGGCCACTGCATTTGCTGGCCTGCCCTTTGACCATTTGGTATTTACTGGCTCCACGGCAGTAGGGCGCAAAGTAGCGCAGGCAGCCGCGCGCCATTTGACGCCCACGACGTTAGAGCTGGGCGGCAAATCGCCTTGCATTTTGAGCAGCGACTGCGACCTGGAGCAGGCAGCCTTGCGGATTGCCCATGGCAAGTTGCTCAATGCGGGGCAGACCTGTATTGCGCCAGACTACCTGCTGCTGCCGCGCGGCATGGAGCAGGCGTTTGAGCAGGCCTACCGCAAGGCCGTGGCCCAGTTGTTCCCGAGTTTCTCGGGCAACCCTGATTACGCCGCCATCATCCACACCAAGCACTTCAACCGTTTGCGCCATTTGGCCCAGGAAGCTGAATCCGAAGGTGCGCAAGTGCAGTGGCTGGAGCCCGTGGATAGTCCCAAGCAGCCCTCGAATCCTGGCTGGGGCGATGCCGTGCAGCGGCAAATGACGCCTGCGCTGGTGTGGAATGTGCACTCCAACATGGAGATCATGCGCGAAGAAATCTTCGGGCCTTTGTTGCCAGTGATCAGCTATGACCACTTGCAGGATGTGATTCAGGCCTTGAATGCGGGCGAGCGACCGCTGGCGCTGTATTGGTTTGGCAAGGATGAAAAGCTGCGCGATCAGGTGCTGCGCCAGACGGTCAGCGGCGGTGTGACGGTCAATGACACCTTGATGCACGTGGCCCATGACAACCTGCCTTTTGGTGGTGTTGGTGCCAGTGGATGGGGGGCATATCATGGTGAGCAGGGTTTTTTACGTTTTTCTCACCAAAAGTCCGTCTTTTTGCAGTCAAAATGGAGCCCTGCAGCTTGGCTTTATCCGCCCTATGGTGCCAAGTTTGAACGCATCATGGCGCTGATCAAGCGCCTGCACCACTAGCCATCGGCAGCGCCCGCAAGCACTGGTGCGGCTGTGCGCCGCATTGGTCTAGCACATCCTTTTTGCGCGGGCAAGAAACCGCGTACAGCCGTACTTGCGTAAATGGCTACAGAAACTAGGCCCAAGCGAAAAATGCAATTTCACTGACAATTGCCGACTTTCGTTTTCAACACCTCGTTTCCGTTTCGGTTTTTCCATGTCCAATTACCAGGTTCGTCCTGCAACCCTTCGCGATGCGAAGGCGATTGCACAAATCCACACTGCTTCTGCGTTGGAAGCCTACCGTGGCATCGTGCCTGACGACCAATTGAAAGCCATGTCTTCCGTCGA
>JBJEZV010000277.1:0-1861 GCA_051887595.1 Comamonas sp.
CGCGACAAGATTGCCGCCTTTGGCCACTATGCGCCTTGGAATTGGGTGTTTGCCTCCAGCGCCTACATCGATGAATTTTTGGCACAAACACGCGCCTTGATTTTTAAATTTGCAGCCATGGGCTTGGCCGCCGTGTTTGTCTTGGCTGCGGTGTGGTTCTTTCTGGTGCGCCGCATGATTGTGCGTCCGCTGCACACGGCCACCCAGATGGCTGAGGCGATTGCGGATGGTAATTTGACTGTGCAGGCTCGCAATGATCGGCACGATGAAATGGGCCGCTTGATCGCTTCCATGAACCATATCTGCCAAGGCCTGACCCAGGTTGTGCGCACGGTGCATATGCAAGCCCAAAGCGTGGCCTTGGCCAGTACCGAAATTGCGCAAGGCAACCAAGATTTGGCCAACCGCACAGAAAGCGAAGCCAGCGCGCTGGAAGAAACAGCCGCCGCCATGGAGCAATTGGGCTCCACCGTGGCGCACAACGCCGAGCATTCAGTCTCTGCCAATCGCTTAACGCAAGAAGCGCAACGTGTGGTGACCGAGGGTGAGCAAGCCGTGCGCAAGGTGGTTCACACCATGCAAGGCATTGATGCCAGCAGCAAGAAGATTGCGGACATCATTGGCGTGATCGACGGCATTGCGTTTCAGACCAACATTTTGGCGCTCAATGCAGCTGTGGAAGCTGCTCGTGCAGGCGAGCATGGGCGTGGGTTTGCAGTGGTTGCCGGTGAAGTACGTGCGCTGGCAGGGCGCAGTGCAGAAGCCGCCAAAGAGATCAAAAACCTCATCAGCCACAGCGTGGCGGAAATCCATGAGGGCAATGAACAAGCGGCCTACGCCGGTGCCACCATGGACCAGGCCACAGCAGAAATCCAGAAAGTGACGCAGTTGATTGCCGATATCAGCCACGCCAGCGGCGAACAAAGCAATGGCGTAGCCCAAGTGGCAGAGGCGGTCACACACATGGACCAGACCACGCAGAAAAATGCAGCCTTGGTGGAAGAAATGGCGGCGGCAACAGCCAGCCTCAAGCAACAGGCGTCTGAGCTGGTGAAGGCCGTGTCGATCTTCAAGCTACAAGGCGATGCTGCATCCATGACTGCGCATAGCGCGGCAGCCGTGCAGCCCCCCGCATTGGCGCCAGCACCACTGTCTGCACCTGCAACCCCTGCTCCAGCAAGCCCCGCAGCTGTTCTGCACCGGCCTGCTGCTGTGCCGACTCAAGCCCGGACCCAAGCTGCGCAGCCACCACAGGCCGCCAAGCCTTTGGCTGTAGCTGCGGCTGAGCCAGAGAAAACGCCTCGCAGCGCCATGGCATCTACAGCATCTGAGGACGACTGGGAAACGTTTTAAAGGGGCTAGAGGCCACGGGCCTAATACAGCACCCGAGTACGCAGAGTGCCTTGCACCTCCATCAGTTGCCCCATAGGCAGCTCCAAGGCCTCTGCGGCAATGTCCATAACGACATAGCCCAGCTCCTCTGAGGTGCGCAAATATTGGGCTGCAATATTGATGCCGTGTGCAGCCAACACTTGGTTGATGCCAGACAACACGCCTGGAATATTGCGGTGAATGTGCAGCAAGCGCGTGTGGCCGGGGTGCGGGGGCAGCGCCACTTCCGGGAAATTCACGGCCGACGTAGTTGTTCCGTTGTCGCTGTACTTGACCAGCTTGTCCGCCACTTCCAAGCCAATATTGGCTTGGGCCTCAAAGGTCGATCCACCAATGTGCGGCGTCAAAATCACATTGCTCAAACCCCGCAAGGGAGATTGAAACTCCTCTTGATTGGAGCGCGGCTCGACCGGAAACACATCGATGGCGGCGCCATGCAAGTGTCCGCTTTGAAGGGCATCGGCCAGCG
>JBJEZV010000277.1:1961-4036 GCA_051887595.1 Comamonas sp.
CCGATGGAGCCATAGCCCACAATGCCCAAGGTTTTGCCACGAATTTCATGGGCTTTATCGGCCGTTTTTTGCCAGATTCCTTGGTGGGCTGCGGCATTTTTTGCGGGTATGCCACGCAGCAACACAATGGCTTCGCCCAGCACCAGTTCAGCCACCGAGCGTGTGTTGGAAAACGGTGCATTGAACACCACCACCCCCTGCTTGCGTGCGGCAGCCAAGTCGACTTGGTTGGTGCCAATGCAAAAACAGCCCACGGCGATGAGCTTGGGCGCTGCAGCAAAAATAGCTTCAGTCAACTGGGTGCGAGAGCGTATGCCAATGAAATGCACATCGGCAACTTTTGCCATCAAATCCTGCTCTGACAAGGCGCGATCGATGCGCTCTACCTGGGTGTAGCCCGCTGTCTGCAGCACTTGCAACGCGTGCGGGTGGATGCCCTCCAACAGCAAAAATTTAATTTTGGATTTGTCCAACGACATCTTGGCTGTCATGTCCGGCTTTCAAAGTGGCGCGAATGAAGAAGCCGCAGCCTCGCCAAGGTGCGGCAAGGCGGGCTAGGCAGCAGGGGTGTCGGGTTCTGGCGTTTCACCGTCGGCATCCTGCGGAATATCTGGCTCACTGAACGGTGAAAACGGCGGATGCGGTGGATCGTCACCCTGGTCGATATTGGGCTCGGTAGGCTGTTGCTTCGGGTGTTTGGTGTGCCCACTACTCAATGGGTCGGGCATGTGCGAGGTGTGCATGGCGGCTCCTTCAAGGTCGTGCCTGGCTGTATGGCAGGCATGCTTGCCATGCTCCCCCAATAGCTCTTGCACGTCTGTAGGCCAGAGGTGCTGCCGCTGTTGTGTTTGTAAGCAGACGCAGGCGCTGCAGTTTCGGCCCGCGAGCCATACACCTCACATGACTCAATGGGTCAAGTCGTCATCATCTGGCACTGGTGCCACCGGGCTGTGGCCTTGCGCCAGCCGCTGCAAAGCCTGCTGCCAAGCCGCCGTTTGGCCAATGCGGTGCATGGGCGGCAAGGCCTGCACCAATCGTTTGCCGTAGCCCTTGGTGCGCAAGCGCGTGTCCGCCACCACCAAGATGCCCTGATCGGTCTCCCGGCGGATCAAACGTCCTGCGCCTTGTTTGAGTGCCATGGCCGCTTCGGGCAACATAAAGTCGGCAAACGGACTGCGCCCCACGCTTTCGAGCTGGCGAGAACGCGCTTCCACCAACGGATCGTCCGGCGGCGGAAACGGCAGTTTGTCGATGATGACCAACTGCAATGCATCGCCCGGAATGTCCACGCCCTCCCAAAAAGTGGACGAGGCCACGAGCACGCAACCACGCCCGTTTACCGTGCCAGCGCGAAAGCGTTCCATGAGCACATGTTTGGGGCTTTGGCCTTGCACCAAAACGTCGATAGGCTCAAACATGCCAAAGCGCTGCAGTAACTGCTGACCAATCGCCTCCTGCGCCTTGAGTGTCGTCGTCAACACCAGAGTACGCCCGCCCAACACCGTGGCGCCCTCTGCGGCCAGCTCTGCAACGGCTTGGCTATGCGCCGCTTGCTGCGCGGGTTCCGGAAAGTCTTCGGGCACATACAGCACCGCTTGGTGGGCGTAGTCAAACGGACTGTCCACGCGCAGCACTTGGGCGTTGCGCAGGCCACAGGATTCGGTGAACCAGCGCAGGTCGTCGTCATCGCCCAGCGTGGCCGAGGTAAAAATCCAGGCTTTGTCAGCAGGCGCACTGGCACCACTTCCATTACCGTGGCCCTCGATGTCTTCGCCAACTTCCATGTGCTCGCGCATCAGGCGGGCAATGCTCAAAGGGGACTCGATCAGGCGCACGTGCTGGCGCTGCACTTCCAGCCAGCGCACGCTGTCGTCGGGCACGGGCTGGGCAAAGCTGGCCAGCTGCGACAGCAAGCGCGCGCCGCGTTCGTACAGCGGCATGAGGGCGCGGGCTGTTTCTGCCACCTGCCCCATGGCCAGCAACAGGCTGCGCAGGGTTTGACCGACGCCGTGCAAGCCCCGCGTCCATGCCGCTTCGGGCACGCTTTCAGGCGCGCGCCCCAGCCAGCGCAGCCG
>JBJEZV010000278.1:0-1086 GCA_051887595.1 Comamonas sp.
AAGCCTACCGTGGCATCGTGCCTGACGACCAATTGAAAGCCATGTCTTCCGTCGAAAAGCGTCAAGCTTACTGGCGTGAAGCCATTGAGTACTGCGAGCCTCAGGTGCAAGTGGCCATTGATGGCGACAAGATCGTGGGCTTTGTTGGTTTTGACCGTTCCCGTGATGAAAAATCCCGCCAGACCACCGGCGAGATCTGGGCCATTTATGCAGCTCCTAGCCACTGGAACAAGGGAGTCGGCGTGACGCTGTGGGACGCAGCCCGTGAAGGCTTGCTGGAAGAAGGTTGCACGAACGTCACCGCTTGGGTGCCCCTGCGCAATGAGCGCGCTTTGCGTTTTCATGAGCTGGCCGGTTTTAAGCGTGAGATGTCAACGGCGAAAACTTCTATCATCGGCGGCATTAAGATCGAGGAAGTGCGCTTGAAGCGCCCCTTGAACTGAAATCACTGACTGCAACGGCCCGCTTCGGCGGGCCGATTTTTTTGAGTAGCAATCCGGAGAACACCATGCTGCAATGGCAACACCAAGGCACAGACCACCAAGCTGCATGGCGCAGTGAAAGCGGCTTGCCCGCGCCACGCCGCGTGGTGGTGGCCGATGACACCACGCCCGCTGACACAGCTTATCGTCTGGCCTGTGAAGGCACGGCGCTGCTGTGGCAGGGCGACTTTCAGAATGCGCGCCACTTGATGGAAGCCATCAAACGCCGCCTAGACAAGCCTGCGCGCAGCCACTCGGCCAAGGCCCGCAAGGCCAAGGCCACAGCAGGCGAGCCCATGGCGCCTGCTCAGGCATTCCATTTGCACCGCCAGGCCCAAGGCCAGCGTGCGCGCGTGCTCAGTAGCATTTTGATTGCCTTGCAGCCCGATTACTCCATGGCTTTGCGCCGTGCGCCCGACTGGCGCCAAGCCTGTACCGAAGCCTGGGGAGCGCCCGCTGCCGATGCTGGCATGCAAGTGGTGTCGCTGCGCGAATTGCTCGGCGTGGTGGGCGCGCACGAATGGCGCAAAAAAGGCGTGGCCATGCCTGTGCTGGGCAAGCAGGCGCGCATCTACCCGCACTATGGGGTGTTTTCTCCGGTGCG
>JBJEZV010000278.1:1186-32253 GCA_051887595.1 Comamonas sp.
GAAGGCCAGGCTGGCTTGATCGTTTGCAATCCACCGTGGGTGCCTGCGCGTCCGGTGACCATGCTCGAACATGCCGTATACGACGACAACAGCACCATGCTGCGAGGGTTCTTGCAGGGCGTGCGCGCGCACTTGCTGCCCGATGGCGAAGCTTGGCTGATTTTGTCGGACTTGGCCGAGCACCTGGGCCTGCGCAGCCGTGCAGAGCTGCTCAGCTGGATTGAAGCCGCGGGTTTGTATGTGGTGTTCCGTATGGACACACAGCCCACGCATGGCAAAGCACAGGATGCCAGCGATCCATTGCACGCAGCGCGTGCCCAAGAGGTCACCTCTTTGTGGCGCCTGAAAGCGGTTCAGGCTGCTTAAGATTGCGCTGCATGAGCAGCTGCTGAAGTTTGCTCTTCTGATATCGACTTGCGTATGCGACTGTTGTTGGCGCCCATGGAGGGCTTGCTCGATTTTGTGTTGCGCGACGTGCTCACCCGCGTGGGGGGCGTGGACCGCTGCGTCTCGGAGTTCATCCGTGTCAGCGGATCGATCTTGCCCGATCGGGTCTTCTACAGCTACATGCCCGAGTTGCTCAATGGCAGCAAAACCCTGGCAGGGGTGCCCGTGCGCGCGCAGTTGCTGGGCTCGGACCCTGACTATATGGCCGCCAATGCTGCCAACTTGGCACGCCTGAATCCTGAAGGCATTGATCTGAACTTTGGCTGCCCGGCCAAGACGGTCAACCGCCACGGTGGTGGTGCCTCCATGCTGCAAGACCCGGAGAGCATTGCCAAGCTGGTAGCCGCTGTGCGCAAGGCTGTGCCCGCGCACCTGCCGGTGTCGGCCAAGATGCGCATGGGCTTTCACGACAAAAGCCTGATGCGCGAATGCGCCTTGGCCATGGTGGAAAACGGTGCTTGCGAACTGGTGGTGCATGCGCGCACCAAGCTTGAAGGCTATCGGCCGCCTGCGTATTGGGAGCTGATCCCGGAGATCACGGCCGTGGTGAACGTGCCCGTGGTGGCCAACGGCGAAATCTGGAATGTACAAGATGCGCTGCGATGCCGCGCGCAATCAGGCTGCAGCGATGTGATGCTGGGGCGCGGCTCGGTGGCCGATCCTGGTTTGGCGCTGGCGCTGCGTGCGGCGTTGGCGCAAGGCTGTAAGGAAGCAGAAGATGTGGCTGCGGAGTTGCCGCCTGCGGTGGCGTGGGCCGACATGCTGCCGCATCTGCAGCGCTTTTGGTGGATGGTCTGCCGTGATCTGACGCCCAACCAGCGCGGTGGTCGCCTCAAGCAGTGGCTCAACCTCATGCGCCGCCGCTATCCGGAGGCCGAAACGGCGTTTCAGAGCGTGCGTGTGCTAACCCAGCAAAGTCTGATTGCACAATGGTTGGAACAAGAGTGCGCACGCTACGATCGGCCGTTTACGCTTGAAAAACAAGAGCTGCTAGCCCTTGAAAATCAAGTTCCTGAGAGTGCTTTGATACTGAAATCCTTTACTGGCGCTGGCCAGCAGCTCTAATTTTTGATGTTTTGGCGCGCTACAGCAGGTGCTCAGGCGCCAAAGGACCAATCAAGCGAATCATCCAGCGCAGCGGCAAGCTGGCATCGGGCTCTGTGGTTAGATTGCCCCAGTCACTACCTTCTGGCGCTCGCCAGAGCAGCCCTTGTGGGGTGTCTTCCAGCAACCAGGCAGCCTCGCGCAGACTCGCTTCGATGTTGTCCGTGGCTTCCTGTGCCAGACGGCGCGAGGCGATCAGCAGCGCGATCTCGGTGTTGTGCAGCTGCGAGCGCATGTCTAAATTCATAGAGCCCACCACGGTCAACTTGTGATCGAGCACCACCATTTTGGAGTGCAGCATGGCACGCGAGCCGCCTTGCGAGCCGGTGATGCTGCCCGCCGTGCTGCGCAGCGTGCCCGTGTCGGCTTGGCCGTTTTGAATACTGCGCAACTCATACAGCGCAATGCCCTGGGCCAATAAATCTTTGCGGTGGCGCGCATAGCCTGCGTGGGCCAAGGGTGCGTCGTTTGAGGCCAGCGAATTGGTCAGAATGCGCACCCGAATACCACGTGCCCGAGCACGCGCAAACGCTTGCTTCATATCTTCGCCCGGCACAAAGTAGGGTGACACAATGAGAATGTCGGTGCGTGCTTGGTCGATCAGGGCCAGCAAGCCATTGACCACATTGTCTTGAGCGATCACGGGCTCGAGCACTTGCATCAAGGCTTCGCGGTTGGTCGACCGTGTTGGGCTGCCACTTTGCAAAGTGCGCGGCAATTGGCCTGGCAGTAGCTGGTCGCTGTCATCGGTGGTGCCGGTGTGTGCGTCTGCGTCTGCATCGGCCTTGTGAAAGCTGGCATCGTCCGTATCCGCAGGGCTGGTGGCAGTGATGTCCTCGGGTGGTGGTGCAATCTTGCCGGGTGCATCCGCCAACACCAAAGCCGGCGCCCAAATCCACGGGACAGCAGCCAAATCCATGGGGCCGAGTGCGGCAGTCTTGCTGCTGGCAATGGCCGCACGCACGCGTTCGGCTTCGCTATCGGTGTCTGCAGCGCGTGCGCGCATGGCCAATAGCTGCGCTTCAGACACCAGGCTGCTGACCGGATAGGCGCGTGCATCGTTCCAGTAGCGGTCAAAACTCAGGGACAGTTGCTGCACGACTTCGCCGGCCGCCAGAATGTCCAAATCAATAAAGTTGTCGCTGTCCAGTGCATCAAAGTAGGCGTCTCCCAAGTTGCGCCCACCGGTGATGCCGATGCTGTTGTCTGCAATGAACAGCTTGTTGTGCATGCGCTGCTGGGTGCGCTGGAAATCGGCCAGTGTCGACAACGCGCGCAGCACCGTGGATCCTCGCGGACCCGTCAACGGGTTGAACATGCGCATCTCAATGCCCGGCACAAAGGCCAGGCGCATCACTTGCGCATTTTTGCCAGCTCCATGAAAATCATCGAGCAAGATGCGCACGCGCACACCGCGTTGGGCCGCCTGCACTACGGCTTCAAGCAAGCGTGCCGTACTGGCATCGGCATGGATGGCGTAGTATTGCAAATCCAGGGTGCGCGTAGCCGCCTGCACCAGCGCCAAGCGGCTGGTGAATGCGGCTTCTGCGCCGCCGAGCAAGCTAAAACCTGAGGCATAAGGGGTTTGCGCAGCACGGCGCTGGGCTTGCACCATTTGCCCCAAAGGCGTGGTTTGCGGGGCAGCCAAAGCTTGGCTGGGCAGGCGAGCGGGCGAAGCAGGCAAACTGCCGCAAGCACTCAATACACTGACAGTAACCGCAGCCACGAGCGATCCGCTGGCAAGGCGCAGCCAACGGTGAGCGTGGTGGAGGGCAGGCAAGAGGTGCATGGGTTATTTGTAAGCGCAGTTACCAAACACAGATGTCAGACGCCGGAGGTTTGCAGCCAAGGTGCAGCGCTAGAAGCGGTCTCGGTCTGCCACGCGCGCGACGATGCGCACGTCCTCGCCAATTTGCGCCAGATCATGGATGCGCAGCGTAGTGGCCTGCTGCAAATCATCCAGAGGGCCAAAGTTGGCCAAGCCCATGGTCTGCGTGCCCAGAAGTTTGGGGGCGATGTAGTGCAGCACTTCATCGACCAGTCCCTCGCGCAGCAAAGAGCCGTTGAGCTTAAAGCCAGCCTCAATGTGCAGCTCGTTGGTGTCGCGCGCACCCAGATCGTGCAGCATGGCGGCCAGGTCCACCTTGCCTTCCGCATTGGGCAGGGCAATGACTTGCACGCCCATGGCTTGTAACTGGCGCGCTTTGTCGTTGTCAGTACTAGTGGTGTAGATCAGGCAGCCCGCAGGCGCTTGCAGCACATGGGCATGCAAGGGGATGTCGAGCTGGCTGTCGATGACCACCACCCGGGGCTGGCGTGGCGTGGCCACCTCGCGCACATTCAGGCGCGGATTGTCTTCGAGCACAGTGCCAATGCCTGTGAGCACCGCACACGCACGTGCGCGCCAAGCATGTCCATCGGCACGCGCTTGCGGCCCGGTGATCCATTGGCTTTGGCCGTTGTGCAAGGCGGTGCCGCCATCGAGCGAAGTGGCCACCTTTAGACGCACCCAAGGCGTGCCGCGCACCATGCGGCTGAAAAAGCCAATGTTCAGCTCGCGAGATGCAACGCCTGCTGCATCTTCCATTTGTACCTCGACACCTGCCGCGCGCAACTTGGCAAATCCTTGTCCTGCCACCTGGGGGTTGGGGTCGGTAATGGCGCCCACGACTTTGGCTATGCCCGCTTCAATCAATGCCATGCAGCACGGGCCGGTGCGTCCCGTGTGTGAACAAGGCTCCAGCGTGACATAAGCAGTTGCACCTTGCGTGCGATGCCCTTGGGCAGCCGCATCGCGCAGAGCCATCACTTCTGCATGCGGGCCTCCGGCTTGTTGCGTAAACCCTTGGCCAATGACCTGGCCTTCGGGATTGACCAGCACACAGCCCACACGGGGGTTGGGGTTGGAGAGGAACAGTGCCTCTTGGGCAAGGTCCAGCGCTTGTTGCATGAAAGCAGAAATGGTCACGGCAGGCAGGGCTTAATCGAGCGAAGAAGTGCAGGAAGCGTCAGTGTGCGGATTGCACACACGCAGGCGTCCCGTTGCAGCAATTTTGATGCGCCGCATCGGGTCAAAAGCAGCGGTTGTACCACTGCACGGCGAATGGCAAAAGCCCAAGGTCAAGGTGGTGGCGCCAAAAGCACCGTGCTTGTATTTGGCAAAGCCCGAAGCGTCATAGCGCAAATAGCTGGGTTGCTCGGCCATCATGCCGTTGCCTATCAGCTGCATGGCCAAAGGCAGCGGGCCATACTCGTGTAGCAGATGGTCGTTGGCACTGTAGGTGCCACTGAGATCGCGGTCCACAAACACCCGCCAGCCCAGGTGCCACTGTGCAGGTTGGCCTTGGGGTATCAATAGCACCGGTGCGTTGTGGGCGATAGCTTCACTGCGTGCCAGCTGAATGGCGCTCATCAACTCTTGGGCCGTGGTTTGCACCAAGGTATTAGCCCGGTACTGCTGCCAGCTTGGCAGACTGAACCAGCCCATCAGGGCCAATACGCTCAGACTCAGCAACACTTCAATCAAGCTCAAGCCGCGCTGTGCCATGCAGCCGCCTTCACCAGCACAGCTGCGGTTGAGAGCCTTGGCATGAGCGCACACCGTGGCTGCTGAGCTCCAGGGCTGTAATGGCTTGGCCGTGATCGGCTTCGGCGTAGCCTGGAAATGCGCGCAACAGCACGCAGTTACTCAGGCTATGGCCCTCGCAGGCTTGAGCTGCAATACGCCAGCTGGCCTGACTCCAGTGGCTGCCTGCGAAATTGGGAATGTATGCATGTGGCCCTTGGACGTGGTCATACGTCTGGGCTGTGGGCGATAGTGCGAGATAACGGTGGTGTTGCGTGAAGTAACGCTCTTGCGCTTGCATGGCCGTATACAGGGCAACGCGTGCTTCACTGCGCTTGGCCTTGCGCGCAGATTCCTGATAGCCTGGCACCACCAACAGCGACAAGCCTGCCACCAGTGCCAGAACCATGGTGACTTCAATAAAGCTAAAGCCCGTATTCCGATAGAAGCAAGGTGCTTGGGCTAATGGGGCCATGTGCGGTGTCGCAATTCTTGGTAGTTGGCAATGGAGCGCCACCCCAGCCGCTGGCCAGACTCTGCATCTGCAGGGCCCTGCGCTGCAGGCATGCGGTAGATGCTTTGTATAACAGCGTGCACTTTGGGGTTGGGTGCAAAACCGATGGCGGTCACACGATAAGCGACAGCGGTGTCATCGTGGGTTGAAGACAGGTGCTCGATCAGGTAACGCGGTGGGGTCGAGGCCTGCTCGACTCCTTGCGCTGCAGACCAACTGCGCTGGGTGAACTGGCCAAAAGTTGTGGTGGGCTGATTCGGGTCACTCAGGTCAATGGCCAGCCACACAGGTCGTCCCTGTCCGCTGGATGGGCAAAGTCCAAGCGTGGCTGGGCTTTGCCCGCAGCCGCTGGCACCACTCCAACTGTTGGGATCTGCGAGCAAGGCCTGGCGCGGTGAATGGCCTTGCAGCTCACGTTCGGCGTCGAGCAAGGCAGCTTCGGCCGCAGCAAAGGCGCTTTGCATATCGCGATCATTGCGTGCGCCTCGCTCGCTGAACAGGCTCAGTTGCGCACTGGCTGCGCCCAGCACCATGGCAGCGGCCAGCAATGCAAGCACCACCATCAGTGCCATGCCTTGTTGGCTCTGACATAGACCGCTTGGCGGTCGTGTTGGGCGCTGGAACTTGCTCATTGGGTGCTTTGGGGGTTGCGCAGGTACACCGTGAAGCTCACGCTGTGGCGCATACGTCCATCGGCCGGGGCGCTGAAAGCGCAGCCAGTGTCAGCGCTTTGGCACAGCCACGGCGTGCCAAAAGCGTAGTACGTTTGCACCGTGGCAGCGGCCGTGCCTGGAGCGGCGCGCAGCACCATGCCAATGCGCACCGTTTTGACGCGCGACCAATTGGCATAGCTGGCGCGGGCATTGCCGCTGACCAGTAACTGATCGGGGCGCAGGTACTGCTCGACAAAGTCGCTTTGCAGCGGCCACTGTGGACTCGATGGCGCACGCGTGGCCGTCACGCCCGATGTGCCGACCAAGACCTGGAAGGTCTCTACGCCTGTGACCAAAGGCTGGGTGACCCATTTGCCAGAGGCTTCATTGCGGTAGGTGCACATCAGCGTTGGTTCGCCTTGGTTGGTGCTGATGTGAAAGACGCTGAATAGCCGCTCCTCTTTGTCGTCGGGTGCTAGAGACTCACTATGGCCTGCGCAGTTGATCGTGCTGTGGTCGCTAGTGCCGAGGGGGCCATGGGCTTGCGGCTGGTAACGCACGATGAGCAAATCGCTGCCATTGACGCCGCGTTGGCTGCTGCTGATGCTGGTGCTCGTACCAATGGCCAACGCTTGCCGGTACTGGGCATTGTTAAAGGCGTTCAGGTGTGGCTCGGCGTCGTAGTCGCTCCATTGGCTGGGCCAAGTGCGCTCCAGCGCCAGCGGCGCACTGAGTGCGCCTGCTTGGGCAATGACGCGTTGCAGGATTTGGCTGGAAAAACGTGCGTTATCGCGCAGCTGCGCTTGGGCATCGATCACTTGGTGGCTTTTTTGCAGGCTGGACACCAACATGCTTGCGCTGGCGATCACGCCCAGCCCCAAGGCTGCAGCCACCATAACTTCGGTCAGGCTCCAGCCCGCTTGGCGCGGTAGCGGAGGGGCAGCAGCTGTGCGTGTCATGGCCATCCCATATCCAGTGTCAGCAGTAGCTGCGGTGCATCAGCCTCTTCGGTAGGGTGCGCCATCGTAGAAGGGCTGCTCCAGCCCAGCTTGATCGCCAACAATGGTCCTTGCAGGTTGCACTCCCACTGTAATGGGGCAGGGTTGGCATCGTCCCAGCAGATGCGTGCCCGTGCATTGGGCAGGCCGCCCAAGCCCGTGTTTTGAATACGCGACCACCACAGGGCGAGATCTCTGTCGATGGCTGCAGCGGCGCTGGTGCAGGCCGAACGGCCTGGAATGCCGCAGCTGGGCGCTGCTAGCGTGGTGTGGCTGTATAGATCTTGCACAAAACCCCAGCTGGTGCGCGCAACTGGTGGTGCAGGGTGGCTGCGCATAATTTCTGCCAGCTCCTGCGCTGCATAGGTGGCAGTGGCCAGCCAGCGCGTGTGCTGTGCAGCTTGCAGCGAAGCCATCTGCAAGCCCAACGCCCCCAAGCCGACCATGCCTACCAGCAGCAGGGCCACCAACACCTCCATCAGCGCAAGGCCGCGGCAGTGGATGCCATGAAGGGCGAGGCGAAAGAGACGAGGGCGCAATTCGGTGACCTTATGCAAGTGCGACAAAGACAAAGCGAGCTTGCGCTGCATGCTAGGCAGGGCGTACGGTTTGCGGGGCCATTGATCTCGCTCAAGCGTCCGCTAGAGCAGTTGGGATGCGACAAAGGTCAAAAACCGGCCTGTGTTAGAATCGCAAGGTTTTGCATGGTGCAAGACGCACGCTACAGGCCGTTCCAGCCGTGGCGCAAGTAACCAAGGCGGGCTCCTTTGTGCGGCCTGCCATAGACAAGGAAATCCAAATGATCGCTGCCGATAAGAAGGCTGAAGTTGTTAAGGCTAACGCTCGTTCCGAAAACGACACTGGTAGCCCAGAAGTGCAAGTTGCACTGCTGACAGCACGCATCAACGAACTGACTCCCCACTTCAAGGCTAACGCTAAGGACCACCACGGTCGTCGCGGTCTGCTGCGCATGGTGAGCCGTCGTCGTAAGCTGCTGGACTACCTCAAGGGCAAGGACGCTGACCGTTACACTGCCTTGATCGCTAAGCTGGGCCTGCGTAAGTAAGCACAGTGCAAGATCGAAACGCCTGAGTTAGATCGTCTAGCTCAGGCGTTTTTTACTTTGGAATTGGCAAAACAGAGCGAAGCTGTGTCATTCCATAAGCTAGTTTGCTGCAATAAAAGTAGCTATAAGCCCGCTTGTGGAATGGCATCGTGTTCTGTAGAGCATCCAAAGCTTTGCTAGATGCAGGCATCTAGCTATTCCAATAGGAGTAAACACATGACCATGTTCAACAAAGTTACCAAGACATTCCAGTGGGGCCAGCATACGGTCACCATGGAAACCGGCGAAATCGCTCGTCAAGCTTCCGGCGCTGTGCTGGTGAACATCGACGACACCGTGGTGCTGGCCACTGTGGTGGGTTCGAAGATCGCCAAGGCGGGTCAAGATTTCTTCCCCTTGACCGTGGACTACATCGAAAAGACCTACGCCGCCGGTAAGATCCCTGGCAGCTTCTTCAAGCGCGAAGCCAAGCCTTCGGAGCTGGAGACACTGACATCGCGTCTGATCGACCGTCCTATCCGCCCTCTGTTCCCTGAAGGCTTCTACAACGACGTGCACGTGGTGATCCACACCATCTCGTTGAACCCTGAAGTGGATGCAGACATCGCCGCCATGATTGCCACTTCGGCAGCGCTGGCAGTTTCTGGCATTCCTTTCAACGGCCCTATTGGTGCTGCCCGCGTGGGTTACATCAACGGTGAATATGTGCTCAACCCCGGTCAGACCCAGCGCAAGGATTCGCTGATGGATCTGGTGGTGGCTGGCACCGAAGCTGCTGTGTTGATGGTGGAATCCGAAGCACAACAACTGCCTGAAGAAGTGATGCTGGGCGCTGTGGTGTTTGGCCACGAACAAGGCAAGATTGCCATTGACGCAATCCACGAATTGGTGCGCGAAGGCGGCAAGCCCGCTTGGGACTGGACTGCGCCTGCCAAGGACGAAGCCCTGATCGCCAAGGTGAACGAGCTGGGTGAAGCCAAGCTGCGCGCTGCGTACCAAGAACGCAACAAGCAAGTGCGTACCCTGGCTTGCCGCACAGCCTATGCAGACGTGAAGGCTGCATTGACCGAGCAAGGCGTGGAATTTGACGCGGTCAAGGTCGAGAACATGCTGTTCGACATCGAAGCCAATATCGTGCGTTCGCAGATTCTGGCTGGCGAGCCCCGTATTGACGGCCGCGACACCCGCACCGTGCGTCCTATCGAAATTCGCAACTCCGTGCTGCCCCGTACGCACGGCTCGGCTCTGTTTACCCGTGGTGAAACCCAGGCTCTGGTCGTGACCACTCTGGGTACGGAGCGTGATGCACAGAAGATCGACGCGCTGGCAGGTGAGTTCGAAGACACCTTCTTGTTCCACTACAACATGCCTCCCTTTGCCACGGGTGAAGTGGGTCGCATGGGTTCGACCAAGCGCCGCGAAATCGGTCACGGTCGTCTGGCCAAACGTGCTCTGGCAGCATGCTTGCCGAGCAGGGAAGAGTTCCCCTACACCATCCGTGTAGTATCGGAAATCACAGAATCTAACGGCTCTTCGTCGATGGCTTCGGTGTGCGGCGGCTGCTTGTCCATGATGGATGCAGGCGTTCCCATGAAGGCACACGTGGCAGGTATCGCCATGGGCCTGATCAAGGACGGCAACCGTTTTGCGGTGCTGACCGACATCTTGGGTGACGAAGATCACCTGGGCGACATGGACTTTAAGGTGGCCGGTACTACCAACGGTATTACTGCGCTGCAGATGGACATCAAGATCCAAGGTATCACCAAGGAAATCATGCAAGTGGCCTTGGCACAAGCCAAGGAAGCGCGCATGCACATCCTGGGCAAGATGCAAGAAGCCATGGGTGAAGCCAAGACCGAAGTGTCTTCGTTCGCACCTAAGCTGTTCACCATGAAGATCAATCCCGAGAAGATTCGTGATGTGATCGGCAAGGGTGGTGCGACCATTCGTGCGCTGACCGAAGAAACCGGCACTCAAATCAACATTGAGGAAGACGGCACCATCACTATCGCTGCCACCGACAGCGAAAAGGCAGAGGCCGCCAAGAAGCGTATCGAAGAGATCACCGCTGAAGTGGAAATCGGCAAGATCTACGAAGGCCCCATCGTCAAGATCTTGGAATTCGGTGCTTTGGTGAATCTGCTGCCTGGCAAGGACGGTCTGCTGCACATCAGTCAGATTGCCCATGAGCGCGTGGAAAAGGTCACTGACTATCTGCAAGAAGGTCAAGTGGTCAAGGTCAAGGTCTTGGAGACGGACGACAAGGGTCGTGTGAAACTGTCCATGAAGGCTTTGTTGGAGCGCCCTGCAGGCATGCCCGAGCGCAGCGAGCGCCCAGCACCTGCAGAGCGTCAGCCTCGTGAGCGCCGTGAGCATCGCGAGCCTCGCCAGCAGCGTGAACCTCGCGGTGAGCACAACAACGCCTCCGACGCTGAGCAACAACAGCAGCAGTAAAGTGCGAGCTTGATGGCGCCATTGCTGGACTACGATGGCAATGGTGCTATTGAGTTAGGAGTTTGAGTGCTTGTTGAATAAGGATTTAAGCCAGCTGTGGCTTAAATCCTTTTTGCGTGACCAGAGTGCACTGTGATGTGCCTTACTGAGATCAAACCATCATTGATGATGTTGTGACCCCATGAAGAAGAAACTGATTGTTGGCAACTGGAAGATGAACGGCGGTCTGCAGGCCAATGCCGAACTGCTGCAAGCGGTGCTGCAAGGACTGCCTGCGACAGTGTTGTGCGGTGTGGGCGTGGCAGTGCCTGCAGCCTATCTGGCGCAAGTGCAAACTTTGGTGCAGGACACAGCGATTGCTCTGGCATCGCAAGATGTTTCTCAGCACGACAAAGGTGCTTATACCGGAGAAGTGTCTGCGACCATGTTGCAAGACTTTGGTGTGCGCTATGCGCTGGTCGGCCACTCTGAGCGCCGCCAGTACCACGGTGAAACCGATGCTGTGGTCGCTGCGAAGGCGCAAGCTGCGCTGGCCAAAGGCATTACGCCCATTGTCTGTGTGGGCGAGACTTTGCAAGAGCGTGAAGCGGGTCAAACCGAAGCAGTGGTCAAGCGTCAGTTGGCGGCGGTCATCCACCAAGTGGGTGCTTGCGTGAGCGAGTTGGTGGTGGCCTATGAGCCTGTATGGGCCATTGGCACTGGTAAGACAGCCACGCCAGAAATGGCGCAATCGGTACATGCGGTGTTGCGCGCGCAATTGCTGGCAGCCACGGAGCAAGCTGCGCGTGTGCCTTTGTTGTATGGCGGAAGCATGAATGCTGGCAATGCAGCACAGCTGCTGTCACAACCAGATATTGATGGTGGCTTGATTGGGGGTGCATCCCTGAAAGCTGCTGACTTTTTGCAAATCATTGCAGCAGCCGATGTGTTGGCTGCCTGATGGTGTTAACTGAGGAGTAAGAATGAGCGCGTTTGCGACAGTGATTTTGGCCGTACAAATGTTGTCGGCCTTGGCCATGATTGGCCTGATCTTGGTTCAGCATGGCAAGGGTGCTGATATGGGTGCTGCTTTTGGTAGCGGAACCTCGGGCAGCCTGTTCGGTGCCAGCGGTAGTGCCAACTTTTTGTCGCGCAGTACAGCGGTGCTGGCAACAGTGTTTTTTGTGGCGACTTTGGCGTTGGCCTACTTGGGTAATGCACGTCCCGCAAGCTCGGGTAGCGTGCTGGAAAACATTCCTGCAGCGGCGATTCCTGCGGAAACACCGGTGGACAACACTGTTCCTACAGTGCCTGCACAAGGTAGTGAGCAGATCCCCTCGAAATAATTGAATCAAACGCTTGAGAAATGCTGTAGCGCAGCATTTTTCAGGCTAGAATTCAGGGATTGTCCGATAAGCAATAGCCCAGTTAGAGGGGGCTCCTCAAGCGAGTCGGATGTATTGAGACTTAAAAAGCCGTCGTGGTGGAATTGGTAGACACGCTATCTTGAGGGGGTAGTGGCGAAAGCTGTGCGAGTTCGAGTCTCGCCGACGGCACCATCATAAATACAGCCTGCCCATGATCAGGCAGTGGTCGAGGGCAAGGTCAACAAGCGGTAAACGCGACCTCACATGAACCTCGAGCAATATCTCCCGGTCCTGCTTTTTATTTTGGTGGGCATCGCCGTGGGGGTCGTTCCCCTCGTTCTTGGCTATGTACTGGGCCCTAATCGCCCAGATGACGCCAAAAATTCTCCTTACGAATGTGGCTTTGAGGCCTTTGAAGATGCGCGCATGAAGTTCGATGTGCGTTTCTATCTCATTGCCATCCTCTTCATCCTGTTTGATTTGGAAATCGCATTCCTGTTGCCTTGGGCCGTTGCGCTGCAAGACGTGGGTATGACTGGTTTTGTTGCTGTTCTCATTTTCCTGACCGTCCTTGTCGTGGGCTTTGCTTACGAGTGGAAAAAGGGCGCCCTGGACTGGGAATAAGCACAACGCACTCCTAAAAAGGAAACACGATGATTGAAGGCGTGATGAAGGAAGGCTTCGTCACCACCAGCTACGACGCTGTGGTGAATTGGGCCAAAACCGGCTCCATCTGGCCCATGACATTCGGTCTGGCTTGCTGTGCGGTTGAAATGATGCATGCCGCAGCAGCACGCTACGACTTGGCGCGATTCGGTGCGGAAGTGTTCCGTCCCTCGCCCCGCCAGTCGGACCTGATGATTGTGGCAGGTACGCTGTGCAACAAAATGGCCCCCGCTTTGCGTAAGGTGTATGACCAGATGTCGGAGCCCCGTTGGGTGCTGTCGATGGGCTCTTGCGCCAACGGTGGTGGCTACTACCACTACAGCTACTCTGTCGTGCGTGGCTGCGATCGCATCGTGCCCGTGGATGTGTATGTGCCAGGCTGTCCGCCCACGGCAGAAGCATTGATCTACGGCATTATCCAGTTGCAGCAAAAGATTCGCCGCACAAACACCATCGCCCGCGTTTAAGGAGCCGAAAGGATGTCCGCAATTGCAATTCAGCCCGAAGCACTTCGGGATCTGGTAGCTGCTGCTTTGGGTGACCAGGCACGAGCAGTCACCGTCAAGCTTGGCGAAGTAACCGTAGAAGTCGGGTCCACCTCGTATCTGGAAGTCATGCGCACGCTGCGCGATGCCCCTGGCTGCCAATTCGAGCAGTTGATCGACCTGTGCGGAGTGGACTATTCCGCATACCAGGAAGTCGGTCGCGAGGGTGCTCGTTTTGCGGTGGTGGTGCACCTGCTGTCCGTCAGTTTGAATCAGCGCGTTCGTGTACGCGTGACTTGCCCAGATGATAATTTCCCGCAAGTCGCGTCGCTGTGCGAGCTGTGGTCGAGTGCTAACTGGTATGAGCGTGAAGCGTTTGACCTGTTTGGCATCATCTTCGAAGGCCATACCGACTTGCGCCGTATCTTGACGGACTACGGTTTTATCGGTCACCCCTTCCGTAAAGACTTCCCGCTGTCAGGCCACGTTGAAATGACGTATGACACTGAGCAGCGACGCGTGGTTTACCAACCTGTCACGATCGAGCCGCGTGAAATCACGCCCCGCATCATCCGTGAAGACAACTACGGAGGACTGCGCCAGCCAGCCTAAAAGGCTGTCTGGTTGAAGAATATGGCTGAAATCAAGAACTATTCCATCAACTTCGGTCCTCAGCACCCGGCTGCGCACGGTGTGTTGCGTTTGGTGCTGGAACTCGACGGCGAAGTGGTGCAGCGTGCTGACCCGCACGTAGGTCTGTTGCACCGTGCAACTGAAAAACTGGCTGAGCACAAGACTTATATCCAGTCGCTGCCTTATATGGATCGACTGGACTATGTCTCCATGATGTGCAACGAGCATGCTTACTGCTTGGCCATCGAGAAGTTGCTGGGTCTGGAAGTGCCCAAGCGTGCGCAATACATCCGTGTGATGTTCAGTGAAATCACGCGTTTGTTGAACCACCTGATGTGGCTCGGCTCGAACGGTATGGACTGCGGTGCATCCACGGTGCTGATGTACACCTTCCGTGAACGCGAAGACCTGTTCGACATGTACGAGGCGGTTTCGGGTGCCCGCATGCACGCTGCGTACTTCCGTCCTGGTGGGGTGTATCGCGATTTGCCTGACACCATGCCCCAATTCAAGGCCAGCAAGGTGCGCAATGCCAAGGGCATCGAAAAGCTCAACGCCAATCGCCAAGGCTCGCTGCTGGACTTCATTGAAGACTTCACCAATCGTTTCCCGGCCTGTGTGGACGAGTACGAAGCACTGTTGACCGATAACCGCATCTGGAAGCAGCGCATGGTGGGCATTGGGGTGGTCACCCCTGAGCGTGCATTGAATATGGGCTTTACAGGCCCGATGCTCCGAGGCTCTGGTATTGCTTGGGATCTGCGCAAGAAACAGCCCTATGAAGTCTATGACGAACTGGACTTTGACATTCCGGTCGGCAAGACAGGTGACTGCTATGACCGCTACTTGGTCCGCGTTGCTGAGATGCGTCAGTCCAATGAGCTGATCAAGCAGTGTGTGAAGTGGCTGCGCGCCAATCCTGGCCCCGTGATTACGGAAAACCACAAGATTGCACCGCCAGCGCGCGAGGACATGAAGTCCAACATGGAGTCGCTGATCCACCACTTCAAGCTGTTTACTGAAGGCTTCCGCGTGCCTGAAGGTGAAGCGTATGCAGCCGTAGAACATCCCAAGGGGGAGTTTGGCATTTACATGGTCAGCGATGGTGCCAATAAGCCTTATCGCTTGAAGATTCGCGCCCCCGGCTTTGCCCACTTGGCAATGATGGACGAAGTGGTCAGTGGCCACATGCTGTCCGACGTGGTGGCGGTCATCGGCACCATGGATATCGTGTTCGGAGAGATTGACCGATGATTACTGAAGCGACCAAAGCGCGTTTTGCGCGTGAAGTGGCCAAGTACCCGGCAGACCAGAAGCAATCTGCAGTGATGGCGTGTTTGTCCATTGTGCAGCAGGAGCTGGGCTGGGTAAGTCCCGAGAGCGAGGCAGTCATTGCCGAAGTTCTGGGTATGCCTGAGATTGCGGTGCATGAGGTCACGACCTTCTACAACATGTACAATCAAAAGCCCGTGGGCAAGTACAAGTTGAACGTGTGCACCAATCTGCCTTGCCAGTTGCGCAACGGCTACGAAGCTCTGCACCACCTAGAGGCCAAACTGGGCATCAAGATGGGCGAGACCACTGCGGATGGCTTGTTTACTCTGCAGCAATCGGAGTGCTTGGGAGCCTGTGCAGATGCACCTGTGCTGCTGGTCAATGATCGTTGCATGTGCAGCTTCATGAGCAATGAGAAGCTCGATGAATTGGTCGATGGTTTGCGCGCATCGGAGGGCCAAGTATGAATACGGCGGCCCAACAAGTGCTCAATAAGTTTGCAGCCAGCGGTATTGAAACCTGTTTTCATGACCGACACATCAACCCTCAGATCTATGCGGGTCTCAATGGGCAAAATTGGTCTCTCAAAGACTATGAAGCCCGTGGCGGTTACCAAGCGCTGAAGAAGTTGCTGGGTAAAGATGGTGGCAATGGTCTGACGCAAGACGAAGTCATTGCAACCCTCAAAGAGTCGGCCTTGCGTGGCCGAGGCGGCGCTGGTTTCCCAACGGGACTGAAATGGAGCTTCATGCCCCGTCAGTTTCCGGGACAGAAATACCTGGTTTGTAATTCGGACGAAGGCGAACCTGGTACTTGCAAGGACCGCGAAATTCTGATGCACAACCCGCACATTGTCATCGAAGGTATGGCGATTGCAGCGTATGCCATGGGCATTTCCGTGGGTTACAACTACATCCACGGCGAAATCTTCCAAGCCTATGAGCGCTTCGAAGCTGCTTTGGAAGAAGCGCGTGCTGCAGGCTATCTGGGTGACAACATCCTCGGGTCTGGTTTTAGCTTTCAGCTGCACGCGCACCATGGTTTTGGTGCCTATATCTGCGGTGAAGAAACTGCGCTGCTGGAGTCGCTGGAAGGTAAGAAAGGCCAACCTCGCTTTAAGCCTCCATTCCCCGCCAGTTTTGGTCTGTATGGCAAACCAACGACCATCAACAACACTGAGACTTTTGCTGCAGTGCCATGGATCATTCGTAACGGTGGTCAGGCCTATTTAGAGTGCGGCAAGCCCAACAACGGCGGTACGAAGATCTTTTCCGTTAGCGGGGACGTGAACCTGCCCGGCAACTATGAAGTTCCCATGGGCACGCCTTTTAGCAAGTTGCTTGAATTAGCGGGCGGCGTGCGTACCGGCCGCAAGCTCAAGGCAGTGATTCCTGGGGGCTCTTCGTCGCCTGTATTGCCTGCAGACATCATCATGGAATGCACGATGGACTACGACTCCATCTCCAAGGCGGGTTCCATGTTGGGTTCCGGTGCAGTGATCGTGATGGATGACTCGCGCGACATGGTGGAGAGCCTGCTGCGACTGTCTTACTTCTACCAGCATGAATCGTGTGGCCAATGCACACCTTGCCGTGAGGGTACGGGCTGGTTGTGGCGCGTAGTCAAGCGCATTCACGAAGGTGAAGGCCGTCCAGAAGATATCGAGTTGCTGGACTCCGTGTCCGTCAACATCATGGGGCGCACCATTTGTGCGCTGGGCGATGCAGCGGCCATGCCGGTGCGCGCCATGATCAAGCATTTCCGCCACGAATTTGAAGCCAAGATTGCCGCGGCTGCAAAGACGGGCTCCACTGCTGCCTGATCGCGAGAGGCGAGAGACATATGGTTGAAATTGAACTAGACGGCAAAAAGGTGGAGGTCGCTCCGGGCAGCATGGTGATGCATGCTGCGGAGAAGGCCGGCACCTATATTCCGCACTTTTGCTACCACAAGAAGCTTTCTATTGCGGCCAACTGCCGCATGTGTTTGGTGGAAGTGGAGAAGGCTCCCAAGCCCCTACCTGCCTGCGCGACACCTGTGACGCAAGGCATGATCGTGCGCACCAAGAGCGAAAAGGCCATCAAAGCTCAGCAGTCGGTCATGGAGTTTTTGCTGATTAACCACCCCTTGGATTGTCCTATTTGTGACCAAGGTGGTGAATGTCAGCTGCAGGATTTGGCGGTGGGTTACGGCGGCACAGGCTCGCGCTACGAAGAAGAAAAGCGTGTGGTGCCGCACAAGGATGTCGGACCGCTGATCTCGATGGAAGAGATGACGCGCTGTATCCATTGCACCCGCTGCGTACGTTTCGGCCAGGAAGTGGCTGGCGTCATGGAGCTGGGCATGGTCAACCGTGGTGAGCATTCCGAGATCACCACGGTGATCGGCGATACCGTGGATTCCGAGCTGTCGGGCAATATGATCGATCTGTGCCCTGTGGGTGCATTGACCAGCAAACCTTTCCGCTACAGCGCGCGTACATGGGAACTGTCGCGTCGCAAGTCGGTATCGCCCCATGATTCCACTGGCGCCAACTTGATCGTTCAGGTCAAGAACCACAAGGTGATGCGTGTCGTTCCTTTTGAGAACGAAGCGGTGAATGAGTGCTGGATTGCCGACCGTGATCGCTTCTCCTACGAAGCCCTCAACAGTGAAGATCGCTTGACCCAGCCCATGATCAAGCAGGGCGGTGAGTGGAAATCCGTAGATTGGCAGACCGCGTTGGAGTATGTGGCCAATGGCCTGAAGCAGATCAAGGATCAGCATGGTGCGAACAGCATCGGCGCTTTGGTCAGCCCACACAGCACGCTGGAAGAATTGTTTTTGACAGGGCAATTGCTGCGAGGCATTGGCAGCGATAGCATCGACTGGCGCTTGCGCCATGCGCAGTTCAATGCACCTGAAGGTGTGCGCTGGTTGGGTATGCCTATTGCTGCTTTGTCGGATCTGCAAGCAGCCTTGGTTGTGGGTTCTAACCTGCGCAAGGACCATCCGCTGTTTGCTCAGCGAGTCCGCCAAGCCACCAAAAAGGGCGCACAGGTATTTGCTATCAATGCGCAAGTGTTCGACTGGTCAATGCCGGTCACAGCTTCTGTTGTCGCTGCGCAAGACTGGGCACAAGCGCTGGCAGATATTGCGGCAGCGGTTGCCCAAGCCAAAGACATTACTGCGCCGGTCGCAGCGCAAGTCAATGCAGAAGCTACTGCGATTGCACAAGCGCTGTTGGCAGGTGAGCGCAAGGCGGTGCTTTTGGGCAACGCTGCAGCGCACCATGCTCAAGCAGATGAACTGCTGGCTCTGGCCAATTGGATTGGCCAACACACGGGTGCGTGCGTTGGTTACCTGAGCGAAGCGGCGAACACTGTCGGTGCTCAATGGGTGAAGGCCCAGCCACAGAAGAACGGTTTGCATGCAGGTCAAATGCTGGCCGGTGGCCTGAAGGCAGCCATTTTGCTGAACAACGAGCCTGCTTTTGACACCGCCGCAGGAGCTCAAGCTTTGCAAGGCCTGAACAAGGCGGAGATGGTCGTGACGCTCAGCCCTTTCAATGCCAACATGGAAATCAGCGATGTGCTGCTGCCTATTGCTCCTTTCAGTGAGACCTCGGGCACTTTCGTAAACGCTGAAGGGCGCGTGCAAAGCTTCCATGCAGTCGTGAAGCCTCTGGGGGAAACACGCCCTGCTTGGAAGGTGCTGCGTGTGTTGGCGAACTTGCTCAACGTTCAGGGCGTGGACTACGAATCCTCCCAAGATGTGTTGGTGACCGCCATTGGTGCTGGTGTAACAGAAGTGCCCGCACAGGTACTGAGCAATGCAACACAGACTGCCGCGAAGGTGACGGGTTCTGTATCTGCTGAGCCTGTGGTTGCGAGCATCTATCAACTGGACAGCCTTGTCCGTCGTGCGACTTCCCTGCAAATGACAGCGGATGCGCGCTTGGCACGTCAGGGAGGTGCCGCATGATTGACGAACTGAAGATAGTCGGTGCGGGGCTGATCGATGCCGCTTGGTGGACGGATGCTGCTTGGCCAGTCATCTGGATCCTGCTCGGCATCATTGCCATCGTGGCTCCGCTGATGATCGCTGTAGCTTATCTGACGCTGTGGGAGCGCAAGTTCTTAGGTTGGATTCAGGTGCGTCCTGGACCTAACCGCGTGGGGCCTTGGGGCCTGCTGCAGCCAATGGCTGACGGTTTGAAGCTGCTGACCAAAGAATTGATCATGCCCACGGTGGCATCTAAGGGCTTGTTCTATGTCGGCCCTGTGATGGCCATCATGCCAGCCCTGGCTGCATGGGTGGCAGTGCCTTTCGGTCCCGAAGTGGCTCTGGCCAATGTGAATGCGGGCTTGTTGCTGATCATGGCCATTACCTCTATTGAGGTGTATGGCGTGATCATTGCAGGTTGGGCGTCGAACTCGAAGTACGCCTTCTTGGGTGCACTGCGCGCATCGGCGCAGATGATCAGCTATGAAATTGCCATGGGCTTCTGTTTCTTGGTGGTCATCATGGTCACAGGCAGCATGAATCTCACGCAGATTGTGCTCAGCCAAGGTCAAGGGCAGTTTGCGGACTTGGGTCTGAGCTTCCTGTCTTGGAACTGGCTGCCACTGTTACCCATTTTCATGATCTACATGATTTCTGGTGTTGCAGAAACCAATCGCCACCCATTTGACGTCGTGGAAGGTGAATCGGAAATTGTGGCTGGTCACATGGTCGAGTATTCGGGCATGGGCTTTGCCATCTTCTTCTTGGCTGAATACGCCAGCATGTGGCTGGTGTCCATCTTGGCCGTGACGATGTTCTTGGGCGGATGGCTGCCTCCTGTGGAAGCACTGTCGTTTATTCCCGGCTGGATTTGGCTGGCTGCGAAGACAGCTTTTGTGGTGAGTCTGTTCATCTGGATCCGTGCCACATTCCCGCGCTTCCGCTACGACCAGATCATGCGTCTAGGTTGGAAGATCTTCATCCCAGTCACCTTGGTGTGGCTGGTCATCGTGGGTGCATGGTTGCACTCGCCTTGGAACATTTGGAATTAAGCGGGGACACCAATGGCTGCTGTTGCTGCTACACCTTTCTCTATCAAGGACTTCTTCAAGAGCTTTTTGCTCTGGGAATTGTTCAAGGGCATGGCGCTCACAGGCCGCAAGGCTTTTGCGCCTCGCGTGACGATTCAATTTCCTGAAGAAAAAACGCCACTGTCTCCACGCTTCCGTGGTTTGCATGCTTTGCGCCGTTATGACAACGGTGAAGAGCGTTGCATCGCTTGCAAATTGTGTGAGGCTGTATGTCCTGCGATGGCCATCACCATCGAGTCGGATGTACGCGATGACGGTTCACGCCGTACGACGCGCTATGACATCGATTTGACGAAATGCATCTTTTGTGGGTTCTGCGAAGAAAGCTGCCCAGTGGACTCGATCGTCGAAACGCACATCTTTGAATACCACGGCGAAAAACGCGGCGACTTGTACTTCACCAAGGACATGTTGCTGGCTGTGGGTGATCGTTACGAAGCTGACATCGCAGCTGCCAAGGCAGCCGATGCCAAGTACCGCTAAAGCGGCTCCTGATCCAGAAAGATTCGAATCATGGACGCCAAAACTGGTTTCTTTTATCTCTTCTCGGCAGTCATGCTTTTTGCAGCCTTCCGAGTTATTACCTCGCGCAACCCCGTACACGCGGTACTCAATCTAATTCTTGCGTTCTCGCAAGCTGCTGCTATTTGGCTCATGCTCAAGGCGGAGTTCTTGGGCATCGCCTTGGTGGTGGTTTATCTGGGCGCAGTGATGGTGCTGTTTATGTTCGTGGTGATGATGTTGGATATCCGCATCGACCGCGTTCGGCAGGGCTTTTGGAAGCATTTCCCGGTAGCTGCTTTTGTGGGTGCTGTTGTTGCTGCAGAAATGGCACTTGTACTTATGGCAGGCTTTGGAACAGTTGACGAAGCCAAACCTGTCGCAGAGCTCCTGAATCAGCAAGGGGAGGTGCTCCCATACTCGAACACCCAAGCTTTGGGACGTTTGTTGTACACCCAGTATCTCTACCCTGTGGAAATTGCTGCGATCTTGCTACTCGTTGCAATGATTACAGCCATTGCACTGACGCTGCGTCAGCGCAAAGACACCAATAAAGCGATCAACCCTGCAATTCAAGTTCGTGTACGTGCTCAGGACCGTCTGAGCATGGTCAAGATGGACGCAACCAAAGCGCCTATTGCGATCACTGAGACTGAGGGTGAGGCCGCTGTGGAGGAGAAAAAATGACGCTCACACTCGGGCACTTTCTGACGCTGGGAGCCATGCTGTTCGCCATCTCAGTCATCGGCATTTTTCTGAACCGGAAAAATCTGATCGTTCTGTTGATGTGCATTGAATTGATGCTCTTGGCCGTTAACACCAACTTTGTAGCCTTCTCGCACTATCTGGGCGATATGCATGGCCAGGTGTTCGTGTTCTTCATCCTGACAGTGGCGGCAGCGGAATCAGCGATTGGCTTGGCCATCCTGGTGCTGCTGTTCCGTAACAAGTCCAGTATCAATGCGGAAGATCTCGACACCCTCAAGGGTTGAGATGCCGGTATTTGCAAGGTTCTGAAGAATGAGTCAAACACTTTCTGCATCCATGCTCCTGGCGGTACCGCTGGCTCCGCTAGTGGGCTCTGTGCTGGCAGGCATATTTGGTACCGCCTTTGGCGGCAACAAGGTTGGTCGGGGAGCGAGTCACACGCTCACTATTTTGGGCGTACTGATTTCCTTCATTCTCTCTGCTTTGACATTCAAGGCGGTCGTGTTTGAAGGTGCCACCTTTAATGCCACGATTTATGAGTGGATGAGCATCGGTAGCCTGAAGATGGAAGTCGGCTTTCTGATCGACTCCATCACCGCCATGATGATGTGCGTGGTGACCTTTGTATCGCTGATGGTGCACATCTACACCATGGGCTACATGGAAGAAGATGACGGCTACAACCGCTTCTTCTCGTACATCTCGCTGTTTACTTTCTCCATGCTGATGCTGGTGATGAGTAACAACCTGCTGCAGCTGTTCTTCGGCTGGGAAGCAGTGGGACTGGTGTCGTACCTGTTGATTGGTTTCTACTTCAAGAAACCCACTGCCATCTTCGCGAACATGAAGGCCTTCTTGGTCAACCGCGTGGGTGACTTTGGCTTCATCTTGGGTATTGGTTTGATCGCGGCTTATACCGGTACGCTGAACTACAGCGAAATCTTTGCCAAACTGCCTGAGTTTGCGACGCAGACCTTGCCTGGTACAGATTGGTCGTTGGTGACCGTCACTGCGATTTGCTTGTTCATCGGTGCGATGGGCAAGTCGGCGCAGTTCCCGCTGCATGCCTGGCTGCCGGACTCCATGGAAGGTCCCACACCTATCTCGGCGTTGATTCACGCTGCGACCATGGTGACGGCCGGTATCTTTATGGTCTCGCGCATGTCGCCCTTGTATGAGTTGTCAGATGTGGCGCTGAACTTCATTTTGGTGATCGGCTCCATCACAGCCCTGTTCATGGGTATCTTGGGCATCATTCAAAACGACATCAAGCGCGTGATTGCGTATTCCACGCTGTCGCAGCTGGGCTACATGACCATCGCTTTGGGCGTGTCGGCTTACTCGGTCGCTACTTTCCATCTGATGACCCACGCTTTCTTTAAAGCGCTGCTGTTCCTCGGAGCGGGTTCCGTGATCATGGGCATGCACCACAACCAAGACATCCGCTGGATGGGAGGTGTGCGCAAATACATGCCCATCACATGGATCACTTTCTTGCTGGGTAACTTGGCGTTGATCGGTACGCCGTTCTTCTCCGGTTTCTACTCTAAGGACGCGATTATTGAAGCGGTCCATGCTTCGAATCTGCCAGCTGCTGGCTTTGCCAACTTTGCAGTGTTGGCAGGTGTGTTCATCACAGCGTTTTACTCGTTCCGCCTGTATTTCATCGTGTTCCACGGTAAAGAGCGTTACGACCAAAATCCTGATGCACATCATGATGAGCATGGTCACGACGACCACGGCCATGGCCACGATGCCAAACCCCATGAGTCGCCTTGGGTGGTGACGCTGCCTTTGGTCTTGCTGGCAGTGCCTTCGGTGATCATTGGTGCGTTGGCGCTGATGCCCATGCTGTTCGGAGACTTCTTCAAGGGTGTGATTTACGTCAATCACGACCTGCATCCCTCTATGAAGTACTTGGAAAGCATCATCCACGGATGGCTGCCTATGGCACTGCATGGCTTCCAAACAGCACCTTTCTGGCTGGCTTTGGCGGGTGTCGTGGTGTCCTACATCTTCTACATGGTCAAGCCTGAGATTCCTGCAGCTGTCATGGCCTTCTCTAAAAAGATCGGTCTGTACCAAGTGTTGGAAGGCAAGTACGGCGTGGACTGGGTCTACGAGAACATTTTTGCCCGTGGCACGCGCGTACTGGGTACCGTGTTCTGGAGGGCTGGCGATCAAGCCGTCATTGATGGTGCGGTCGTGAATGGCTCTTGGAAGCTGGTGGGAAAGATCGCTTCAGTGATCCGCTGGTTCCAGTCTGGTTACATCTACCACTACGCGTTGGTCATGATCTTGGGCATCTTCGTCCTCATGACTTACTTCGTGTGGCTCAACAAGTAAGGAAGAAAAATGGGTTTGTTGAGTCTTGCCATTTGGACACCAATTGTCTTTGGTGTCCTGCTGCTGGCCTTCGGCAAGGACTCCTGCGCACGTGGCGTGCGCTGGGTCGCGCTGATTGGCTCTATCTTGGGCCTGCTGGTCACGGTGCCGCTGTACACCGGCTTTGACACTTCTTCGGCGAACATGCAGTTCGTCGAGAAGCTGCTGTGGATTGAACGCTTCAACATCCACTACCACCTGGGTCTGGATGGCCTGTCGTTCTGGTTTGTGCCGCTGACAGCCTTCATCACTGTGATCGTGGTGTTGGCGTCTTGGGAAAACATCACCGAGCGTGTCAACCAGTACATGGGTGCATTCCTGGTGCTGTCAGGCCTGATGGTGGGTGTGTTCTCGGCACTGGACGGCTTGCTGTTCTACGTGTTCTTTGAAGCGACCCTGATCCCTATGTACCTGATCATTGGTATCTGGGGCGGCCCAAACAAGATCTACGCGGCGTTCAAGTTCTTCCTGTACACCTTGCTGGGCTCGCTGCTCACCTTGGTGGCCATTATTTACCTGTACAACGTTTCGGGCGGTAGCTTCGACATCCAGACGTGGCACAAACTCCCATTGGGTTCGTTGCCACAGACTTTGGTGTTCTTTGCCTTCTTTGCTGCATTCGCGGTGAAGGTGCCCATGTTCCCCGTACACACTTGGTTGCCTGACGTGCACGTGGAAGCGCCTACCGGCGGCTCTGCTGTGCTGGCGGCCATCATGCTGAAGTTGGGTGCCTACGGTTTCCTGCGTTTTTCTATGCCTATCGCGCCTGACGCTTCGCGTGAATGGGCGTGGCTGATGATTGCGCTGTCGCTGATCGCTGTGATCTACGTGGGCATGGTGGCCTTGGTGCAAAAGGACATGAAAAAGCTGGTGGCATATTCGTCCGTGGCACACATGGGCTTTGTAACACTGGGCTTCTTCATCTTCAACGATCTGGGCGTGGCTGGCGGCATCGTACAGATGATTGCCCACGGTTTTGTGTCTGGCGCCATGTTCCTGTGTATCGGCGTGCTGTATGACCGCGTGCACTCGCGTGAAATCGCAGCCTACGGTGGCGTAGTGAACACCATGCCCAAGTTCGCAGCGTTTGCTTTGCTGTTTGCCATGGCCAACTGCGGCTTGCCGGCGACCGCTGGTTTTGTGGGCGAGTGGATGGTGATTCTGGGCGCTGTGCAATTCAACTTCTGGGTGGGCCTGCTGGCAGCGACTGCGCTGATCTTTGGCGCTGCCTACACCTTGTGGATGTACAAGCGTGTATACCTCGGCCCTGTAACCAACGACAACGTGAAGAACCTCGACGACATCGGTTGCCGTGAGTTCTTGATTTTGGCGATCTTGGCCGTTGCCGTGCTCTACATGGGCCTTTACCCCAAGCCCTTTACGGATGTGATGGATCCCTCGGTGGCGGAGCTGCTCAAGCACGTAGCCCAATCCAAGCTTCCTTGACCAGACTGAACTGAGAGATTGAGATGATTGACAACATCAGCTGGCTTTCGATCTACCCTGAGATCGTGCTCTTCATCATGGGGTGCGTGATTACGTTGGTGGATTTGGGTGTGAAAAGCGCCCGCCGCAGCGGCACCTATGTTCTGACCATGTTGACCTTGGCTGTTGTGGCCATCATGCAAGCTAACTATGCATTGAGCGGTAACACTTTCTATGGTTGGAGCAACATGGTGGTTTCTGACGCCATGGGTAACTGGCTTAAGTGCTTTGCTACCGTTGCCATGATGGTGACTCTGGTCTACGCCCGTCCGTACGCGGCAGACCGTGACATGCTGCGCGGCGGCGAGCTCTTTAGCTTGTCTACTTTTGCTTTGCTGGGCATGTTCATCATGATCAGCGCCAACAACTTGCTGATGATCTATCTGGGTCTGGAGTTGTTGACGCTGGCCAGCTACGCACTGGTGGCACTTCGCCGCGATCACACCATCGCCACAGAAGCTGCGATGAAATACTTTGTGCTGGGTTCGCTGGCATCGGGCTTCTTGCTCTACGGTTTGTCCATGGTCTATGGCGCAACTGGTTCGCTGGACATTGGCGAAGTGTTCAAGGCCATCAGCTCGGGTGAACTCAAGCACCAAGTGCTGGTGTTTGGCCTGGTGTTCGTAGTAGCTGGGTTGGCGTTCAAATTGGG
Source organism: Comamonas sp. (assembly GCA_051887595.1). Classification (GTDB taxonomy): domain Bacteria; phylum Pseudomonadota; class Gammaproteobacteria; order Burkholderiales; family Burkholderiaceae_C; genus Comamonas. The sequence continues at coordinate 27,202 of JBJEZV010000278.1, forward strand.
CGTAGCACCTTTCCACATGTGGGTGCCTGATGTCTACCAAGGTGCACCTACTGCCATCACAGCGTTGATTGGCGGTGCTCCCAAGCTGGCTGCGTTTGCGATCGTGATTCGCCTGTTGGTGGACGGCATGTTGCCTCTGGCATTTGACTGGCAGCAAATGCTGGCGGTACTGGCGATTGCCTCGCTGCTAATCGGTAACCTGGCGGCAATTGCACAGACCAATCTGAAGCGTATGTTGGCCTATTCGACCATTTCGCAGATGGGTTTTGTATTGCTGGGTTTGCTGTCAGGAGTCATCGGTAGCGAAGTGGATCCGACACGTGCTGCTAATGCATACAGCTCTTCGATGTTTTATGTGGTGACGTATGTGTTGACAACACTGGCCACATTTGGCGTGATTTTATTGTTGTCGCGCGAAGGTTTTGAAAGTGAAGAGATTGCTGACTTGGCTGGCTTGAACCAGCGCAGCCCACTGTACGCAGGCATCATGGCCGCTTGTTTGTTCTCGATGGCAGGTATTCCGCCATTGGTGGGCTTCTATGCCAAGCTTTCTGTTTTGCAAGCATTGGTTGCTTCAGGTGAAGGCTTCTATATTGGCTTGGCAGTTTTTGCCGTCATCATGTCCCTCATTGGCGCTTTCTACTATTTGCGCGTTGTGAAGGTGATGTATTTTGATGCGCCTTTGACTGCCACCACGGTATCTGCTCCATGGGATGTCCGCGCTGTTTTGACAGTCAATGGCGCACTTGTTCTGATCCTGGGTATTGTTCCTGGTGGATTGATGACACTGTGCGCTGATTCCATTGTCCGTGCTTTGGCATCTTGACCCATAATACGAAGCGTGACTCAAACCGCTTCAATTTGGTTCGTAATATTGGCGGCCCTCGTGGCCGCCAATTTGCCTTTTGTGAACGAACGTATTTTGCTCATTGGACCGCGTAGCAAGGCAGCCAATAAAACCGTTTGGTTGCGTTTGTTGGAATTGGTTGTGCTCTATGTGCTCGTGGGTTGTGTTGCAACTTGGCTAGAGCAACGGGCCGGGCAAATTTTTACCCAAGGCTGGGAGTTCTACGCTGTCACGGCGACCCTATTTCTAACTTTGGCTTTTCCAGGCTTTGTGTGGCGCTATCTTGGCCCCAGGCGCAAAAGGTAAAAGTTGTAGGTGGTCTGTGAACTGTAATTGGCCTTTAATTTTCGCTCAAGTTGTATGAAGGTCTTTGACCTGTGCTGTCCTTCTGAACACGTTTTTGAAGCATGGTTTGGTTCAGAAGATGATTTCCGCTCGCAGATGGAGCGAGGTTTGCTGGAGTGCCCTATGTGTGGCAGCCAAGACTTACGAAAAGGGTTAAGCGCTCCAAGGTTGAACCTCGGCGCTAAAGCTGTGCCGCACCCAAAAAACAAAGACATTCCAACAGCGCCCCCAACCCAGAATTTGCGAGCACTGCAGGCAGCATGGTTGGATATGTCACGGCGTGTCGTGGCGCAATCTGAAGATGTTGGCACAGACTTTGCCGAAGTCGCTCTGCGCATGCACCACGGTGAAGAGCCTGATCGCGCTATTCGCGGCCAGGCTACTGTGCAAAAGGCCGTTAAATTGATTGAGGAGGGAGTTGCTGTAATGCCCTTATTGCTCCCCAACGCGAGCAAAGAAACCTTGCAATAAAAGTTTGGCGAGCCTATATCTATAAGGGGCACCCACACCCTTAAGACATCAACATGGCTTTGGTTTGAAGGTGAGCCAGTTGCAAATGAGATGAGCTTTGCAGATTAGGATGCACTTGGTTTTTTGCGCACAAATAATGGTGGGTATACACCTCCAGATAACGCTCTAGCACTTGGCCGGCGCGGCGATCTAAAGGTGAGGAGCTGAGTTCCAAACATAAAGCAGCCACTTCGCTGGTGCAAAAATGATCTTGACGATTAGAGCGCCTTAACTGGTAGCGTGAAAACTGCTCTGGGTGAAGACTTAAAACGGGGAATTTGTTCAGGAAAGGGCTCTTTCTGAACATCTTTCGTGCCTCTGACCACGTGGCATCCAAGAGGATGAATAGAGGTCTTTTTTGTGAACTTGTCTCGCGTGGAGTAGGCAGTAAATGCTGTAGAACGCGCTCTGCTGGTTCAACGAATTCTGCAGGGAAGACGACATAAGGTTGCCATTGTGGATCTTCCAACAAGGATTGCAGTGCTGGGTCTACGGTGATCCGGCTCCAGCCAAAGGCGTAAGTATCTTGCACGACATCAGCGATCAACCAGCCGGTGTTGCTAGGTTTGAGTGGCTCGGCATCGTGCATGATGAGACAAATGCCAGCATCGGTTGCTAGAGATGGACGCAGCGCACACATGCAATGTGTCAATCGAAGTCGACAACCATGGCAGCGATCACCCTTGGGGCCACCACGTGCTAAAAAAGGGCGTGTGCTACGTAAAAGGCGCTGATCACGCAGTTTTGCAACAGCATGCGGAAATGGGGGAGGAGTTTCATTCATGGCTAGACGCCGATTGTCGCTGTTTGTCATGCCACTGGTTCGCGCCACGTTTTGAGATGAAAAGCCTGCCTAATCTGCCTCCGATCAGGGAACGCTGAAAAATCTTTATGCGTTAGTGATAAACAAGCAGCAGCAGAGCCTTGGGTAGGCTAGTTTTAACGACCTTGGTGTGTACATTCCAACTCAAAGACTGGGACCGTAGACTTTCTGCTCATCCAAAGACCACCACCTAACTCGCGGAAGTTTTGCGAAAGGCCTTGTCGGTATAAGGCAGCACGATGACGAAAAATCCGAGGGTCCGTCAGATCTTCATCGATGATGTCTTGCTCGTAGTCTTCCCGAGTGACTGCTTCTACGTACAAGGCGCCATGAGAAAGATGTCCCAGATTTTTGAGTGCAAGCTTGAGATCAGCTGGGCTAAGGTAGGGCAAAACACCTTGGCAGATCACCAAATCGTAAGATTGGCTGCTTTGAAAATTGACGACAGAGCCGCGTTCCCACCCAAGTTTGCCGCACAAATATTCGCTCAATTCCACGCCGTGGTAGCTACAGCCGGGAAATTGCCTGAGCAGCGCGTCCTTCCATAGGCCTATTCCACAGCCTAGGTCAAGCGCACGGGTCACCGGGATACGCAAGTACTTCAAATAACTGCACACAAAAGTGCTGAGTCGTTCAATGTGTTCAGGATCGACCACGCTGGTCTTTTTGTCGTAATAAAAGCGCTGGTAATACGCCTCGTCGAACCATTGATCGCTTGCTGATTGCACGCCTTTTCCTTTATATGCCTGGCACTTAGTTGCCTGGGTTTATCCAAGTCGCCAGTATGGAGGATAGGTAGTTCCGCTAGTGCTCAGTGCGGCATAGAAGTGCGTTGGAGTCAGATGTGGAAAGCTTTTTAGGCTGTTCAGGGGATCAGAGCTCAAAAAAGGCGATCAATCGAAGCTCGTACAAGGAATGCCGTTTGTGTATAAAATCCAAGGGTTGTTTGCGCAAACAATGCTGATCTCACGCCAGTACGTCGAGCACTTCGACGAGAAAAATACAAGTGACAGCTGCAGAGACGTTCTGCCGTAATACGGTGATCGCGTAAGAGTCGCCGTCCAATTTCAAGAACCCGCGATAGCCTAGCTGACGCGGGTTTTTTGCTTGTAATTTGTCGATCTCAAACTTGAAATTTCCGGCTATACACTTTATCCAACGCGATGATGAAGCTGATTACGACGATCAGCATCACAAGCAAAATAGGTAGCTGCGGCATGCTGATCAACGGGCTGTTCACCGTGGCGAGTTCAGGTGCTGTGGTGCAGATGACCTGGGCTGCAGCCATCCCTGTGTAATGCATAGCTCCAACCGCGCCCCCCATGAGCACAGCAGCAGTCCAGCGCGCTGAATTGCTGGTGGTTGCAAAAGCCAGCCAAAGTGCGCTAGTCGCTGCAAAGAAGGCAATGGCACATGACAGTAGTACTAAATTCCAGTTCCAGATAAAGAAACCGTCAAACTGCATGCTGTTCATTCCGAGATAGTGCATGGCACTAACACCCATGCCGAGAATAGCCCCCGCCAGTACTAGACGCAATTTACTGCCGGGGTTAGCGGCCACAATGCCTAATCCCCATGTAGCAGCCGCCACTGCGGCAAGCAAAGACAGGACAGATTCTTGGACAGAGTAATTGACCTCGACGGGCAATTGCCAAGCCAGTGTGCCAATAAAGTGCATGGCCCATACGCCCAAGCCGCCAAATGCGACGCCTGCCACTAAGAGCGTCAAAAAATACATGTGGTTGCTTGGAAGCTCTGCTGCAGCATCTAAATTTTTGCCTGTCACGCGGTTCAGTCGATAAGTGATATGGGCTTTTCGATATGCCAGTAATTTATAGACGCAGGCCAATGCTGTGTATGCGCCCATCAAAGCGCATAGCAAAGAAAGTACCACATGAATCGGGCTGTAACTCGTCACTATGGTCTGATACATGGATGCTCCTGAATGATTGAGCAAGCATCTTTTTTAGATGCATGAAGGTCTTCTTTAGGAGGGCGCACTCTATGTGTGGTCGCCTATTTAGACGCTGGTCTCTCTAGATGAAATCGGCTTCAAATTAAGTGCCGACTACGAATAGGCATCAGGGGCGCTAATCTTTAGTGCATGCCATCTTTAAAAACAACTTAAAAAACATTTTGCTACTTTTGCAAGAAATTGTCATTTATATTTTCTTATAAGAATGAAAACAAATAGTAGTTATTTTTCTTGGATTAAGATTTTTTAATATTGGTGTAAAGAAATTCTGAAAATTATGTAGGTATTTTTCTATAATTTATATGCGGTAATATTTATTTTTCCGTCGATTTTTTAGATGTATTTAATTTACTAGTTGTTTTGATATTATCGACTTTAGAAAATTGTTTTATTAAACTTTTTCTAAAGCATTTATATTTTAAATTCTATTTAAAATATAAATTATGAAAATCCGGCATTTTATGGCCCGCCGGATTTTTTTAAATTAATTGGTCTTAGTAGGTCGATAAACTAAACACAATTTGTGCCCGGTGGGATCTTTTAAGTAGGCTA
>JBJEZV010000279.1:0-4019 GCA_051887595.1 Comamonas sp.
GGATTAACGATCCACACAGAAGTGCGGTTACAAATAGTAAAAACAATAGCTTAGGGCGCAGCGCTACATTCGCCACTCTTCTTTCTTCGTAGTTTTCGGAAATGCCTGTAAACAGCAGTCAGCAGGCAAATAGTGCTTTATGGTGAATTTATCGGTAGGCGCTTTCATGGCCCCTACTTACAGCCCGTGGGTGGTGCTTGCCTCTTTCTTTATTGCAGCATTGGCTTCTTTTGTCACGCTGGGATTGGCGCGTCGCGTGTTTTTGAACACGGGGCGAATTAGCCATTTGTGGTGGGGCTGTGGCTCTGTGGTTATGGGCACCGGGATTTGGGCCATGCACTTTATCGGCATGCAGGCATTTGAGCTGCCCATTACGCTGGGCTACGACGGCACCATGACCTTGCTGTCATGGGCAGCGGCGGTGCTTAGCTCGGCCATAGCCTTGTGGGTGGCATCACGCTCACACAACCAAGGCCTTTGGTGGCTGGGTGCTTTCAGTATGGGTGGCGGTGTGGCAGGCATGCACTATTTGGGCATGCACGCCATGCACATGACGATTCCCATTGTTTGGGATCTGCGCCTGGTGGTGCTGTCGGTGTTGGTGGCTGTGTTAGCGAGTGCAGCAGCCCTGTCCATGTTTCGAGCCATGTGCCGCTTGCAAGGCAAAGTGCTGTGGCTTTTCCAAACTACGGCCGCGGTAGTGATGGCGGTCGCGATTTGCGGCATGCATTACATCGGCATGGCCGCCGCGGCCTTTCCTGCTGACAGCGTGTGTTTGACTGCTGATGCGCTGGGTGGGCCAGAACTCACAGCCATCATTACCATTACCACCGGCATGTTGCTCATGGTGACATGGCTCACGCAGCAGCTGGATGCGCGCTTGCAAAGCACGGCGCAAGAACTCACCCAATCGCTGCAAGCCAGTAACCTGCAGTTGCAGCGCGCCAATGCTGCGTTGCGCGAGCGCGCCTTTACCGATCCGTTGACCAATTTGCCTAACCGCTTGCTGCTGGAAGAGCGGCTCAAAAGCGCGTTGGCCCGCGCTGCACGTGCCAACCACCACGGTGTGCAAGAGCGACTGGCGGCCATGTTTGTCGACTTGGATGGCTTTAAACCCATCAACGACTCCTTTGGCCATGCCATGGGCGACCAAGTATTGCTGGGCGTTGCACAGCGCTTGAAGGCCCAGTCTCGCGCCAGTGACACCGTGGCACGTGTGGGTGGCGACGAGTTTTTGCTGTTGCTCGAAGACGTGCATACCGTAGACGATTGCATGGTAGTGGCGCAGCGTGTGCTGGATGCGTTGGCCCAGCCATTTGAAGTGGCGGGCAAATCGCTGCGCATTTCGGCATCGATTGGTATTGCCGTGTGCCCTGACCATGCCGATGGCGCCCATCTGGTGGCGCGTGCCGATGCGGCCATGTACGCGGCCAAACGCAGCGGAGGCCACAACCTGGTGGTCTATGCGCCGCACATGGACATCGACAGCAGCGAGCAAATGGCCTTGCAATCGGACTTGCACCAAGCGTTGGAGCTGCAGCAACTGCAGCTGGTGTACCAACCCAAGGTAAATGCTTGCAGTGGATGTATTGCTGGCGTCGAAGCCTTGTTGCGCTGGAACCATCCTGCGCGCGGCACGCTCAGCCCTGATGTGTTTATTCCGCTGGCAGAGCGCTCTGGCCTGAGCCAGCCTTTGGGCCATTGGGTAATTGATGAAACTTGCCGCCAATTGGCGCAATGGACGCGCCAAGGGCTGTATCTGCGTGCCGCTATCAATGTCTCAGCCCAGCAGTTGCGCAGCGAAGGCTTGGCCGCGCACATCGGGCATGCCATTGCCAGCCATGGCATTCGCGCCGATCAGTTGCTGTGTGAAATTACCGAGTCGGTGGTCATGGAAGACACCCAAGCCAGCCAGCGCACGCTCAAAGCGCTGCAAGCGCTGGGCGTGTTCATCTCGATCGATGACTTTGGTACGGGCTACTCCAGCTTGAGTTACTTGCGCCAATTGCCTGCGCAGCAACTCAAAATTGATCGCAGCTTTGTGCGCGATGTCACCACCAGCCCCTCAGCGCGTGCCGTGGTGCAAGCCGTGATTCACCTGGCGCACGCCTTGGGCTTGCGTGTGGTGGCCGAAGGCGTGGAAACCGCTGCGCAACGCGACATCTTGCGCAGCATGCGCTGCGATGAGTTGCAGGGCTTTTTCTTTGCGCAGCCCATGGATGCAGCCGCCTTGTTGTCGTGGGCCAATGCCGCTGTGCCCACATGCAAAGAAGCATCCGCATCGCCAGCCATGGGTTTGTCGTGGGGTTGCGCGCCGCATATGCGGCTGCGATGAAGCCTGCGGGCACATCTGCTCGCTAGAAGCTAAGTCCTATATAAGAGTTGTAGGACTTTGCCTCGCACAAAGTGCCAGTTGGGTCGATAATCACGAAGTTTTCTCACCACCGCAGCCTGCGGGCGGCGCACACAAACCGAAGAAGCTTCACGATGACCACCTCCATCCGACAGCAGGACCTGATCGACTCCGTCGCAGGTGCCCTCCAGTACATCAGCTACTACCACACACCGGATTTCATCCAGCATCTGGCCCGTGCTTACGAGCGTGAGCAAAGCCCTGCCGCCAAGGATGCGATGGCGCAGATCCTGACCAACTCCAAGATGGCCGCTACCGGCCAGCGCCCCATCTGCCAGGACACCGGCATCGTCAACGTGTTCCTGAAGGTGGGAATGGATGTGAAGTGGGACGGCTTCACCATGGGCCTGGAAGACGCCATCAACGAAGGCGTGCGTCGTGCCTACAACCACCCCGACAACACCTTGCGTGCCTCCGTGGTGGCGGACCCCCAGTTCAAGCGCAAGAACACCAAGGACAACACGCCTGCCGTCATTAACGTGCAGATCGTTCCTGGTAATACCGTGGAAGTGACCGTTGCGGCCAAGGGCGGCGGCTCGGAGAACAAGTCCAAGATGATCATGATGAACCCCAGCGACAACTTGGTCGACTGGGTGCTCAAGACCATCCCCACCATGGGCGCAGGCTGGTGCCCACCCGGCATGATCGGCATCGGCATTGGCGGCACGGCAGAAAAAGCGGTTTTGCTGGCCAAAGAAAGCCTGATGGAAGACCTGAACATGTACGAACTCCAGCAAAAAGCTGCCTCGGGCGCTGAGCTGGACGACGTGGAAAAGTTGCGCATTGAGCTGTACGAAAAGATCAATGCACTGGGCATTGGCGCGCAGGGTCTGGGTGGCCTGACTACAGTGCTGGACGTGAAGATCAACATGTACCCCACGCACGCAGCTTCCAAGCCTGTGGCCATGATCCCTAACTGCGCCGCGACCCGCCACGCCCACTTTGTGCTCGATGGCTCTGGCCCCGTGTACCTCGATCCACCATCGCTGGACGTCTGGCCCAAGCTGGACTGGGCGCCTGACTACAACAAGTCCAAGCGCGTCGACCTGAACACCTTGACCAAGGAAGAAGTTGCCAGCTGGAAGCCCGGCGACACGCTGCTCCTGAACGGCAAGATGCTCACTGGCCGCGACGCCGCCCACAAGCGCATCCAAGATATGCTGGCCAAGGGCGAGCAGTTACCCGTGGACTTCACCAACCGCGTGATCTACTACGTCGGCCCTGTGGACCCTGTGCGTGACGAAGTGGTTGGCCCTGCAGGCCCTACCACCGCCACCCGCATGGACAAGTTCACCAACATGATGTTGGAAAAGACCGGCCTGATCGCCATGATCGGCAAGTCCGAGCGCGGCCCCGTCGCCATCGAAGCCATCAAGGAGCACAAATCGGCCTACCTGATGGCCGTGGGCGGCGCTGCTTACCTCGTCTCCAAGGCCATCAAGCACGCCAAGGTGGTGGGCTTTGAAGACCTGGGCATGGAAGCCATCTACGAATTTGATGTGGTCGACATGCCCGTCACCGTGGCTGTAGACGCTGGCGGCACCAGCGCCCACATCACTGGCCCTGCCATCTGGAAAGAAAAGATTGCGACGGGTGAGTTCAAGGG
>JBJEZV010000280.1:0-4017 GCA_051887595.1 Comamonas sp.
CGCTGGTGGATGTTGGTGTTTTGGTTCGAACGCTGATACTTGATCAGGTTGTAGATATCCACACCGACTTCGCCAGCCACCGCTTCTTGGTCGTTCACCCGGATCACGATGCGGGTTGCATCGACGTAATCCACGATACCGCCACGGCGTGCCGTCACCACCGTGCCCGAGTCCACAGCCGCCACACGCTCGATACCGGTACCGACCACGGGCTTTTCAGGACGCAGCACAGGCACCGCCTGACGCGACATGTTGGCGCCCATCAACGCGCGGTTCGCGTCGTCGTGCTCCAAGAACGGAATCAGGGAAGCCGCCACCGACACGATCTGTGCAGGCGACACGTCCATGTACTGCACGCGCTCAGGCGACAGCAAGGTGGATTCGCCCTTTTCACGGGCCGACACCAACTCACCCACCAAACGGCCTTCTGCGTCCAGCTCGGCATTGGCCTGAGCGATCACATACTTGCCTTCTTCAATGGCGGACAGATAGTCAATTTCCATGGTCACCTTGCCGTCGACCACGCGACGGTAAGGTGTCTCGATGAAGCCGTACTCGTTCAAACGAGCGTACAGCGCCAAAGAGTTGATCAGACCAATGTTTGGACCTTCAGGCGTTTCAATTGGGCACACGCGACCGTAGTGGGTCACGTGCACGTCACGCACTTCAAAGCCTGCGCGTTCGCGGGTCAAACCACCTGGGCCAAGGGCCGAAACACGGCGCTTGTGGGTGATTTCGGCCAGAGGGTTGGTCTGGTCCATGAACTGCGACAGCTGCGAAGCACCGAAGAACTCCTTCAGCGCTGCAGAAATAGGCTTGGAGTTGATCAGGTCGTGGGGCATCAGAGGCTCTTGCTCTGCTTGACCCAAACGCTCCTTCACAGCCTTTTCGATACGCGCCAGACCGGTGCGGTACTGGTTTTCGGCCAGCTCGCCCACGCAACGCACGCGGCGGTTACCCAAGTGGTCGATGTCGTCGACTTCACCCTTGCCGTTGCGCAGGTCCACCAACAGTTTGACCACAGCCAAGATGTCTTCGTTGGACAGCACCATGGAGCCCGTAGCACCTTCGCGGCCCACACGGGCGTTGAACTTCATACGGCCCACGCGCGACAGATCGTAGGTGTCTGGGTTGTAGAACAGGCGGTGGAACAGGGCCTGCACGGCGTCCTCGGTAGGAGGCTCGCCAGGGCGCATCATGCGGTAGATGGCCACGCGTGCAGCAAACTCGTCCACGGTTTCATCGGTGCGCAGGGTTTGCGAAATGTAGGCGCCCTGGTCCAACTCGTTCGTGTAGATGCACTGAATGTCTTGAATGCCAGCGCTGCGCAGCTTCTTCAACACGGCTTCAGTCAACTCTTCATTGGCCTTGGCGATGATTTCACCGGTGTCAGGGTCAATGATGTTCTTGGCCAGCACACGACCAATCAGGAAGTCCTCAGGCACGCTCACGTACTTGGTGCCCGATTGCTCCAGCTCGCGGGTGTGACGCGCGGTGATGCGCTTGTCCTTGGCGACGACGACCTTGCCCGACTTGTCGGTGATGTCAAAACGCGCCACTTCGCCGCGCAGACGGTCGGCCACAAATTCCATTTGTGCGCCGCTGTCCATCAGACGGAAGTTGTCGTTGACAAAGAAGTGCGCCAGGATCTGCTCGGGGTTCATGCCGATGGCCTTCAGCAGGATCGACACCGGCATCTTGCGGCGACGGTCCACGCGGAAGTACAGCAGGTCCTTGGGGTCAAATTCAAAGTCCAGCCAAGAGCCACGGTAAGGGATGATGCGTGCCGAGAACAGCAGCTTGCCCGAGCTATGGGTCTTGCCCTTGTCGTGTTCAAAGAACACGCCAGGCGAACGGTGCAGCTGAGACACGATCACACGCTCAGTACCGTTGATGATGAAGGAGCCCTTGTCAGTCATCAGGGGCACTTCGCCCATGTAGACCTCTTGCTCCTTGACTTCCTTAACCACCTTGGATTGGGCAGTCGAAGACTCACGGTCATAGATGATCAGTTGAACCTTGGCACGCACGGCCGACGCAAACGTCAGGCCACGTGTCTGGCATTCGCGCACGTCAAACGCAGGCTTGGCCAAGTTGTATTCAACAAACTTCATCTCCACGAAACCGTTGTGGGAGACGATAGGAAATGCCGATTCGAAAGCCGCTTGCAGGCCTTCCATCGTACGTTTTTTGGGGGGCACATCTGCTTGCAAGAATGCGGTATAGGCATCTTTTTGCATCTGCAGCAGGTAAGGCACTTCGAGCACGCTGTCGCGGCTGCCGAAACTCTTGCGAATTCGCTTGCGTTCGGTGTAAGAATAGGCCATGAGATCTCCGGGCAAAGACATGAGTCCTGGGTCTGCGACGACACTGTCCAGCAAATAAAGCGCACGCGTATTTACTGGCTTGGCGGTTGGCCACTACCAACCATGGCTGACGACGATGCATTGCACATCGCCCGAACCAAGGCGTCTTCTGCTGTCGGGTTGTCAGAAGACACTAGAAAAACTGCATCACAGCAGGCTTTCTAGTGTGCTCTGTAAAAGCGCAATCCACAAGCACCAAAGGCTGGAGTGCCTTTTCAGACACTCCAGCCTCAGGATTGAGCTGAATTACTTCAGTTCAGCCTTAGCACCAGCTTCGGTCAGCTTCTTAGCAGCTGCTTCAGCGTCGGCCTTGGGCATGCCTTCCTTCAGAACCTTAGGAGCGCCGTCGACCATGTCCTTGGCTTCCTTCAGACCCAGGCCGGTGATTTCACGCACAACCTTAATCACGGACACCTTGTTGGAGCCAGCGTCAGCCAACACCAGGTTGAAGTCGGTCTTTTCTTCTGCAGCAGCAGCGGCACCGCCACCAGCAGCAGCAGGAGCGGCCATAGCAGCAGCGCTCACGCCAAACTTCTCTTCAATTGCCTTCACCAGGTCGTTCAGTTCCAGAACAGTCATGCTGTCCAGGGCGGTCAAGAATGCGTCTTTATCGAATGCCATTTTGATTTCCTAACAAATTTGTTGGTTTGCCGAGCGCTTAAGCTTCGGCTGTTTCGGCTGCCACTTCGGCAGAGCCTTCGCTCTTCTTTGCCGCCAGTGCGCCCAGCACAACGGCTGTACGCGACATGGGGGACATAAGCAAGCCGCACAGTTGTGCCAGCAGAACTTCCTTGGAAGGAATGTTCGCCAGTTGCTTCACACCGTCCACGTCCAGGGCTTTACCTGCAAACGCACCACCGCGAATCACCAACTTGTCGTTGGTCTTCGCGAAGTCAGCCACAACCTTAGCTGCAGCAACTGCGTCTTCAGAGAAGCCATAGATCAGGGGACCAGTCATCTGGTCAGCCACCACTTCAAACTGGCTGCCGGCGACAGCACGGCGGGCCAGGGTGTTCTTCAACACGCTCAGGCTCACACCCTTGCTGCGAGCATCAGCACGCAGTTTGGTCATGTCGGCGACCGTGATGCCACGGTATTCCGCGATCACAAGCGTTTGAGCTTTAGCGGCGAGGCTGGTCACTTCACTGATGACCGCTTCTTTCTCACTGCGATTCAGACTCAAGGTCTACTCCTTAAAATGCGTATACAGAGCAAGCTCCACATACGCTCTTATTGCAGCGACCAACTGTTAGAGGACATTCATCCATCTGCAGCGGGATCGCCATCTGCGCTGGAAGTATTAAGTGGCAAGCCACACCAGCGGTCTTGGATGACCTATGGGGCTTTTAAAAAGCCCCATAGCCCACCACATCGGCTCTACCCTTTCGGGCAGAACCAAATATTTTAGCAATTAAGCTGCGATGGACTGCGCGTCGACGCGAACACCCACACCCATGGTGGAGGAAACCGCGACCTTGCGCAGATACAGACCCTTGCTCGAAGCAGGCTTAGCCTTGTTCAGAGCTTCGATCAAAGCAGCCAGGTTGCCCTGCAGCTTGTCGTTGTCGAACGAACGACGACCGATGGTCGAGTGGATGATACCGGCCTTGTCCACGCGGAACTGCACTTGACCGGCCTTGGCGTTCTTCAC